>NZ_DFMB01000033.1:0-190776 GCF_002375325.1 Marinobacter sp. UBA3604
GCGATGAACCTTTTTTATGGGCGTCCCGAAACGTCAGTTGTGAGCGTATAACTGATGTTGAACAAGGCTGCGCAACTCACTGGGATTAATGGGCTTCTGCACCAGCCGGTAACCACTGGATCTGGCCTGCTTCAGTTTATCCGGATCGGTGGTGCCGCTGATAAGCACGCCGGGGATATTGGTGCGAAAATGATCTCTCAACTGGCTAATGATTCCAATGCCGTCGGGTCCTTTAAGCAGGCTCAGGTCGGTCAGGATGAGATCCGGAGCGGTTTGTGATTCGGGCATTTTTTGAAGCATATCAACGAGTGATTCAGCCACAATCACGGTGAGACCCCAGCGGGATAGCAGTGTGTGCATGGCATCCAGAACGCTAGGGTCATCGTCGATGACAAGCACGAGTTTCTGCCTGTCGTGCGCGTGGGGATGGTTGGCATCGTGCTTGACATGATTCTCTGCCTGGGCCTCGCTTCCTAGAGGGCAGCGGATTTCGAATGTGGATCCGTACCCCACCCTGGATCGTAGTGAAAGCGGGAGGCCCAGCAATTCACACAACCTGCGTACGATGGCCAGGCCGAACCCGAGTCCTTTTTCCTGTTCCTGGCCTGCATTGTCCAGTTGCTGAAACTCGATGAACGCCGTTTCCTGCTTATCCGGCGGTATCCCTGAGCCGGTGTCGATCACCTGGATGAGGACGTGGTCTTTGCGTCGTCGGGAGGCAATGAGTACGCCACCGGTGTTGGTGTAGCGCAGAGCGTTTGTTATCAGGTTTCGCAGGATGCGCTCCAGCAGCGCGCGGTCGGAATAAACGACGGTTCTTGATGAATGCATACGCAGGCTAAGGTGCCTGTTCCTGGCTTCCTCCCGGTATTCGCGCTCTAATCCTTCGAGACACTCTGCAATGTCAAAGTGATAGGGTTCCGGCTGCACGGCGTTGGCGTCCAGTCTCGAAATATCAAGAATGCCGTCAAACTGTTTTCTCAGTATGCCCAGACAGGTATCCAGGCGTCGAAAAATCCGATTGCCTTCCTGTCGGTTGTGTTTTGGCGTATCTCTTAGTGCATCAATGTACAGCGAGATGGCGTGTAATGGCTGGCGCAGATCATGGCTTGCTGTAGCGAGGATTCGCGATTTGGCGAACACAGCCTCCTGGGCCTCTCTGGTCTTGTGTTGCAGCTCACGGGCGAGATCAGCGCTGGAATAGTGCAATCGCATTTCCGAGCGAACGGTGGCGTTGAGCTGCTTTGCGATGTTTATCGCCGTCAGCAAGGCCAGCACCATAAGGCACGCGAGTGCAAGGTAAGGCAGGCTGCCGACGAAGGCCAATCTCAGTATCAATGCGATCAGAATGGGGACGCCGTACACATAGTATAGCGGCAGCCAGTGCGTACCGGAGGTAATGGAACCGATGCCAAGCGTCACAGCAACGGTAATCATGAACACCTGGTGAGGAGCAGAATGTTCATCAAAAAACGCAAAAGTCGCAATTACCCAAAGCGAACCCATGAAGGCGGTGCTCAGAAGCAGCCCCACGTGCCACTTGCTGGCGCTCTTGTCTCGTGAGGCGTGTAACTGGTAGTGCCGGGATAACAGGTATTTCGCGTAAATGCCCGCCATTGCAGCCAAAAACCAGCCAATCAAGAGCGTTGCTTCATTGCGGGGCCATAGAACGATCACGACTGTGAGTGGCACGATCGCGGTTACGATCGACCACCTGCGCAGACTTGGAAAATACGGAGAGAGCGACTCAAACGTAATGCGTTCCTCAATGTCCAGTGCAGACATAGCGGCCTGGCTCCTGCGGTTCAGCGTTCGATAAGATCCCGTGTTCTGGCGATATGAACGCAATCGGTGCGGTTGACCGCATTCAGCTCAAGTAGCAGGGAGCCCACATGGGCTTTGACGGTGTGTTCGGTCAGGAAAAGCGCGGTGGCAATCTGGCGATTGGAATAGCCCCTGGCCATCAGTTCCAGAACCTGGCGCTGGCGTCTGGTGATATTGCCGGCGAGCGGCGTCCGTCTTGGTTTCAGGGTATCGATCTGTTTCTGGATGCCGGGTGGAATGTAGGTGTCACCTGACAGTACGCAGGCCAGCGCGGCCAGCATTTTCTGGCTGCTGTAGCTCTTGGGAATAAACCCGAGGATGCCCATTTCCAATGCCGTCTTGATGGTTCGGGCGCATTCCTCGCCGGATACCACGACGACGGGATACCAGATCCCCTGCTCATGCATTCTCTGAATAATCGATAGGCCATTAAGTCCCGGCATCACAAGATCAATCAGTACCAGATCAAATGATTCGTCAGACTCGAGTTGCGCAATGGCCTGCTCGGCACGGCTTGCTTCGGTGATATCAGGCTGGGGATGAATTTTCTGGAGAACGTGCCAGATGCCGTCGATAAAGAGCTGGTGGTCGTCCACGACGAGTATCTTCATAGCAATCGCCTGATCTGGGCCATCGAAACTGAGCAGAAGTGTAGCAAATACGCTGGCAAATACCCCTATTCCGTTGAAATTAGCGCTTATGGCTAATGATTCGTTCGCGCTCCTTACGGATACTTGTTTAGTTACAAATTGTTAACAACAACCATAAACACGAAGGTATCGTTCAGTCTGTTGAGCTTGGTCTGCCGTAATTATGGCTGCATCAGCTCCGAACCATACCAGCGTACGCTGAACGGAACTCGGAGCGATGATGAACACCCCCACTGTGAATAGCGGCAACGGATCAATGCAGGCCGGGTATGCCCGGTCTGGCCCTGTTTTATCCCCTGGAGTCTGGAAGAAACTGTCCCGCCTGACGGTTCTGGCGTTTGTGCTCCTGCTCGGCGCCTGCGGTGGCAGCAGTAGCGATGATGACACAGATTCAGCAAGCCAGATTGAACCGAATGCCGAGGAGCTTCCACCGGTCAGCGACGTCAAATCGCTCAGCCAGCGGTATGTTGAGGTGACGTTTGAACGGGCGGCCTCCGAAGACGCGGCTGAAAACATAAAAAACTACAACGTTGTACTCTCCAACGGAAACTCTGCGCCGGTTGTTGCGGCAAACATGGCGGCAGATGGCAGAACGGTGCTTCTTGAGATTGCCCCCGCCCGGTCAGACCTCCAGTTGGTGCCCAACGGCACCCTGGAGTTCGATCTGGTGGGCGTGGATGATCCGGCAACGGTGTTCACCGGCAACGGCACAAATGAGCCGATCATTGAGTCCGTCGCCTCCCTGAGCGATACGGTGGTCGAGGTGCTGTTCAATGAGCCGGTGTCAGACAATGCGGGCTTTCTGGAAAACTACCGGATTGAAACGCCAGGGGGCGAAACGCTGGAGATTCTGGCGGCCACTATGGGCGCTTCCGGTGATAGCGTGATTCTGACCACCGGGCCGCAGGACGATGTGCCCTACACCGTCACGCTGACCGGCGTTTCTGGCAAGGTGAGCGCTCTACCACTGCTTGCGTCCGCCAGTAACCTGAATTTCTCAGGCCTTTCCCGCAATACGGCAGCGTCCACGGCTCCTGCAGTGACCAGCGCGCGCTCGTCTGGCAATACTGGTGTGGTGATTGACTTCAACAAGCCAATGGGAATAAGCGCCATCAACCCGGCCAACTATGCGATTGGCCAGGAAAACGTTAATCCTGAAGCCAGTGGCCTGACGGTTGTCTCTGCTGAATTCTCCGGCGCTGATCGCAGTGCCGTTGTGCTGACCACCCGTTCCCAGAATTCGCTGACCTACCGGGTGACGGTGGGCAACGTCCGGGATATTAACGGCCAGTCGTTCAGTGTCGCTAATGGCACCCTCGATGTGATTGTCGCCAACAGTACCACCTTTGCCGGCACCGGGCCGGACGCCGGTACGCTGGTTGATACCGACGGCGATGGCCTCTACGACAACGAAGAACAGAGCGGTTATACCGTGATCATTGAGATGGCCAACGGCGACATCGTAGAACGCCAGGTCACCAGTGACCCGGACGTGGCCGACACCGATGGCGACGGTGTCAGTGATGGCGCGGAACTGCAGTACGGCATGAACCCCCGCGCCACCGACACCGATGGCGACGGCCTCGATGATAACCTCGAACTCAACACTATTTTCAGCAACCCGTTTGCGCAGGACTCTGACAACGATGGCTTGCAGGATGGCTTCGAACACTTCGACTTGAAGACATCGCCACTGCTTGCTGATACCGACGGTGACCAACTCTCTGACTATACCGAACTGTTTGAGTTGAACCGGAACCCACTGCTTGCGGACCTGCCCAAACTGCGCATTGATGTGGGGAATGTTCGACTGCAGATTGACGAGCGCTACAGCTACACGGACGAGACCGGCGAAGTGATCTCCCAGGAGTCAAGCTCCAATTCGACGCTGGCGACCAGCGAGAGCACTTCGTTTACAAGTTCAAGCAGTGATACCACGGAGTGGGGCGTCGAGGCGTCACTTCGGGCGGGACTTGGAAGTGGCAATTTCTTCGGCGGGAGTAGCAATAACTTAAGTGGTGGCGCTGAGCTGACGGTTACTGGCGGTTACAGTGCGTCCAGCACGGTGGCCACGGACGACGAGTCGGCGCAGGAAAGCCAGGAAGTTTACGAGAACTCCCTGGTCAAGGGGGCAGAGCTGTCCACTACCAATACGGTAGCGAGGGAAGTCGTCGGGGCCCGGATTGATGTTGATCTGTCGATTCTCAATCTTGGCAACGTTCCTTTTAACGTGAGCGATATTGAAATTACGGTGTTGCAACAAGTCGGTAGTAGGACCAACTTCCTGCCGGTCGCTACGCTGGTGTCGAACTCAGAGCTAATTTCAGGGACGCCACTGAGTGTTAGCCTGGGGGCGTTCAGCACCGAGCGCGGACCATTTTTGTTCGCCAGCCGTGAAGTGTTCCCGAACCTAGTTGAGGACATAATGCGCAAGCCGGACGGCTTGGTCTTTCGAGTGGCCAATTACCGGGTGACCGATGAACTGGGCCGTACCTATACCTTTATCAACCAAGTGGCCCGCGACCGCACCGCCCGTATCGCGCTAGATTTTGGCGATGCAGATTCAGCAACGGATTATCTGGTCGCAACCAGCGGTGTGTTGGATGATGGGGGGGTCTCCGGTGGCGGGTATCTGGGAGGTTATGCCCCAAATGGCGACGCGATCGGTTTGCCGATTGGTTATGTGCTGGAGGCTATCATGGACGTTCCGCGGCACGACACCACGCTTGACCGAATCGTTTCCGGTGTTAATGGTCTTCTTGACACCGATAATCCGACATCGGTGGGCGGCGACGACATCGTCACCCAGTTTAATGGAGAGGCGGTGGTTACTGTTGGTCCGAATGGGTGGTTGGACAGCCGACCTGCAGGCGATGATTTAATCCTCAACCCTGATGTCGCCAGCGGCATTGTTGCAGGTTTGAACAAACGCGCCGACAGTCTGGCTCAGGGGGACGATGTCCAGATTGTGCCCCGAGATACCACCGGTTTAAGTATCGGAACGCTGGTGATCGGTCCAGGAGCCAACGGCAGATTGGACACGGGGCGCTTCGGCGACGATCAAGTTGAGTTTGTGAGTGGCTATGAGACCAGTCGCACTTGTGCGGTTAGCTCCAACAAAGCGGGTGACGTGTGTCGGGTCGCTGCAGACTGCGGGTGCGAGGCAGGCGACTCAGACGTTCGGTGCCTGGTTCCGGTTGTGGAACCGGTCAATGCCTGTAGCGGACCGGAACAACTGGTGCGCATTAACACCATGCGCAATGGTGACTTGAACCGGGGCTGGGTCGTACTGACGGCTGAAAGCCTACCGCCTGCAGCGGATTTCAATGAAATTCTGGTGGAAGCGGGCAACGACCTGTTTCTGGCGTTTCTGCAAGACTTGGACGGGGATGGTCTGTTTGCCCGCAACGAGTTCCTGTCAGGATCCACGGACAGCGGAACGGACAACTACGTCAACGGTTCCTTTGGGGAAGGTTTTGATCCGGATGTGGCCGGAGGGTGCCCGCTGCCGGAGCCTTTCTGCGACGGCATCCCGGATTCCAGGGATACCGACCGGGATGGCCTGGGAGATTTCGCAGAAATCAATGTGGGCTGGAAGGTTGCAGTGGACGGCGGCAACCTGAGGCAAACCTTCTCATCACCGCGCTTTCGGGATACCGATGGCGACGGGTTGCTCGACCCAGTTGAGCAGGACTTGCGTCGTTACTGCGAGGCGAATGACTCCCGAACGGACGCTTTGTGTGCATTTTTACAACGAGACCCTGTGGTCATAGATCAGGCCATTGGCATTATTGCCGGCAGAAATGGTGTAGCAGAGAGCCAGGCGAGCGATACCGATGAGCAGTTGGTGCCGGTGGGGGCCATCGTGGCGTATGGTACGGCGGTGGTTGGTCCTGGTACGGATAACATTCTGACAACCAGCCTGGCGGGCGACGATCTTTACGAATCGATCAACAGCATCCCGCCGGCGACGGACCCGACTCAGCGGGATACCGACCGGGATGCCATTTCGGACTTCATCGAGCTTGAGGGGTTTGATGCTGGACTGGCGATCGTGGATGGTGGCAACGGAATTGCCGATTCGTTAAAGAATGGTGACGATATTCAGCGCGTGTTTTCAGGCAACCCTGTCTATCCGGAAAGTGTTGTTATTCTTCCTGGAAACAATCAGTTGATTGATAGTGTCACCAAAGGTGATGACAGAGTTCGCCCTGCTATTGAGGGCCTGGTCAGTGACCCGTTGCGACGGGATACTGATGCGGATACTTTTGTAGACGGCCTGGAGCTGGCGCTGGGGTCGAACCCGACCGAGTTTGACGGTTCTGACTTCATCGATTCCGATCTCGATGGTCTTTCAGATCGGGAAGAAGACACGCTGGGATGGGTGGTGAGCGTGAACGGAGCCATAGGCCGTCAGGTTAATTCGAGCCCGTCGCTGCCCGATACCGATTTCGACGGCTTGCCGGATGTGATTGAGCGGGACCTGCGGACCGACCCCAATAATCAGGATACTGATGGTGACGGACTGTCTGACTACGAGGAAGTGAATGACCTGAGAAAGTATGCCGAGCTTGGGCAGCTCTATCCGGTTCTGGATTTCCCGAGCTCGACCGGGGGCCTGGGAACCAATCCGTTACTTTCCGACAGCGATTCGGATGGCTTGTCGGATAAAGCAGAAACGCAAGAGGGTTTTCTCCTGCTTATCCCTGGCCGCTCGACCGCAAGTACGTTTTACACCAACCCATTGCTGGCTGATACCGATCTTGATGGCGTGAACGATGGTGACGAGGTGAATCGCGGCGGATTGAATCCTGAGCCAACGGATCCGACAGATCCCGATACGGATGATGACAATCGTAATGACGGTCAGGAAAGGGCAGCGAGCAGCAATCCGTTTGTTCCCGATGCAGTGGTCACTCTTCGCTACACTTTCTTATCGTTGAATGCTGCTGGCAGTGACAACGAATGGGATTGGACATTTTATGCCCAGGGAGGCGGCGATCGTTATCCAGGTAGAGTTGTCGTAAACACAAGAGAATTCACCGATAACTCTTCTTTCGTGTTAGTGGAAGCACCGGCCTGCAATTACATTGAAGTCGGGAACCTTGCGACTCTCTACTTTAGCGGCAGTTATGCAGACCAGACGTTTGTGATGCAGGCGGGGGATGCCATTGTGTTAAACGGGACAGTCAGAGAGATCGACGGGAGCGGTGGATTTTGCCCTGCTGGAGCTCCTGTAGAGGTCGATGAGCTAGCTACTTTCGAAAAGGTTCTGACCTTTGAAGACATTGTTGGTAGTGCTGCAGGTCGAAACGGGACTATTACAACGGTTGCATTAACGGGTAGCGCGACGCCGAATGTTGGCTGGCAGGTGCTGGTCGAGTAGCAGTCAGTCCGAAGTCGAGAGCTTCTCGAAACAGACTGGCTACAAATTCCGCCCGTTGTCCAGCTTCTGGATAGCGGGTTTTTTTTGTGGACGTCTATTCCGTGCACATAGGCCAGGTTGAATGGTTCGATTACTTTCTGTACACTTTATTTTAATTGAACGTTCAATTAATAAAACGGACAGGAAGCGCGATGCCGATTGTTGGCGTGAAAGACACCCGAAAGCAGCAACTGATTGATGCCACCATGGCGTCTATTGCCGAGCTGGGGCTGCAGAACACCACCATCATCTCCATCAGCCGTCGTGCCGGCATGTCGTCCGGCATCATCAGCCACTATTTCGGCGGTAAGCAGGGGCTGATCGAAGCCGCGTTGCGTTATTTGCTGGACCAGTTGGGGAAGGAGCTGCGGGAGCGGATGGCTCGCACCGACGGGTCGCCGGAACAACGCCTTCAGTGCATCGTGGAAGCCAACTTTTCCGAGTTCCAGCGTACCGATCTGGCGGCAAAGACCTGGCTCAGCTTCTGGGCCCGCTCCATGCACGAGCCGGGTTTGCAGCGCCTGCAGCAGATCAACAACGCCAGGCTGTACAGCAATCTCCGTTACTCCTTCGCCCAGCGTTTGCCAAAACAGGCCGCCACCGAAGCCGCCCGCCAGCTGGCGTCGATGATCGACGGCTTCTGGCTGCGAAGTGCCCTGAGCACCGATCCCCAGGAAGGCTTCTCGGCGGCGGAAACGCTGTGTAAACGATTTGCGTTGAACGCACTCGAATCCGCCCTTAATTAACCCCGAATTCACACGATCAGGTTTGAATCCCATGACTGAATTGCCCCGTTATCAGAACTTTATCAACGGCCAGCCCATGGCCAATGCCTCCGGTGAAACCTTCCCGGTTGTGAATCCGGCCACGGGCGAAGTGATCTATGAAATGGAAATCGCCGATGAAGCTGTCCAAAAGGCCGCGATAGACAGCGCCCAGGACGGCTTCAAGGTCTGGTCTGCGATGACCGGTGCCCAGCGTGGCCGTATTCTCCAGCGTGCCGTGGCGTTGCTGCGGGAGCGTAATGACGAACTGGCTGCCCTGGAAGTTCAGGACACCGGCAAACCCTGGCAGGAAGCCCAGGTCGTAGACGTGGTAACCGGTGCAGACACCCTGGAGTATTTTGCGGGGCTGGCGCCCTCGGTAGAGGGCAACCAGCAGGACCTTGGCGGGGATTTCTATTACACCCGTCGTGAGCCGCTGGGCGTGTGCGCTGGTATCGGTGCGTGGAACTACCCGCTGCAGATTGCCTGCTGGAAGTCCGCCCCGGCCCTGGCTACCGGCAACAGCATGATCTTCAAGCCCTCGGAGGAAACGCCAATGGGCGCCCTCAAGCTGGCGGAGATCTTTGTCGAAGCCGGCGTACCGGCCGGCGTGTTCAACGTGGTCCAGGGCGCGGGTGATGTCGGTGCCTGGCTGACCCACAGCCCCGATATCGCCAAGGTGTCGTTCACCGGGGAAGTCGGCACTGGCCGGAAGGTAATGACCGCGGCTGCCTCCACCCTGAAAGACGTCACCATGGAACTTGGTGGTAAATCACCGCTGATCGTTTTCGACGATGCAGACATCGATAACGCAGTGTCCGCAGCCATGCTGGGTAACTTCTATACCCAGGGCGAGGTCTGCACCAACGGGACGCGCGTGTTTGTGCATGAAGACATCTATTCGGAGTTCATGGACCGCCTGCTGGAGCGGACACTGAACAATATACGTATGGGCGATCCCACCGATCCGGACACCAACTTTGGCGCATTGATCTCGCAGAAGCACCAGCAACTGGTGCTGGATTACATCGAGAAAGGCATTGCCGAGGGCGCCACCCTCAGCCACGGCGGTAAGGCCGCGAAGCCGGCCTCCGCGCCCGGGGGTTACTTTGTGGAGCCCACGATCTTCACCGACTGTACCGATGACATGACCATCTGCCGCGAGGAAATTTTCGGGCCGGTGATGTCGGTACTGACCTTCTCCGACGAGGAGGAAGTGATCGACCGTGCAAATAGCACGGATACGGGCCTGGCAGCCGGGGTATTCACCAGCGACATTCGTCGGGCCCACCGTGTCATTCATCGCATCCAGGCTGGCATCTGCTGGATCAACAGCTACGGAGCATCGCCTGCGGAAATGCCGGTGGGTGGCTACAAGCTCTCCGGTGTTGGCCGCGAGAACGGCCGAGTCACACTCGACCACTACACCCAACTGAAGGCGGTGTACGTGGGCATGGAAGACATAGACAGCCCTTTTTAAGCGGGTTGTCAGGAGTTGCGTATGAAAGAAGTGAACTACGATTACATCATTGTCGGCGCGGGGTCTGCAGGCTGTGTGCTGGCCAACCGGCTTACCGAGGATGGCCGCCACCGGGTGCTGCTGCTGGAAACCGGCGGCAGCGACAAGAGCATCTTTATCCAGATGCCCACGGCGCTGTCCATCCCCATGAACACCAAAAAATACGCCTGGCAGTTTGAGACCGAGCCGGAACCCTACCTGGATAACCGCCGCATGCACTGCCCCCGGGGCAAGGTGCTGGGCGGCTCTTCCTCCATCAACGGCATGGTATACGTACGTGGCCATGCCCGTGATTTCGACGAGTGGCAGGAGCAGGGCGCCGAGGGCTGGGACTATCGCCACTGCCTGCCCTATTTCAAGAAGGCGGAAACCTGGGCCTTTGGCGCTGATGACTACCGTGGTGACCAGGGCCCGCTGGGCGTGAATAACGGCAACAACATGCAGAACCCGCTCTACAAGGCCTTTGTGGATGCGGGCGTGGATGCCGGTTATTTCGCCACCGACGACTACAACGGCGAGCGCCAGGAAGGTTTCGGCGCCATGCACATGACCGTCAAGAATGGTCGCCGCTGGTCTACTGCTAATGCTTACCTGCGCCCCGCCATGGCGCGGGACAATCTGACCGTGGTCACCCACGCGCTGGTGCACAAGGTGTTGCTGGAAGGCAAACAGGCCACCGGTGTGCGCTACGAGAAAGACGGCAAGCTGGTGGACGTTACGGCGTCAGAGGAAGTGATCCTGTCCGCCGGGTCTATCGGTTCGCCTCATCTGTTGCAGCTTTCCGGCATTGGCAATCGCGGCGTACTGGAGCAGGCCGAAATCCCCGTCAATCACGAACTGCCCGGTGTCGGCGGTAACCTGCAGGATCATTTGGAGTTTTACTTCCAGTTCCGCTGCAAGCAGCCGGTCTCTCTCAATGGCAAGCTCGACTGGTGGAACAAGCTCAAGATCGGTGTTCGCTGGTTGCTTAAGAAAGACGGCCTGGGCGCCACCAATCACTTCGAGTCCTGCGGCTTTATCCGCTCCAAGGCGGGCGTCGAGTGGCCGGACCTGCAATATCACTTTTTGCCAGCGGCCATGCGCTATGACGGCAAAGAAGCCTTCGATGGCGACGGCTTTCAGTTGCACGTTGGCCACAACAAGCCGAAAAGCCGCGGCTCGGTATATGTGCAGTCAGACGATCCCCGTCAGCCGCCGCGCATCCAGTTCAACTACCTGCAGCACGAGGATGACCGCGAAGGCTTCCGTGATTGCGTGCGCCTGACTCGTGAGATTGTCAGCCAGCCGGCGATGGACGCCTATCGAGGCTCCGAAATCCAGCCCGGCGTTGATGTGCAGAGTGACGAAGACATAGACGCCTTTGTCCGCCAGGCGGTGGAAAGCGCCTATCATCCATCCTGCACCTGCAAGATGGGTATGGATGACCAGGCAGTGGTAGGTCCCGACACACGGGTTCATGGCCTCACCGGCCTGCGGGTAGTGGACTCGTCCATCTTCCCCACCATCCCCAACGGCAATCTCAATGCCCCCACCATCATGGTGGCGGAGCGTGCCGCTGACCTTATTCGTGGCGTCGAGCCACTGAATCCGTCCGATGCCGCAGTGGCGATGGACGGGCAATGGCGTGATCGTCAACGCCCCGGAGGGGCCAGACGCGGGACCGCCTAGTACCTTTCCCGGCGGCACAATGGCCGCCGGTAGTTATGCAAACCATCAGGACTTACCTATCGTCGCTGCGGCGCGATAACCGTGCCGTTCCGAGCGCGCGATAGTTAAGTGTTGACCCGTCAACGCGGGGGTTTGTGTCCGATTCGAATGAACACGTGCTTCAAAGTAGAGGAGGAACACCCATGTTGTCCCATATAATAAGTAATGCCAGAAACTGGAGGCATGTATGACACTCTGGTTATCCACAGGCCTGATTTTCACTTTCGCGGCTATCGCGCTGATCCTGTTCAAATGGTGGGACCTGAAAGTCATCGGCGTAACGCCGGTACGCACCTTCACGTTTATCGCCATTCTGTTTACCTCGGGCCTGGACGTCGGCCTGATCATGTTTCCGCTGACGGAATTTGCCGGTTACGGCAACCTGACGGAAAGCCCCGAATACGGCTTTGCTAACCCACTGGCGATTGAGTTCGGGTTCTGGGCCTTTCTGATCTGGGGGTTCTACTTCCTTACCTGCTTCTACTTCTGTGTGATCGAGCCGCGGGTGAAGTTCTTCGACATACCGCTGGTGCGAGTGGTCAACAATGTGGTGATCATCGGCACCTGTGCCTTTACTGCGTTCCTGTTGCTGGTCAACCTGCCCTGGTATCTGCCGGAAATTGGTGACGGCGAAACCGTCGTGCCTACGTTCTACCTGATCGTCTTCGCGGCGATTGCGGCGGCGGTTTATTCCAGCAGTAAAATCAAGTATGTGCGCATACTCAGCCTGGGTTCCAGTTGGCTGTTTATCGCGCTGATTGCGGTAATGTGGGGCCGTGCCTTCCTGACGGGCAACGGCAGTGTCGGCGACTTCTTTGGCACGGCAGGGTTGATTGGTGAGTACTTCAGCAACCTGCATCACTTCATGTTGCCGTTGAACGACTACCACGAGTTTTATCTGTTCTGGTGGTTCTCCTGGAGCATCATGATCGGCCAGTTCACTGCGCGCTTTGTCAGTGGCCTGCGCACCTGGCAGTTGATGATCGCCATGCTGGTGTTTCCGTCGATTGCCATCGGTACCTGGTTCTCGGTGCTCTACCATTACCACGCTGAGGGCCTGAACATCGCCAGCTACATCAACATAGCCATGATCACGGTGGGTATCCTGATGGTGATCAACTCTCTGGACTCGCTGATCCGGCTCTACACCGACAATCTCAACCTGACCGCAAGCCGGCTGGGCCAGTGGAAATATTACTTCGGTAACCTGATTGCGATGTGTGGTTTGACGCTGCTGTTCCAGTTGGACTTCCTGCGCATTCAGTGGGTGGGCGCGCTGGTGATTGCGCTGTACTTCGGCTGCTTCGTATACATTGTCACGAAACGTCGTGCTGAGGTGATGGGCATTGAAGGTTCGCCCAAAGAGAATACACTCGACTTCAGGAAGATTGAGTTAGCGAGCTAGATAGCTTTACACATCATCAGGGGAAACCCGGGAGGGCTTTATGTTTCTCGCCGAAAAATCGACCGGACACATGATCGAGGTGTTGGATACCAGAACGCTGTTTGATCCTAACGAGTCCACCGTGAAGGGCAGTCTGCATTTTGGTGAAGAAGCCCAGGACCCGGAGTTTTTCGACAAGGCCGGCCTGAATTTCCCCTCCGGGGAATCCCTGCCGCAGTGCTGGACGGACCCGGATTACCGCAGGCGGTGATCCGGGTTAACCGCAGCCATCAAATGCCAGGTCGGGCTGCCCGCGATGTTTGAGGGAATGAGCCTGACAGAGATGGCGGGCCAGGCGGTCAGCCTGATTGCACTGGGCTTCTGCATTGTCGGCTTTGCCAGCAAGCGGGATGACCGTTTGATGGTGCTGCTGATCTCCGCGAATGTGGCCTTTGCCCTTCAGTTTGCCCTGTTCGGCAGTTGGACGGCGGCGGTGCTGAGTTTGCTGGTGATCGGCCGCATCGTGCTGGCCCGGCGATATCTGGGCAACTGGAAAGTCATGCTGGCGGTGCTCGCGGTAAACCTGCTGGCAGCGGCTCTGACCTGGCGGACGCCCGTCGATTTCTTCGCCATTGGCGCGGCCATGTTCGGTACCGTCGGTATGTTCATGCTGCGCGGCATTCCCATGCGGCTGACGCTGGCCGCTGCTGCGATCTGCTGGATGTTGAACAACCTGCTGATTGGCTCTGTCGGTGGCACGCTGGCAGAGGGTATGGTGGTGGTGACCAATTTCATCACCATCTTCCGCCTGGCGAGAATGAAGCGCCGTTATCCGGAGGCCTTCGCCAAACTGAACGAGCCGGACTCATAGCCGGCCGCGTTCAAAACCCTTCAGTACGTTCACCACATTCACGCCAATGGCATCCACATCGTAGCCTCCTTCCATGGTGAACAGGGTGGGCAGGTTCAGTTTCGCCAGCCGCTCCCCCATCGACAGGTAGTCTGCGGACGTCAGCTTGAAGAAGGAAATCGGATCGTCCTCGAAGGTGTCTACTCCCAGGGCGATCACCAGTGCTTCGGGCTGGTATTCCGTAATGCGCTGACACGCGGTTTCCAGCCCTTCGCGCCAGACCTTGAAGGGCGTGCCGGGTGGATACACCAAGTTCTGGTTATAGCCGTTGCCGTCGCCTTCGCCGGTTTCATCCTCAAACCCGAGAAAATGAGGGAACACCAGGTCTGGGTCGCCGTGCAGGCTGATGGTCAGGACGTCGCTGCGCTGGTAGAAAATGGCCTGGGTACCGTTGCCATGATGGAAGTCGACATCCAATATCGCCACGCGTTTGGCGCCCTGGTCTCGAAATGCCTGGGCGGAAATAGCCGCGTTATTGAAAAAGCAGTAGCCTCCGAACAGGTCGGCATGGGCGTGATGCCCGGGTGGGCGGCATAGTGCAAACGCGGCAGGGTCTCCGTTGGCCACCAGTGACTGTGCGGTCAGCGCTACGTTTGCTGAGGCGCAGGCAGCATCCCAGGTACCCTCGGTGATCGAGGTCTCGGCGGCAAAGCTGTAGTAGCCCAGGCGGCCGTCGATGTCTTTGGGTACCCTTTCCCGCATACCCCGGCCCGGCCAGACGGCGGGAATGGCCTCGCCGGGTTTGTTCTCGGCTTCCCAATCCTCCCAGCAGATTTGAAGGAAGTTCACGTAATCCGGGGTGTGCACGCGCAGAATCGGTTCCAGGCCGAAGTCTTCTGGCGGAAGGACGTCTCCCAGTTGTTCCTGTTTGACCCGGCTCAGTATGGTTTCCGCCCGGGAGGGCTTCTCGTGGGGCGCGATAAGCATGCCACCGTCCAGCTCAGTTGTGGCGGTACGGCGGTTGTGCAGTGGGGAAAAAACGGTCTTCATGGAAAACGATTCAGTGTTGGTTGCAAAGTGTCGTTCGCTGGCGGTCCCTGGCCGATATCTGACAGTATATTACCCATCTAACCAAACAACGAACCTGTTACAGGATGCCGTCATGAAAATCGCTGTCTTCTGTGGCTCCAGCCGGGGCAATGATGTAGGTTTTGCTGAAGCCGCCGAAGTGTTCGGACAGTACATGGCCAGCCAGGGTATGGATCTTGTGTTCGGCGGTGGCAAGGTGGGACTGATGGGGGTGGTGGCCGATGCGGTGCTTGCTGGCGGCGGTCAGGTGTACGGGGTGATCCCCGAGTCTTTACGTGATCGTGAGCTCGCCCACCAGGGGCTGACCCGGCTGGATGTGGTTGGCTCGATGCATGAGCGCAAAGCGCTGATGGCAGACATGGCCGATGCGTTCGTGGCTTTGCCCGGTGGGCCAGGCACCATGGATGAAATCTTCGAGGCCTGGACCTGGGGCCAGCTTGGGTACCACAGCAAGCCGTGTGCCTTCTACAACGTCGATGGCTACTACGATGATTTGCTGGCTTTCATCCGCAAGATGTCGGGCGCCGGCTTCCTGAAACCGGAGTACGCCGAGATGGTCATCGTGGCGGACCAGCCAGTGGATCTGGTAACGGCGCTGAAAAACTATCAGCTGCCGTCCCGCAAATGGTCGTGAAGCTGCTGTAGGCTCAGGTTTTCCGCCGCCAATGAGCGCGAAGATACGCAGAGTGCACCGCAGGCGGCCCCGAGTCGAAGGCAGGTTTGCAGGTTTTCACCGCGCAGGTAGCCGCACAGAAAGCCACTGAAGAATGCATCACCTGCTCCATTGGTATCCTGCACCTGGCGAACCTGAAAAGCCGGTTGTTCAACCCATTGCCCGTCTCGGCTCAACAGCGTGGCGCCGTCACTGCCGTGAGTGCATACTACCAATTCCTTACCATCGCCGATCATCCTTTCCATAAACCCGCGATAGTCCGGCAGGTTGTCACTGGACAGGAAAATCACGCTGGCGGACTCAATAAACGGCTGATGGTGGGGGTTACGGCCGTCGTAGTCGTGAAGGTCCGTCCAGATGGGCTTGTTGGCGTTTTTTGCCAGTGTCATCGCCGGCTTGGTGTAGCCCAGTATATTGATCACCACCAACGTACAGTCGGAGATTGCGGCGGCCACCGGTACCCAGTCAACGACAGCTGGATCAGCCGGTGGCTGTACAAACAGGGAAATCCGGCCACCGTGAGGGTCCATCAGGTTCACGTGCTGCTCTGTCGGCGTGTCGGTGATTTCTGCAAGCAGCTCGATGCCGGGTTTTGCCAGTGCGTGGCGCACCCGATCGGCTTCAGTATCCTTTCCCAGCAGGGTATGGAGGACAACCGGATGCCCCAAAGCTGCCAGATTCAGCGTTTTGCCGGCACCGGTGCTGCCGACGGCTTTGTAACTGTGCCTGGGCCACAGTGTTTGCGGTGTTGGCGTTGGCAGGGCATCCAACTGGACGATGGTATCCAGTGATGCACCACCGATAATCACGATGGAGTTTTTCATGGAGCTGGTCTCTGCAGGAAGATCCGTTCAGCTTACCGGGTGTAAAACTGGTCAGGCTCCTCCCCACGACTACGCCCCTGAACGATCAGCCAGCAGCGTGGTGCGATCTTTGGCCTCCCTTGCCGCCGCGATAAGCCTGACCGACTCATTGAGCTGATCAATAACTTGCATCGCTTCGTCATGGGTAAGCACCACTGAATTTGTGTGGCCGCAGCACCATTGCGATGCACCGCTATCCAAGATTTCCCTATGAGGCGATGAGATGAAACGAGTATTGGTATCGAACGGCAATCCGATGGAATCGATTGTTGGATTTTGTCGCGCTGTGAGAGTCGGCCCTTATATTTCTGTCGGCGGAACGGCACCTGTCGATTCGGAAGGAAAAACTGTCAGCATCGGAGACCCTGCCGCACAGGCTAGACGGTGCCTCGAAATCATCAAAGAAGCATTAGAAAACGCGGGATCTAGAATGGAGGATGTTGTCCGAACGCGAGTAATGCTTACCAATATTGAAGACTGGGAAAAGGTAATTGATGTACGCGCAGAGTATTTCAAAGACATCAAGCCAGTAGACACCATCGTGCAGGTGTCACGATTTGTGAATCCTGAGTGGTTGGTTGAATTTGAAGCAGATGCAGTTGTGTCGGACGGAACAGAGCCTGAAACAGTCGGGCCAAAGAAATGACCGGAGCAGATCGGTATAACAAACGCATGCAGTTGAATGCAGCAAAGCTGCGCTGATCATGCCCCTAAACAAATGCGTTAAATCAGTAGTGGTACCGGAGCTGGGCAATGAGCAAGGCGTCATCCGTGACCTTGTAAACGATGCGGTGTTCTTCGTTAATTCGTCGGGACCAGTAACCAGCGAGGCTGTGTTTGAGGGGTTCCGGTTTGCCCACTCCCTCGAATGGTTCTCGTTTGGTCTCCTTGATAAGCTTGTTGATTCGGTTCAGGATTTTTTTGTCGGTTTTCTGCCAGTACAGATAGTCTTCCCAAGCGTTCTCGGAGAAGATGAGTTTCATTCAAGAAGTTCCTTTTCCTGACCACCGCCTTGCTCCAGCTCGGCAACAGATTCCAGCAAACGTCGAGTGTTTTTGGGTGCGCGCAGAAGGTACGCGGTCTCTTGCAACGCTTCATAGTCCTCAAGAGATATCATCACCACGGATTGTGACTTGCTCCGGGTGATAACCACCGGAGAATGGTCTTCACAGACCTGCTCCATGGTTTTTGCTAGATTGGTTCTAGCGGCTGTGTAGCTGATGGCATCCATAAGGCTGATCCTGTACAGAATATTGTTCATGTTCAGGATACCGTACAACTAAGGATTTAACAATCGGCTGCGCAGCGACCGGTTTTCCGCCGTTTCGCGGCTCCAAACCGGCGCGTGAGCCGGACGCTATAAGTGTCAGTCATTGTCTCCATTTACGGTAGGCTCCTTTCCCTACTTTTCACTGCATGAAGGAAACACGAATGCTTATAGACCTCGAGTCGATCGAAGCAAAGCACATCCACCCGATCCTGACCCAGACCGTAATCCCGCGGCCGGTGGCGTGGGTGTTGTCGCAGAACCCTGGAGATGACTACAACCTGGCGCCCTATTCGTTCTTTACCGTGGTTACCGGTAAACCGCCGATCCTGATGGTATCTGTGGGCAAGAAACCCAGCGACAGCAGCTTCAAAGACACTCGAGTGAATATTGAGGCTCGTAAGCAGTTTGTGGTGCACATTGGGAGCCGCAGCCAGGCTCAGGCCATGACGGAGTCGTCCCGCCATCTGGACCACGGCCAGTCTGAACTGGACCGACTGGATATGAAGTTGGTGCAGGAAGAAGGCTGGCCGATGCCCCGGGTCGAGGGGTGCCTGGTGGCGTTTTACTGCGAGTTGCGAGAGGTCATTGAAATGGGTGACACGCCGCAGTCGCTGGTGTTTGGCAATATCAAGAAGGTGTTTGTGGACGATCAGGTTGCCAGCATTAACGATCAGGGGCGTTACGTTATTGATGCCAAAGGCATCGACCCTATTTCGCGGCTGGGTGGCAGCGAATACGGCACCCTGGGCGATATTCTCAACGTGCCGCGCCCGGACTGAGGCAGACTGCAACAGGCTCAAACGAGCTGACAGAACTGACCGAAACGGCGCCGAATTCATCGCATGGGGCCAATTTCGGCGTTTTCCCTCCTGGGCTATTCTCATCCTGTTGGCGTGTGATCCGCGCTGAAATGTTGATAAAACAACGGCAAATGCCGACAGGGTGGTTATGAGCGAACAACATGTAGACGTACTGATTGTCGGCGCCGGCGTTTCCGGCATTGGCATGGCCTGTCACCTCAAACGAGAGTGCCCGGGTAAGTCTTTCACCATCATTGAGCGCCGTGAGTCCCTTGGAGGCACCTGGGATCTGTTCCGCTACCCGGGTATCCGTTCCGATTCCGACATGTATACCTTTGGCTACAACTTCCGCCCCTGGACCGGGGGCAAGGTGTTGGCGGATGGCCCGTCGATCAAGCAGTACGTTCACGATACAGCCAGGGAAAACAACGTTGAACAGCATATCCAGTATGGCCTGGCGGTTGTTTCCGCTGAGTGGTCAGGCGCAGACAAGTGCTGGACACTGACGGCCCGCAAGGAAGCCACCGGCGAAACCGTTACCTTTACCGCCAGCTTTCTGGTGGGCTGTACAGGGTATTACAACTACGATGCCGGCTATAAGCCTGACTTCCCTGGCGAGGCCGATTTTGGCGGCCAGATAGTGCATCCGCAGCACTGGCCTGAGGACCTGGACTATACCGGCAAACGTGTGGTGGTGATTGGCAGTGGTGCCACGGCCATCACCCTGGTGCCAACGATGGCGGAGAAAACCGCTCACATAACCATGTTGCAGCGTTCGCCCACCTATCTGATGCCGCTGCCATCCCGGGACGCCGTGGCGCTGGGCCTTCAGAAGGTTCTGCCCGCCAATGTCGCCTATCGGCTGACCCGTGCCCGTAACGTCAGCATTGCACGGCTGCTGTTCAATCGTTCCCGCAAGAACCCCAAGGCCATGCGGCGGTTGTTCCTGGCCATGGTACGCCGGCAACTGGATGGCAAGGTCGATATGCGCCATTTCTCACCCAGCTACAACCCCTGGGATCAGCGCCTGTGTGTGGTGAAGGACGGTGATCTGTTTGAGTCTATCAAGGCGGGCAAGGCGTCGGTGGAGACGGACCATATCGAACGCTTTACCAAGAACGGTATTCTGCTGAAATCCGGCAAGGAACTGGAGGCTGACATCATCATTCCGGCGACGGGGCTGGATATCCAGATGCTGGGTGGCATGGACCTGGTGGTGGATGGTCATCCGGTCACGCTGCGGGACAAGGTGATCTACAAGAACGTAATGGTGGAGGGCGTACCCAACGCCGGCATGATTTTCGGGTACACCAACATCTCCTGGACCCTGAAAGCCGATATCGCGGCTGAATACCTGTGCCGCCTGTTCAATCATATGGACAGCAAGGGGCAGAGCGTCTGTATACCCCGTGACACCGGCGACAGTCGCGCCGGAGACACCATGATGGGCGGCCTGGATTCCGGTTATATCCGCCGGGCTGACGACAAGTTGCCAAGGCAGGGAACCCATGGCCCCTGGAAGGTCAGCCAGAACTATCTGGAGGATGTGAAAACCCTCAGGTTTGAGCCTATCGAGGATGGTTACCTGGAGTTCGATGGTCGCCGGCCGGTTCAGCAAACCAAACCGAAACGCGGTTTCATGAGGCCGTTGCGTTCAGCGCTGTTTGGCTCTTGAAGGTGTGACACAGCTCGATCATTGATGAATGCAACTACAAATCTGCCGCAAAATATGGCAGTCTCATTGCCCGTTTTTGAACAGGCAATGATGTATGTCCGGCCGTAAAAATAAGAAGAATATGCCGTTGTGGCATCCGGTTCTCTGGCCTTCGTGGCTTCTGGTCTTCACGCTTTATCTGCTTGCCCTGCTGCCAATGTCGGCCAAACAGCGTTTTGGCCGGCGGCTGGGCTGTTTTCTGGAAGGCAAGCTGACGTCACGGGCCAAGGTGGCCAATACCAATATTGCGACCTGTTTTCCGGAGCTTGATGACGCCGCTCGTGAGCGATTGGTGCGGGATAACTTTGTGGCCTGTACCCGTGGTTTCCTGGAAAGTATTCACGCCTGGTGGCGGGATATGTCGGGTTTTTGCGAGGGCGCCGAGGTTCAGGGGCTGGAGCACCTGCGAGAAGCCCAGGCCAGAGGTAAAGGTGTGCTGTTAATCGGCGGACACTACAGTATTTTCGACTTTGCGCTTCCGCTGATTGCCTGTCACCTGAAGAAACCGGGGTATATGTACCGCCCCAACAATAATCCGGTGATTGACCGGATGATTGAAAACGGTCGCCGGCGTCACTTCGGTATCCGCCCGTTCACCAAGCGTGAGTTGAGGCCGTTGGTGTCGTTCCTCAAAAAAGGCGGGGAAGTCTGGTTTGCCTGCGATCAGGACTTTGGCAAGAAAACCGAGCTGTTTGTGCCGTTTTTTGGCACCGAGGCCGGGTGTATTACCTCACCCAGCTACATTGCTCGCGTGTCCGGTGCCTCAGTCATCTGTGTGAGCCATCTGCGGATGCCTGATGGTCGTTACCGGGTGATATTCTCGCCAATCCAGGAGGGATTTGGTGTCTGCAAACAGAGCGATACGGAAACCTGGAGTCGTTACATCGAAGACACCGTTCGTGAACAGCCAGACCAGTACCTATGGCTGCACAAGCGCTTCAAAACCCGGCCCGAGGGGTGTGCCAAGGTCTATTGATGCCTCGGGCTGTTTTCAGGATTACTCGCGGCCCAGGTAGCGCCGGACAATGTCCTTCCAGCCTGATGATTCCGTGACCTCAAGAATCTGCTCGGACACCGGCCCACGCAATGGACTTTCGGACGGCAGGGCCAACCCATAGAGTTGCTGCTGGAAAATACCGGGCAGCAGGGTCAACCTCTTGTCCCCCAGTTGCAGGTTGCGGTATTGCAGCAGGGCCCTGTCGTAGACCACGGCATCGGTTTCACCATTGGCGACTGAGAGCATGGCGCTGGTCAGGTCTGGATAGAGTTGGTGCCGAATGCGCTGATCTTGCAGATACTGCTCGCTGGCGGTGTTAGCGATGGTGGCTACGTTGGCGCGGTTGAGGTCGTCGGGGCCCTGAATCTGATATTGCAGGTTGCTGACGGTGAGCGATGAGGTAATCGCTGCGGTAAAACTCGCCACCATGATCAACCCGGCAAACATCCACACCAACGCAACCATTCGGCCCGCCAGCGACACCGGAGCCTTGTCACCATAACCAACAGTGGTCATTGTCACAGCCGCCCACCAGAAGCTCGCTCCTATTCCCTGTACCGCGGTGCCACCAAACTGCTCCGGATTGCGCCGACGCTCAAACAGCCACAGCACAAATCCCACAGCCAGAAGCAAGCCACCCAGGGCGATAACCACGCTCATAAATTGCCAACTGATCAGCGCGCGAAGGCTGGCGAGCAGCCCCTGCTCCGGCGCCGGAGGTACTGCGATGGACAGGCCTGTCTGGTAGAAGGGGTGGGTGAAGTCGAATGCCGCTTCCCGTTCGGCGGTCATGGTGAGAGCGCCCACCGCCACGTCGACTTGTCCGCTTTCGACCTGCGTCAGTAGATCACTGAAGGAGAGAGGAACGAATGTGTATTCCCGGTTCAGGCCATCGGCAACCTGGCGCCACAGATCGATACTGATGCCTTCCCATTCGCGGCTGTTGGTTTCCATGACAAAGGGCGGGACAGTGGTGATGCCGACTTTGATCGGCTCCGGTTGCCCCGCCGCCTGACTGGTAAACAGCAGCAGGAGGGGCAGGGCAAGCCGTGAGATCCATCGTTTCATGGGTAAGTCCGTGTTGTCAGGAAGTTAGTCAAACGCTGAGCTGATCACATCACGGTAGTTCCGGATGCGCTGTACATAGTGTACTGGTTCGTAGCCACGGGCGTAGCCGTAGCGGGTACTCGGGTAGTAGCGCTTGTCGGCTTTCAGTGGCAGGACTTCTTTCATATCGTCCCAGGAGTCAGGGTTTTTGCCCAGCTCGCGCGCAAGCTGGCGGGCATCCAACAGGTGACCACGGCCAATGTTGTAACTGGCCAGGGCAAGGAAGGTGCGGTCTGGCTCAGGAATGGTTTCGGGTAATCGGCGATGGCGATCCGCCAGGTAGCGGGCACCGCCATCAATGGCCGCCACGGGGTCCAGACGGTCCATTACGCCAAGGGATTCGGCGGTGTTCCGGGTCAGCATCATGATGCCGCGAACGCCGGTGGGTGATACGGCAGCCGGGTCCCAGTGGGACTCCTGATAGGACAGCGCCGCCAGCAAGTCAGCCGGCATGCCGGTTGTGGTTTCTGCTTCGGCGAAGCGATCAATAAAGTTGGGAAGTCGCTCATCTATCCGGCGGTTGAGGGCGCGCAGGTCGACGAAATCGAATTCGCCGATGTACGCGTAATAGCGGCTCTCGATATAGCCGATGGCTTCGTCACCGTCAGTGCTGTTCATCCATTCCCGGGTGGTTCCCGCCAGATCGTCGGAACCGGCTGGTAGGTACCAGCCCAGGTTATTGCCCTGGGTGAGGTTCATGGCCACTTCCAGGTGGGGGAAGTGGCGGCGCATGACCTGAACGATGTTGGAGTCAGCGACGGTGCAGTCGATGTCCTGCTCAGCGACTTCAGAAAGCAGAACTTCGGTCGTTCTGCTGTCATCTTCGGTGAACGTGATACCTTCGTGTTTGCTGGCGAGCTTGTTCAGAGTTTCCACGTAGCTGGAATCGGCGGTGACCGCAATGCTGACCTCAGGCATGCTTTCCGGTTTTCTGGGCATGGGTCGCATGTCGCGATGACACACCAGTTGCTCGGTGATTTCGGTGTGCGCGGGCCCGCGTGTGAACCGTTCTGTCCGTGATGGCAGGTGGGTCAGCCCGGCGGCCGCCAGATGCGTGTTGCCAGCCTCCAGCGCCTGCAAGACCTCGGCGGTTGAATCGTGCATGGTCCAGTTGACGGTCCAGCCTTTGCTCTCGGCGAAGCGTGACACCAGGCTGAACTCTGGGCCAATGGGGTTCTGGTGGCGGTCGAGATAGTAGGTGGTGGCGCCGTTGCGAGTTGCCACCTCCAGTACGCCGGTCTCTTGCGGCGGCGCGAGTTGTTCGGCCGTTTTACTGATGGATGCGGTTTCAGATTCGCCCTGGCTACAACCAGCCATGATGGCAATGAGCGGAAGCAGGGCTCCCTTCAGCGCATGAGTCATAAAGACCTCGTTTTTTGGATTTATAAAATTATAAGGGTTTCTACGTACTCTGTGTGGAAACGTATCACTTTGATTTTGAGCGGCCTGTGCAGGCCCGGGTTAACTGGCCTATGCTGGAGTGGTTCGATATTCCAAGGAGATGCGTAATGAAAGTCTGGACCAGAATCCCGATTCTTGCAGCTTTGCTGATTCTGCCACTGGCCGCGATCGGTGCCGATGGGGCTGATGGAATGGTAACGACGCAAAGTAATTACAGCGTTGCGATGACGGCGGACAAGCTGGTCTCGACCCTTAAAAGCAAGGGTATGACGGTGATGAACCGCATTAACCACACGGAGGGGGCCAGCAAGGCGGGGCTGGAACTACGCCCAACCGAGGTGGTGATTTTTGGCAACCCGAAGGTAGGGACGCCCCTGATGCAATGTGCCCAGAGTGTGGCGATTGATTTGCCGCAGAAAGCGCTGATCTGGGAAGACAGTGAGGGAACGGTCTGGTTAGGCTATAACGACCCGGAGTATCTGAAACAGCGTCACGACATTGAAGGCTGTGATCAGGTCATCAAAAAGATAGAGGGAGCACTGGCCGGTTTCGCAAAAGCGGCAACGGAATAACGTTTACTGATGCCCGGCAGTCACGTGTGGACGTGGGTTGGTATCAGAATCCGACGGCCAGGCTGGCGGTGACGGTGTGGCGATCGTAGCTGTAGCGATCGATGTTGCTGTTGTTGTCGATACGGTCCAGATCCAGACTGAGAGATGTTCGACGAGAGAAACGATATGTGGTGCCAACGGACAGTGTATGACGCTTGTCTTCACGACGTATCGTTTGTCGGCCCTCGGGAACAATCAGTTGGTGTGGCGTACGATAGTAACTGAAGCGAAAGCCCGCCCCCGCTTCAACACTCAGTTGGTCAGTCAGGTCGTACTCAATGCCTGCATCAAGGCCATGTCGCTCGGGCGACACACTGAAGAACTCCTCTCCGGTATCCAGATTGTCCCGGTCATTGTAGTCAGCCCGGTATTTGAGTTCCGCTGTCCAGTTCCCGGGCCGGAGACGGTAATGGGCATCAAGCCGGTACATCTGGCCCCGATAGGCATCGAATCCAGGTAACGGAAAAATCTGGGTGGCCTCTGCTCTAACCAGGCATCGCGCGCCGGGGCCTGGGCAGTCGAGGGTGGTTATGCCGGCCATCAGGCGAGCGCGACGTTCCCTTGATCGCCGATCCCGCCATATATAGTCGCCGCCAAGGCCTACGCTGATCACTCCCGGTGCGGTTTTCTGAACCCATTTTGCACCCGCCTGAATCACCTGCAGGTCAAACGTGTGCTCGGAAGGGTACTGACGCGAATAGAACTTGATGTCCGAACGCAGTCCCGCCGAAGAGTCGCCATAGAGGTAATAGGAGGCAGCCGCCAGAGTTTCCACAAAGCCGCTGTCGAGCTTTCGGGGGGCGGTATCCGGGAACAGCGCAACGTTGTCTTCATAGCCACCCCCGATGGAAACCAGGCCAGCCCAACGTTTTCTGGGTGAGGCAGCATGCATCGTTGGATCGAGGCGTTCAAGTTGACGGGTGGCGAGCGATATCAGGTTGTCGTCAGGATCGGACGCAAGCACGTTCTGGAACGCTTTTGTTGCGGCGTCCTGATTTTCACGGGCCAGGGCGGTCAACCCGATGTTGTAGTAGGCAAGCGCTTTCTGACGGGTGGGGATAAGGGTCCGGAAGGTTTGCTCCGCCTCCTCGTAAAGCCCGAGTTTGTAATAGACAACGCCCAGGTTGTAATTGAGTGAGCGGGAGCTCAACCCCTTCGAGACGGCGGACTCAAGTAAGCGGCGAGCTTCATCCAGGTCACCGGCGTTAAACGCCTGGATACCCGCACGGAAGAGCGTCTTAGCCTCGGTCGTATGCTCCTGAGCATGGGCGGTTGACAGCGCGAGACACAACACCAGTGCGATGGTCAGAAGACGGCGCAAATACTCTCTCCGGAATAGTCTGAACTCGGACTCAGAGTATAACAGCCATTGGACGGGCGAGCGCCAGTCCTGAAGGGATCAGGTGTGACGTCTGTATCTAATCTACTGCTGTCCGGTTTCCTCCAGATTCAGGCCACTGTCGTTTAACAGGTCCAGATCGGTATCGCCGGTGCCTGGCAGGTCCAGTCCAGGGTCTTCGATGCCCGGCAGGTCCAGTTCTGGCTCGTCTTGGATGATCTCGCCAGGCAGTTCGATGCCGAGCGCGTCACGAGACTCCCGTGACTGTTCGGAGAGAGTGCTCTCGATATCCAGCATGTCTTCCCGGGTATCGGAAGCGAAGTCGCCGGAATCCGTCTGCATATCACCGAACCCGTTTGCGCCCGCGGGCGCGTCCACGGACTCCGGAAGCTCAAGTTGTTGCACAAAGGAATCGTCCAGCTCCTGATCGTCCGCGACCATTCTCATGGTCACATCAAGATCGTCCTGAGCCCAGGACAGAGCCGGTGTAGCAAGCAGAAGGCCGAGCATGGCCGGAGCAAGCCAGCGTATATGGGTATGTCTTTTCATGATGAAGGCTCCGTGTTTCCTGGAATGGCGGTGCTGAACGTTTTGCGCCGGGTTCCATCGTCCAGGTGCGCAACCAGTTTGCCGGAACCAGGGAACAGTACGTTGATGGGCAACGCCAATACGTTATCGCCTTGCTTGAGATCCACCGTCCAGCTGATGGTCTGGCGCCCCGGGAAGGGTGCCAGTTCTGCGTTGGGCGGTAGTTCCAGGGTCAGGGTGACGTTGTCCATCGCCTTGCGGGAATTGAACGCCAGCCTGACGGTTTTCAGTTCCGCTCCACTTTCGGGTTCAGCAACGGTTTCTGTTGCTGTCTGCCCGGGAGCATCTGCGATGTCTTCGGGCAATCCCGTATCTGCCGGGCCGACCTGCATACCGATGAAGATACCGAGTGCCAGCACGGCGGCAATTGATGAAGCCCAGAGTGACGTTTTGCGTAACGTGGAATTCCGAGGTGTCTCGCCAGCGAGTGCCATTGCACGAACGCGGGATTCGAAATCGTCGTCGGGCTCTGGAACGGTCTGGGCCATGATGCCTTTTTGCAGGCGTTGTTCATCCTCCCAAAGTTCTGAGCAACTGGCACACGTCGATGCGTGAGCTTGGAGGGCTTCCTGTTCATGCAGCGGAAGATCGCCGCGAACCAGGCTGTCGACCTCCTGATGGAACTGACGACACGTCATGGCATTCACCTCTTCACCCTTCACGTTGTTGCTTTTCGAAAGGTTCCATTTGTTTTTTCAACCGTTCCCGCATAAACGCTCTGCTGCGATGCAGGCGTGATTTTATCGTACCAACAGGCACATCCAGAACCGTTGCAATGTCCTCCTGGCGCCAGCCATCCGCGTCGTGAAGCAATAACAGGGTTCGTTGGTCTGGTGGCAGGGTATTCAGTAACCGCTTGACGGTTTCGCCAATGCGCGTTTGGTCGATACCGGCGGAGGCATCCGGGCTTGCCTCGCCGAGGGATTCTATAAAGGCGGTCTGGCTCTCCGCAGCGACCAGTGTACTGACGCTGATTTCTCTTTGGCTGGATTGTTTTCGGGTGAGGTCAACAAAGTGCCGGTACAACACACGGTTGAGCCATGGCTGGGGTTGCTGCACGTTTTCCAGTTCGTCCAGCCGGGGGTACATCTTGACCACGACATCCTGCACCAGATCCTCTGCATCCTGTTTCTGGCCAGTCAGGCGGTAGGCGAAAATATACATGCCTTTCATGTAAGGCAGAATCAGCCGGTCAAATCGCTTTGACGACGACGAACGAAATGGGAGCAAAGCCAATCTGATTCCCTCGGTCTGTGGTTGGCACGGTTTGGCGGGTGCCCCGTCCTCAGGCCATTCTTGTAGGTGTTCGGATGTCAGATTCTGAACATACCATCATTATTGCCTTTTGTTCGAGACAAATTTCTCGCTACAAGAACCAGTTAGCCCTTCCTTTTGCGATTTCTCGTCTATTCGGGAAAATTTTTTTGGAACCACCGCAATTAGACTTCCGTGTTAGGCCGAAAGACACAGGACGAGTCTCGAACTACAAAAAAACGTACAGAGGTAAACAAGTATGTTCATGCGCCAAACGCGACTGATGTCGATGGTCATTTTGTCGGTCAGCCTGACGGGTTGTTTTGAAAGCAGCAGCCAGACTACAAAGAATGCGGACCCAGACTACGACATTACCAATCCGGCCGTGGAGCGGGGAACTCACCCATTATTTGACCCGTTGACCACCCAATTCCCGATTCCAAGCGATTCCCTTTTCTATCTCAGTGAGGTTGACGACGGCACCATGCTGAACGGCAGCGATCCTGCCAACCCAGTGACCACGGGCATTGGATTTCTCGATGGAAATTCAGTACTGGCACCCATTGATATCAAGATCAGTGGCAGCCTGGACAGCCAGCAGACCCTTGATGCACGTGACTTTATCTCCGTGGAGGGCGAAGTTGTCCCCAACCCGGATCAGAATGTGTTCCTGATTCCCCTGGAATATGCCGGTGGCGATAGCCTCCGTCAAACCTCCGGAGAGGTCGCCGGAATTTCATCGGCGATTCAGTACCGGCGGGCACTGGCACTTGAGGAAAGCGGTAATACCGCCGAAGCCGATGCGATTTTCGATGCCCTGGTTGAGGACAGACTTCGGGTTGAGCTGCTGGATATCGATGGTGGCCAGAACAATATGATCCGGATTCTGCCGGTCAAGCCACTGGCTGAGAGAACCCGGTACGCCCTGGCCATCACCGATGACATCGTGGACACCAACGGCGACCCGCTCGTTGGCGCTCCGACCTACCAGTCGGTGGCGGACCCGGAAGCGGTGCTTTCCAATGTTGCGTTCGAGCCATTCCGCGAGGCGTTGTTACCTGCCCGCCGACTCGCTTCCGACTATTTTGAGTTCAAGCAGGCGTTTTCCATCGCTGGATTCCCAAAGACGTTCGATGACGTTGTGTTTTCCACAACGATCACCACAACGGCGGTAGACGACGTGCTGCTGGCAAATACAGCCCCGGTGACGTTCTTCCGCAACAGCCTGGGTATTGCTGCCCGACAGGAAGGGCTCCAGCAGTTGATCTCCGGATTCTACAACCTGACTCAACAGCCGCTGGAGGGGGCCGCGACGGCGGAACAGCAGAACATCAACGATGAAATCCATGCAACGCTGACGGACACAGATTTCCGCCTCTACGACGCCGAGCTCGCCGGCCTGCTCAGTGATGCCCGGGACGCTGGCATGGTTGTTCAATATCAGGACCTTGTCAGCAATGATCAGGCGGACCGCAGAGTCGCCTATGCTTTGCAGGCCGCAACAGCGATGGCCGTCGATACTGTCGCCGACAACGAGGGTGACGCGCTGGCGCTTGCAACCGCCGCTGACAACCTTATTGATGCCCCGAAGCCGCGAACGGTAAGGATGTTCAACCAGCGCGACGGTGGTGAGATAAATCCGGCGTTGGCTCAGGAAGTTCAGGGCACTCCTCTTAATATCCATGTCTATGAGGGCGAGATTACCCTGCCGTATTTTCAGGGCGTGCCGGAGGCGACGGATGGGTCAGCCCTGCGCTCGGCCAGTTGGCTCCCGGCGGACTTCAGCGCCGAAGAGTCGCTCGATCAGGCTCCCTCCGATCGGGTGACCTACCGCTTCCCGTTTGCTGAAAAGTCCGGTGAAACAACGGTTCCCATTGTGGTTGCCGCGCCCGACACCAACCAGGCCTTGATTGCCCCGCAGACCCCGGCAAATGGTTTTCCGGTGATCATCTATCAGCATGCCGTGACCACCGACCGTTCGGCGATCCTCCCTCTGGCGACAGCCGCTGGTTTGTCCTGCGCCGACCCTGGCAATACCTTTGACTGCTTCGTCACCATCGGTATCGATCAGCCGCTGCACGGTATTTTCGGAGAGGGCGTGGTTGGTCTTAATCCCATCACCACTCAGGATGGTGCTTCGGCGGACGCCGTCGAGCGTCACTTTGGCTTCGCCGCTGACGCGGATCTTAATCCGGTACCGGCGGGTGAACTGCAGGAGCCCGAATCGGGAAGTCTGTACCTGAATTTCACTAACTACGCCAACACCCGTGACAACATGCGCCAGGGCACCCTCGACCTGCTTAACGTGAACGCCTCGTTGCAGGCGATCGAGGACGCCATCAGCGCGTGTCAGGCCGCCGGCGATTGTGCCCAGGGCCTGAGCATTGATCCGAGCCGGGTCTATTTCATGAGCCATTCGCTCAGTGGTATGGGTGGCGCGGCCTTCCCACCGGTTAACAATGCAGCGAGTGCTGCGGGCAACTCCAATCTCAGCCCGGTTCTGGCCTCTAATCTGCTGAACACCGGCGGTCAGTTCACACGTCTGTTCGAAAACTCGCAGTCACTGGCACCACAGCTTCTTCCCGTGCTGGACGCCGCCTCTGATGGCGTGCTGGCGCAGGGACGTACGGAACTCAACATCTACTTCAATGTGTTTCAGTCGCAGCTGGATTCGGCAGACCCTGTCGCCTATGCCGGCTTTTATCAGAACACCAACACGTTGCTGACTGAAATCGTTGGTGTTGATGATGACCCTGAGCGCCCAACTGACGACACGATTCCCAATGCCGCGGATGATCAGCTTTACGCCATGGGGCCCCTTGAAACCACGGTTCCGGAAACCGGATTTGTGATCAGTAGTGAGCGCGCACCTCTGGCGGGTACGGATCCCCTGGCTGCGGGTATGGGCGCTGAGTCAACGCCGCTGGCAAGTGGCCTCCCAGCTATAACCCGCTATCTGGAAGGGTCACATGGCAACCCCGTGTCTGCCGGTCAGAAAGCGGCGGATGCCTTTTCTTCACGTGCGGTTTTCGACGAGATGATCGCGCAGATGCTGGAGCTGTTCAGTGATGGCACCGTTTCTGTCAGCAACCCCTGTGTCGTAGAGGATGCCGATACCTCAGGTACGGACTGCTCCGCCGAGGGCAACACCGATCCAGGCAGTGAGCCGGACGGCGGCGGAGATGGTGGGGGTGATGGAGGTGATGGTGGCCTGATTGGTGGCGGCCTGATCTAGAAACCCAACGGCCAGACAACCAGCGCTTCGGAGATCCCGGAGCGCCCGTTCCCGATAAACACGTGTATGTCGATGGCGATTCTCTCCATCAATGGGGAAGCTTTGCCTGAAAAACTGGAGCTACAGACCAATGACAACAAAAAACCGAGACCGTAAACGCCTGGCGCTGGCTATCGGCGCAATCGTATCCACAGCCCCGGCGATGGCATTCGATTTCGACATCTACGAGATCGACGCCTCGCTCTCAACGACCCTGACGGCAGGGATTGCCTATCGGTTGGAAGATCAGGACAAAGATCTGATCTCCCAGGGCAACCTGGGCCCGGAATTCGCATTCAGTAACACGGGCGCCTCGTCCAACAACTTCGACGACGGCAACCTGAACTTTGAAAAGAACGAGCCATATTCCCAGATCCTGCGTGGCCGTAGTGAACTGTTCCTGGACTACACCCCCGACAGTGACACGCTGACACGGGTCGGGGCGCTGGTGCGAGGCACCTATTATTACGACCATGAACTGAAGGATAACCGTCGCGCCAAGGACCCGGTCGGCCAGCGACGTGAACTGAACGATGAGGCCAAAGATAACGCCTCCGGTGTGGATCTTCTCGACGCCTACGTGTTTACGGACTGGTACTTCGGCGATACGCCGGTGTCGATCCGTTATGGCCGTCAGGTGGTGAACTGGGGCGAAAGCACGTTCATCCTGGGCGGTATCAACGCGGTCAATCCGATCGACGTTCCCGCGTTTCGTGCTCCCGGCGCGGAGCTGAAAGACGTATTGTTACCGGTGGAGATGTTGTATACGTCAGTTGGCCTGACGCCTGAAATCACCATGGAGGCGTTTGTTCAGACCGACTGGGAAAGCTTCAGGATTGACGACTGTGGCACCTATTTTTCCTCCGCCGACGTGGCGGCCGATGGCTGTGGCCCGGTATTACTGGCGGGCCAGGTGCCTGATTCCCAGGCACTGGAAGAGGGATTCGTGTCTCCGCGCCTGGGCGACCGCGAGCCCGGGGACAAGGATCAGTTCGGTGCCGCGTTGCGTTGGTATCTGACCGACCTGGGGGCCGAGCTGGGGTTCTACTACACCCGTTATCACAGCCGTCTTCCGTACATCAGTGGTGTGGTCAACAACCCTTCGGACCCATCGGCAAACCAGAAAAGCGACCCCAACCTGCCCAACTCCAGGTTTCCCAGCTATTTCATCGAGTATCCGGAAGACATTGATCTCTACGGCATCAGTATCAACACCACACTGCCAACGGGCACTTCGCTGGGGGCGGAATACAGCTTCCGGCCAAATCTTCCCATCCAGTGGAACACGTTTGAGCTGATCTACGGGGGCTTGCAACAGCGTGGTCCGGATGGACAGGTAGTGAGCAAGCTGGAGCAACGCCAGCGTGAGAAGGATCCCAATTTCAACTATGCCGGTAAGGCTGTTGATGGCTACGACCGTTACAACGTTTCCCAGGCCCAGGCCACATTCATTCACTTCATTGACCGGGTAATGGGCGCCGCCCGTTTCATCATTGTTGGTGAGGTTGGTGCCACCTATATCCACGATCTGCCCAGCACCTCGGAAGCCCGCTACGGGCGATCGGGCATCTACGGTGTGGGGCCGGTGCCGCTGGAGGGTGACAACTTTACCGGTGACTACTGCAGCCAGGGCACAGACAGTGACCCGCGTTTGAACATCAACCCCAGCAACTGTGGAGGTGGTGGGTTTACCACGTCCTTCTCCTGGGGCTATCGCACGCTGTTTGTCTGGGACTATCCGGATGCCGTCGCTGGCGTCAACTTGCGCCCCCGGCTCTTTTTCTCTCACGACGTGAAGGGCTACGCACCAGATCCTGGTGGCAACTTCCAGGAAGGCAACAAGTCACTGGGCCTGGCCGTCGAAGCCACCTATCAAAACGCCTACAAAGCCAATCTGAGCTACACCAACTATTTCGGGGGTGATTACAACGTCATCAATGACCGGGATTTCGTGTCGGCCTCAGTGTCCTATTCATTTTGAACCATTGTCTGAAAACCGAGGAGTAATCCATGATTAACCGAAAAAACCTGCTTTACAGTGCATTAGCGTGCTCGATGCTGTATTCCGCATCAGCCGGCGCAGCGGTGTCGGCCCAGGAGGCCGCCAAACTGGGAGATACGCTCACGCCAATGGGCGCCGAGAAGGCCGGTAATGGCGATGAAATTCCTGCCTGGGACGGGGGGCTGCTTCAGGCACCGGGTGCCTACCAGGGCGACGGCCGATACGTGGACCCGTTTCCCAAAGACAAAGAGCTGTTTCGTATCGATCAGAGCAACGTTGACCAGTACGCGGACAACCTGACGCCCGGCCAGATTGCGATGATCAAGACGTACGACAATTATTTTATGCCGGTCTACCAGACCCGGAGAACGGCGACCTATCCTGCCGACGTGCTGGAGAAAACCAAGGCCAATGCCACCGAAGTGGAGTTGGTGGAAAGCGGGAACGGTCTCAAGAACTACAAAACAGCGACCCCGTTTCCGATCCCCCAAAATGGCCTTGAGGTGATTTTCAACCATATCACCCGCTACCGCGGCGGTTCCTTTACCCGCAATGTGGCACAGGTAACACCGCAGCCAAATGGCGATTTCAGCCCGGTCAGGTTCACCGAATCGTTTACCGAGCGGGTGGCGCTGGAGGATTTCGATCCGAGCGAAGATCCCAATGTGATGTTCTATTTCAAGCAGGCCATCACCGCTCCGTCTCGCCTCGCAGGCAACGTACTGCTGGTGCACGAGACCATCAACCAGGTTAAGGAGCCCCGCCGCGCATGGTTGTACAACTCCGGGCAGCGTCGTGTTCGCCGTGCTCCCAATGTGGCCTACGATGGGCCGGGTACCGCCGCAGATGGTCAGCGCACGTCTGACAACCTGGACCTCTACAATGGCGCGCCAGACCGTTACAACTGGGAACTCAAGGGCAAGAAAGAGCTGTACATTCCGTACAATTCCTATCGCCTGACCGACGAGAGCCTGAGCTATGACGACATCATAAAGCCCGGCCATGTCGACCAGGGCCTCACGCGTTATGAGCTGCACCGGGTATGGCATGTAACAGCGACACTCAAGGATGGTGAGCGGCATGTCTACGGCAAACGGGACTTCTACATTGATGAGGATACCTGGCAGATTGCAGCGGTGGATCACTACGATGGTCGTGGCAACCTGTGGCGTGTTGCCGAAGCGCACGCGATGCAGATCTACGATGCCAACATTCCGGCCTATGCCTTTGAAACCCTGTATGACCTGTTGTCAGGGCGCTATCTGGTGATGGGGCTGACCAACGAGGAAGACGAGCCTTACCAGTATGGTACCGAGCGTCGCTCCCGTGAATACACGCCGGCTGCGTTACGCCGGGACGGCGTGCGTTAATCGTTAATGGCGGACCGATAACCCTGCCTGGCTTGGCAGGGTTATCCCCGACGGGGGACCACATCAAAGATCCCTGCCCGGTAAAGTTCCTTATAGCTATTCCCGAATCACTCTGTTAGTGTGCCCAGCATCCTGCCTCTAGGGATTTCCGCAATTCAAGGCTTCAAGCCCGTGCGAACCATCCATACGACCTGTCAGAGGACGTCACCCCGTTAACGGTGTGTGGCCGTAGTCGTCTTTTATTCCATGAATCTTCATGGCATCTGCCCGCATTCGCCGAGATCGGTGTTCGTGGAGGCAGACTAATCAAGAGTTGATCCACTATGAGTTTTTCTTCACTCGGTTTGTCCGAGCAACTGGTCCGTGCCACTGCCGACCAGGGTTACGAAACCCCATCACCCATCCAGGCCAAGGCCATTCCCGCCGTTTTATCCGGCAGGGACGTGATGGCGGCTGCCCAGACGGGTACCGGTAAAACCGCAGGGTTCACCCTGCCATTGCTGCAGCGCCTGGCGGAAAACCCCCGCACTGGCAAAGGCCCGCGTGTACTGATCCTGGCGCCTACCCGCGAGCTGGCGGCCCAGGTACATGACAGTGTGGCCCTTTACAGCCGATACATGCCGACCAAGTCCGCCGTGGTATTTGGTGGCGTAAAAATCAATCCGCAGATGATGAAGCTGCGTAAGGGCCTGGACGTGCTGGTGGCCACACCCGGCCGTCTGATGGACCTGTATCAGCAGAATGCAGTTCGCTTCAACGAAGTGGAAATCCTGGTGCTGGACGAAGCCGACCGCATGCTGGACATGGGCTTTATCCGTGACATCCGCAAGATTCTTGCGCTGTTGCCCGCCAAGCGCCAGAACCTGTTGTTCTCCGCCACCTTCTCCAATGAAATCCGCACCCTGGCCGAAGGCCTGCTGGATAACCCGGTGCAGGTGGAAGTGGCAGCCCGAAACACTGCTGCGGAAAGCATCAAGCAGTCGGTCTATCCGGTTGATCAGAGCCAAAAAACCGCCTTGCTGAGCAAGCTCGTGCGAGACAATGGTTGGGAGCAGGTGCTGGTGTTCACCCGTACCAAACACGGTGCCAACCGCCTGACCCAGAAGCTGGAGCGTGACGGTATTACCGCTGCTGCGATCCATGGCAACAAGTCACAGGGTGCTCGTACCCGCGCCCTGGCTGATTTCAAACAGGGTGAAGTGCGTGTACTGGTCGCAACCGACATCGCAGCCCGTGGCCTGGACATCAAACAGCTGCCCCAGGTGGTGAACTTCGAATTGCCGAACGTGCCGGAAGACTACGTTCACCGCATTGGCCGTACTGGTCGTGCCGGTGAAAGCGGCCATGCACTGTCGCTGGTTAGCGCCGATGAGGGCAAGATGCTTGCCGGGATTGAGAGGCTGATCAAGAAGCAGTTGCCGCGCAAGTCTGTTGAAGGCTTCGAGCCCCAGAACAACCTGCCATTGAAGCCAAAAGCCAAGGCAGACCCCAGCCGGGCCCGTGGTCGCGGCGGTAACGGTGGTGGCAATGGTAAGCCCGGCGGAAATGGCCGTAGTTTTGGTGGCAAGCCGGGTGGTCGCAGTGGCGGCCGTAGCCAGAATGGCAACGGTGGTCAGGCAAGGCGCTCACCCCAGCGCGAAAACGCGTAGTCCTGCCTACTCCACGAAAACGGGGCCCCAGGGCCCCGTTTTGGGTATTGGCTCAGGCTGACTTTTTGCCGTCCGGTGTCTTTTTCTCGAGGCCGGTGTCGGCGCCTTCCGGCACAAACACATCACGTACGGTCAGCGGCTTGCCGTCGGCATCCTGAACTTCAACCGGTAAAATGGCACGCCCGGTTTCGCGGTCCCTCAGGTCCAGCGGTGTTTGATCTGGCGCCGGATTCCATTTGTCGCCCCACTGGCGAAGGGCGATCACAATCGGAAACAGGTCCCGGCCTTTTTCGGTCAGTCGGTACTCGAATCGTGAGCCGTGTTCGCCCACATCCACCTTCTTCAATACCTCGTTGTCCACCAGCCTCGCTAACCGGTCGCAGAGAATGTTGCGGGCAATACCCAGCTCTTGCTGGAAGTCCACAAAGCGGCGGGTGCCATACATCGCGTGCAGCACTACAAGCAGAGACCACCAGTCACCCACCTCGTTAAGGGCGCGGGCGACGGAGCAATTGGAGTCATCAAAACGTTTTCTGGCCATGTTTCGGAGTGTACCTAATAGGGTTGCATTTTAAAACCAGATTCAATATGGTTGCTTAAAGAAACCAGATTAGTAAGGTTGCGATCTACCATGAGCATGAATCTTGGCCCTTTGTTTGAACCCTTTGAACTCCACAACCTGACCCTGCGCAATCGCGTGGCGATGGCTCCGATGACCCGCAATTTCTCGCCGGGCAACGCCCCGAGCCAGGATGTGGTGGACTATTATCGCCGCCGCGCTGAAGGCGGTGTTGGTTTGCTGATTACCGAAGGCACGACAGTGAATCATCCTGGCGCCAACGGTTATCCGAATGTGCCGTTCTTTCATGGCGACACAGCTCTCGCCGGCTGGAAGGATGTGGTTGATGCGGTCCACGAGGCTGGCGGGGCCATTTTCCCGCAGTTGTGGCACGTGGGTGCCGTACGCAAGGAAGGCACCGAGCCGGACCCATCCGTACCCGGTTACAGCCCGTCCGGTCTGTTTTCACCGGGCAAACCCAACGGCAAGGCGATGAGCAAGGACGACATTGACGACGTCATCACGGCGTTTGCCGACGGTGCTCAGGATGCCAAAGCGTTGGGCTTTGACGGTGTGGAGATTCACGGCGCCCACGGTTATTTGCTGGATCAGTTCCTGTGGGAAGGCACCAACCAGCGTGATGACGAATACGGCGGCAGTATGGAGAACCGTCTGCGCTTCGTGGTTGAGATCGTTGAAGCTGTCCGCCATCGGGTAGGCCCGGACTTCCCCATCATGCTGCGTTTTTCCCAGTGGAAACAGCAGGATTATGAAGCGAAGCTGGTGAACACACCCGAGGAACTGGAGCAGTTTCTAAAACCGTTGGTGGATGCCGGTGTGGATATCTTTCACGCCTCCACGCGCCGCTTCTGGGAGCCCGAATTCGAAGGCTCTGACCTGAACCTGGCAGGGTGGACCCAGAAACTGTCTGGCAAGCCGACCATGTCGGTTGGCAGTGTGGGCCTGACGGAGGACTTCATCAGCGGTACTTTCGCCAGTAAGAAGGAAGCGGTGGAGCAGTCCGGCATCGACGAACTGGTTGAGCGCATGAACAACAGCGAGTTCGAATTGATCGCCGTTGGCCGCGCATTGCTGCAGGACCCCGAGTGGCTGGTGAAAGTGAAGGACGGCCGTATTGGCGAGGTCGAGCCGTTCGCGAAAAAGTCGCTGGCAAAGCTCTACTGATCAGACAAGGCGTTGACAACAGGCCCCGGCGAGACACCGGGGCTTTTTTGTGTCTGTCCGGGCTGTAATTTAACCTGTTGCCGAAACCCGTATGATTAATGCTCTTGTTTTCAACTAAAGGGATACACCATGAAGTCTGTAACTTCTCTTTCAGCCATTGTCCTGCTTGCGTTGACTCTGGTTATGGCCGGCTGCGCCACGGTCGGCCAGGACTTTGCCACCCATAACGTTGACCAGATCGAGATCGGCGATACCACCCGCGCCGATATCCAGGAGATGTTTGGTGAGCCCTGGCGCACCGGTATCGAGGACGGCAAGCGCACCTGGACCTACGGCAAGTATCGCTGGTCTGCTTTCGGTGACGCCGAGACAACGGACCTGGTGGTGCGATTCAACGAAGATGGCACAGTGTCTTCCTACGTCTACAACACCACCAAGTAACGATCAGATTTCCGGAGGCTGGTGAATGGATGACCAGGGTGATCCGGCGGATATCGAACAGTTACTGGACCGTATAGAAGCAGGGGCCGCTGGTCGTTCTCACGTTTCCATCGGTGAAATGATGGATGCAGTCGGGCGCCGGACCTTTGGGCCGCTGGTGCTTCTGGTTGGCCTTATTCTGGTGACGCCCCTCAGTGGCGTGCCGGGAATGCCGACCCTGTTGGGCCTGCTCACACTGCTGACGTTGGGGCAGGTTCTGTTGGGTCGGACCCAGTTCTGGCTGCCCAGCTTGTTGCTCCGGCGTCAGGTTCCCCGCCAGAAGCTTGTACAGGGGCTCCATTTACTGCGCCCGGCCGCACGGCGGATCGACCGCCTGATACGCCCAAGATTCACTTTCCTCGTCAAGGGTCCTGGCCTCTACGCCATGGCGCTTGCGTGCATGGTGATTGCGATCGTGATGCCGGCGACGGAGCTCGTGCCATTCAGTGCCAGTATTGCTGGCGTGGCGCTGATGACATTCGGCCTTGCGATGATTTCGAAAGATGGTCTCCTTGCCGTGCTTGCCTGGGGTGTTTCGCTGGCGGGGCCGGTGATGTTGGTGCGAACCATCGGCAGCTGAATAAGGCCAGATTACGTAAAGTCGGGGGTTATGAACTAAATTGTCAGTAGAAGAACGCCTCATTCACAGGCGAAAGAGGAGAAACACCATGATACGTTTATTCTATCTGGTATCTTCGATTGACAGTGCAAAAGAAATCTCCGACGACCTTCACGAGCACGACGTCACTGACTGGCGCTTCCACATTGTCAGCAAGGACGAGGCCGGCCTCTACACTCACCAGTTACACACCGCGTCCATCCTGGACCGAACGGATCTGCCCAGGTACGTGGAGCGCGGCGCCATAGCCGGCTTTGTGCTGGCGCTGGCCTTCCTTGTACCGTTGGCCTTGCTGGAAGTTCTGAACATGCCGGCGGCCGCCTGGATCGCCCTGTTTATCTTTGTGGTGGTAGCGGGCGCCTGGGTTGGTGGCTTTGGTGGTATCCAGAGTGAAAACTACCGTATCGAGCCGTTCCATCATGATATTGAGGCAGGGAAGTACCTGATCATGGTGGATGCCCCGAAGGACCACATTCCCAAGGTCAAGGAACTGATGGCGAAGAACCACCCCGAGGCCAAGTTGCAGGGCAAGGATTCCAGCATTAACAATCCGTTTGCCGGCCGGCGTCGGCATAAGATCAAACAGGCCTGATGCGAGGCACTGTTCAAAACGGAATGGTTTCATGACAAAGAACGGTGTCATTCTCACCGGCGGTGGCGCGCGGGCGGCGTATCAGGTCGGCGTGCTTCGCGCTATCGCTGACATGTATCCGGACTGGAACCACCCGTTCAATGTCATTATCGGTACCTCGGCCGGGGCGATCAATGCCATGGCCCTTGCCGGTAACCGGGGGCTGTTTCGCCACAGTATTGATCATCTCGATAAAGTCTGGTCGGAACTGACCATGGACCGGGTATTCCGGGCGGATACCTTTAGCCTGATGCGCAGCTTCAGCGCCATCGCCCGCAAGATGATCAGTCGCCCCATTGAGAGCGGGCCGGTTTCCTTTCTGGATAATTCGCCACTGCGGGAATTGCTGGAGCGGGAGATCGACCTGCAGAGCATTCGGCAAACCATTCAGGAGGGCCACATCGACGCTGTGGGCCTGAATGCCTGCGGTTACGCGACTGGCCAGAATGTGTGTTTCTTTGAAGGGGCTGAAGGGCTGCAAGGCTGGTCGATCGGACAGCGTGGTGGCACCCGCACAGAGTTGGCAGTGGACCACATCATGGCGTCTGCGGCTATTCCCACTCTGTTTGCGCCGGTGAAGATCAACCGCGAGTACTTTGGTGATGGCGTGACCCGCCAGATGGCCCACATCAGTCCGGCATTGCGACTGGGTGCACGCAAGGTGCTGGTGATCGGGGTTAGTGCCAACGCGATGTGCCCATCCAGGCGCCCGGAAAAACCCGGTATGCCAACGCTGACCCAGGTACTGGCCCACGTGTTCAACGGCATGTTCCTGGATACGCTGGATTACGACATCGATCGCTCACGGCTGATCAACCAGTTGCTGGAACTGATCCCCGAGAAGAAACTGAAGGAGTCCGGGCTGGACCTGAACCCGGTGGATATTCTGGAAATTTCCCCTTCCGAGCCCATCAACGAAATCGCCATGAAATACATTGACGCCATGCCGCTGGTGTTGCGACGGTTGACCGGTGCTTCGGACAACGCGCCTTTTTCCAGCGCCAATCTCGCCAGCTTCCTGCTGTTCGACAAACGCTTCTGTCGCGATTTGATTGAGCTGGGCTACCGGGACGGCCAGAGCCAGTCCCGGCAGATTGAGCGGTTTTTTGAGAAGGAATCCGGGGCTGAAGAATCAGCCCCTTAACCCACCAACCAGCTTGTCGATGCTTTCCTTGGCATCGCCAAACAGCATGCGGGTGTTGTCTTTGAAGAACAGCGGGTTTTCCACGCCTGAATAACCCGTGGCCATGCCCCGCTTGAGGACAACCACCTGGCGCGCTTTCCACACCTCAAGCACCGGCATACCGGCAATCGGGCTGCCCGGGTCTTCGGCGGCGGCCGGGTTTACGGTGTCGTTGGCACCGATAACCAGCACCACATCGGTGCTTGGGAAATCGTCGTTGATTTCGTCCATTTCCAGCACGATGTCATAGGGCACATGGGCCTCGGCGAGCAACACGTTCATGTGTCCGGGCAGGCGACCCGCCACAGGGTGAATGCCGAAACGCACGTTGACGCCACGGTCCCGCAGGATTTTCGTCATTTCGCTGACGCCGTTCTGGGCCTGCGCCACAGCCATGCCGTAACCCGGCACGATGATCACTGAATCGGCATTGCGCAGTTCCTCGCACACATCATCCGCGGAGGACTCATAGACAGACTGGTCAGTATCGGCCGCGCTTGAGCTGCTGCTGGTCTGGCCGAAGCCGCCCAGGATGACGCTGATAAACGACCGGTTCATAGCCTTGCACATGATGTAGCTGAGGATGGCACCGCTGCTGCCTACCAGGGCACCCACCACAATCAGCAGGTCATTACCCAGCATGAACCCGATAGAGGCCGCCGCCCAACCGGAGTAGCTGTTGAGCATGGACACCACCACCGGCATGTCGGCACCACCGATGGCCATGATCAGGTGAATGCCGAGCACCGAGGCGATGACCGTCATGATGACAAGGGAAATCAGCCCCAGCGCCATGCTGTCGGTACCGAGGAACCAGGCACCCAGCAATACGCAGGCAATGATGGCCACCAGGTTCATCAGGTGTCGGCCCGGCAGGGTCAGGGCTTTGCTGTCGATGCGCCCATCCAGTTTGCCGCAGGCCACCAGCGACCCGGTGAAGGTCACGGCGCCGATAAAGATACCGACAAACACTTCCACCAGCTTGATGGTGTGTTCGGCACCCGTGGTGGCTACCAAGGGCTCGATATAGCCTGAGAAACCGACCAATACCGCCGCCAGGCCCACAAAACTGTGCAGCAAGGCCACCAGTTGCGGCATCTGGGTCATTTCCACCTTGTTGGCGATGGGGATACCAATACCGGCGCCCAGCAGCACCGCAATCACGATCGCGATAACACCACCGTCCACGCTCGCCAGGGTGGCGCCAACAGCGATGATGATGCCGGCGACACCATAAAGGTTCCCGCGCCGGGCGGATTCCTGATGGCTAAGGCCACCCAGGCTGAGGATAAAACAGATACTTGCGACCACGTAGGCCACGCTCACCAATCCTGTGCTCATATCGGGCGCCTCCTACTTGCGAAACATTTTGAGCATGCGATGGGTGACCCGGAAGCCGCCCCCCACGTTGATGCTGGCAATCAGCACCGCGAAAAAGGCCATGATGCCAACGGCCAGATTCTCCGCCTGGGCCAGGTGGAGAATGGCACCGATCACAATGATGCCGCTGATGGCGTTGGTCACGCTCATCAGAGGCGTATGCAGGGACGGGGTCACGTTCCAGATGACCTGCCAGCCGATAAAGCAGGACAGGACAAACACCGTGAAGTGCTGCAGGAAGCTTTCCGGCGCATGGGCACCAACCCCGTAGAGCGCCAGGGCCGTGACCAGCAGCAGCGCGCCCTTGCCAAACTGGTTGCGGCGTTTGGCGTCTTGCCTCGCGGCCTCCTTGTCGGCAGCCGTGGGTTCTTCAGTGCCGGGCGCCGGCTTGGGGCTGACCGGCGCTTCCGGTTGAGGTGGTGGCCAGGTAACGTCGTTCTCCCGCACCACCGTCAGGCCACGGATCACATCGTCTTCCATGTTGACCTGGGGCTGGCCGTCTTTCTCTGGTGTCAGTTCAGTGATCAGGTGTACCAGGTTAGTGGCATAGAGATCGCTGGCCACCTTGGCCATACGGCTGGGCAGATCGGTGTAGCCAATCAGCGTTACGCCATGATGGTGAGCGACCTTGCCGGGCTCCGTCAGCTCGCAGTTGCCCCCGCGTTCCGACGCCAGATCGACAATCACACTGCCGGGTTTCATGGATTTCACCATATCGGCGGTGATCAGCTTGGGCGCAGGCTTGCCGGGAATCAGGGCAGTGGTGATGATGATATCCACCTCTTCGGCCTGTTCCGCGAACAGCGCCATCTCCGCCTTGATGAACTCGTCGCTCATCTGCTTGGCGTAGCCGCCGCCACCGCTGCCGTCCTCGTCGTCGAAATCCAGCACGAGGAACTCGGCGCCCATGCTTTCAACCTGTTCTTTCACTTCCAGACGGGTATCAAACGCCCGCACAATGGCGCCCATGCTGTTTGCGGCGCCGATTGCAGCGAGGCCAGCGACGCCGGCCCCGATCACCATGATCTTCGCCGGTGGTACCTTGCCAGCCGCCGTCACCTGGCCGGTAAAGAACCGCCCGAAGTTATTGGCCGCCTCAATCACCGCGCGGTAGCCGGCAATATTGGCCATGGCGCTCAAGGCGTCCATCTTCTGGGCACGACTGATGCGGGGCAGGCTATCGATGGCGAAGGAAGTAATCTTTTTGGCCGCCAGTTTCTCCAGCAGCTCGGGATTCTGCGCTGGCCACAGGTAGCTGACCAGGAACGCCCCTTCCTTCATCAGATCCACTTCGTGTTTCTTGAGCGAAGGGTTTTTCATCGGCGCGCGAACCTTGAGGATAAAATCCGCGTCCTGCCAAAGCGATTTGGTGTCCGCCGCAATGGTAGCGCCCACTTTTTCGTAGGCGTCGTCCGTGTAATTCGCGGCCTCACCCGCACCGGCTTCGACCATCACCTCATAGCCAAGGCCTATCAGCTTGTGCACCGAGGGCGGCGTTGCCGCTACCCGTCGTTCATCCTCGAAAATCTCCCTGGGGATACCGATCTTCATTGTAAGTACGTCCTCCGGAATGACCGATTCACTGAAAATCTCGGTTTTTACTTATAGGTAGACGCTAACAGATTTACAAAGGTTTTCCTAAAAACGAACAAAGCGAAAAAACGGAAAGGTAAAACGAAAAAAATAATAAGCCCGTTAGAGGTCCTTCTCTAACAGTGCCTGTACCTCACTTTCGGCCAGCCCATCCAGCATTGCCCCCCGAAACTGGCGGTTGATAAACCGCTCGGTTTCATGTTGGATCATTGCCCGCTGCGCCGGTTTCTCGATGTAATCCATTGCCCTGAAAAGGATATAGCGAATGGTCATGCGGGAGATCTCATGAATCGTCTCCGTCGGCACAGCACTGACCAGCCGCCGCTCGATAATATCCTCCGCCATCTCGCGCGCGCTGGCATCCAACTGCGCCTCAAGCGCCCTGCGCAACAAAGCCGACGGCCCGTGAAGCTCCCGCACCGCCACGGTCGTCGCTGCCGGGTTGGCCAGGAAGTAGTGGTAAACAAACGTCACCGTATCGTGGGACGCCTGCTCCGACGACTCCGCCATCCGCCGCAACTCCCGCACGCCGGCTTTCATGTCTTCGGCAATGTACCCAAGTACCTGCAGACCGAACTCGTCCAGATTCTTGAAGTGCCGATAAAAAGTATTGGGATTCAGTCCGGCCTCACGGGCCAGTTCCCGGAGACCGAGAGATGTCAGGCTGCGGCTCTGGGTAATCAACCTGAGCGCCGCCTGAATCAGCTTCAGTTTTCCACCACTTAAAACATTCATGAAGCATCACCAAAGTTCGAAGGGGTAATTGGGAAGGCTTTTCCGAAACTGTGCGGAGCCATGGATGGCGGAGCCCAAGCGCCACATGGATGTGCTCGAGCGTGTTTCGGAAAAGCCTTCCCAATTGCCCCAGCCCCCGAAGTTTGATCTGGGGGACAGTTAGTTATCAAACGAGGCCAAACAGCCAGATCCAGATGTTTGGAAGTATACAACTGTCTACTCTGTTGGGTATACATGTGTCTACCGCCAATCATCATGGCGAAACAGACAACAACAGGCAAGGCCAAAAGGCCAGCGAACAACGAGGTGGAAAACATGAGTCAGACAGCAAAAATCGCCATCATCGGCACCGGATTCTCCGGCCTGGGCATGGGGATCAAACTCAAGGAAGCCGGATACGACAACTTCGTCATCCTCGAACAAAGCGACGACGTCGGCGGCACCTGGCACGAAAACCACTACCCCGGCTGTGCCTGCGACGTCCAATCCGCCCTCTACTCCTTCTCGTTCGAACAAAACCCCAATTGGACCCGCATGTTCGCCCAGCAGAAAGAAATCCAGGCCTACCTGCGAAGCTGCGCCGAAAAATACGACCTCATGAAACACGTGCGCTTGAACACCCACGTGGCGGGTGCCCGCTTTGACGAGAAAACCCAAAGCTGGACCGTCGAAACCTGCGACAGCCCCAAACTCTGGGCCTACATGCAGGACAAGGGCCTGAACCCCGGCGACAAACTCAACCGCAAAGACAAGGGCCTGCCCAAATTCAGCACCTTCAAGGCGGATGTTGTGGTTTCCGGCATGGGCGGCCTTAGCACCCCGGCATACCCCAACATCAAAGGCATCGACACCTTCACCGGCAAAAGCTTTCACTCCCAGGACTGGGACCATGACTACGACTTCAAGGGCAAGCGCGTAGCGGTGATTGGCACCGGCGCCTCAGCCATTCAGTTCGTACCGGAAGTGGCCAAAGACGCAGCTCACCTCGACCTCTACCAGCGGACTCCACCATGGATCGTACCCAAGCCTGACCGCGAGATCCGCTCGCTGGAACGGATGATGTTCCGCAAGTTCCCGCAGACCCTGAACGCCTTTCGCCAGAGCATCTACTGGATGTTGGAAGCACGGGTACTGGGCTTTGTAGGCAATCCGCGAATCCTCAAAATCGGCGAATTACAGGCACGCCGCCATATCCGCAACCAGATCAAGGACAAGGAACTGCGCAGGAAAGTTACCCCGGATTTTCACTTCGGCTGCAAGCGGGTGCTGATTTCAAACAACTATTACCCGGCGCTGGCCCAGAATAACGTCGACGTGCTGACCGACGGCATCCGCGAAGTGCGTGGCAATATGATCGTGGATAACAACGGCCATGAGAGGGAAGTGGACTGCATCATTTATGGCACCGGCTTCAAGGCCCAGGACCCGATACCCGCAGGCATGGTACATGGCCGTGGCGGCCAGGACCTGCTGGATGCATGGAAAGGCGGTGCCGAAGCCTACAAGGGTAGCGCCATTGCCGGCTTCCCCAACTTCTTCATGCTCATGGGCCCCAATACCGGCCTCGGCCACAGCTCCATGGTCTATATGATCGAAAGCCAGACCCAGTATGTGCTGGATGCCCTGAAGAAAATGGACAAGCACGGCTGGAAGAGCGTGGAAGTGAAGGAAGACGCCCAAAGCCAATACAACGCCTCTATTCACGCCAAGCTCGGCGACTCCGTGTGGCAGACCGGCTGCAAGAGCTGGTATGTGAACGAGAACGGCAAGAACACCACGCTGTGGCCGGGCTTCACCTGGCAATTCCGCCAGCAGACGAAGCGGTTTGATGCGGGGCAGTATGTGTGTGAGCCAGAGGCAGAAGGCGTGCGTGAGGTAGCGCCGGCGCTGTAAGTCGTCGACCAAAAATTACCCAATATGGGCATTAATTTACCCATATTGGGTATTTATAGGCTAGCAGCTATTCCCCGTTAGCTTAATAGCTGCCAGTTTCACTTCTTCGCAAACCCGAAGGAGGCTGGTAACCAGGCTTTCGTCCACGTCGATGACCCCTTCGTACTCTGCAAGGTTTCGTTTGCGATGTGCCTGATCAAGAATGCGCCATTTTGCAGGAGGCAGGTCGAGTGTGTGCTGCAGACATTGGAAAACGAGGTATCGGTTGTCAGAACGATAACCAAGATGACGTAGTGCTGCGAGTGACAACGCATGAGCGGCGTTGTAGGCCAGATCAAAGCGGCTTTCCTGGCTGAGGGATTCGAGATGAGCGTCTTGCAGCCGGATAGTGCCGGATTGCAAAAGGCCATTTACTTCGATGACATCCGCCGCTTCGTGATGGAGTTTGCGGATGTCCACCAGATTCTCAAGTGCTTCCTTGTTCATCAATGATTCCCTTCAATAGGAGGTACGGTCCATTCAGTACCTTTCTGATAAACGGATTATCGTTTGCCCGGCGCTTTTCGAATTCGTGCCGTGTGTAGAGCGTGGGGTTCACAGGCCGCGACATTTCCTGTTCCACAGGTTCCAGCGTCGCAAAAACATCTTCAAGGGTTAACGTATCGGAAACCAGCATAAGATCAATATCGCTGTTCGCCCGATCAGTGTTCTTGGCAACCGAACCATAGATCAGCGCCACGTCGATTTCGCTTTCGATGGGTCTGAGAGCGTTACTGACGAACTGAGCCGGCCCAAGGGTTTTGGCAACCAGGGAACACAACTCCGGAAAGATAGGGGCATTCTGATTGGCTCTGTATCGTTTCTGACGCCCCCTGATATCCACAGTGACTAGCCCGCTGTCCACCAGGCGACTAATCTCCCGTTGTACCGCGCCTGATCCGGCTCTTGCCCGTTCGATCAATTCGGCCATTGAGAAGTCCTGATCAGGTTGCATGAACAGTAAACCCAGAACTTTTTGCCGGGTGCCTGAAAACAGGGCATCTGCAAGGCTGGAATTTGAGGTTGTGCTTGTGGTCATTGGGCTGATTCGCGGCATACCTAATTTGGGTAACTTTATACCCATATTGGGTATCTCGTAAAGTCAGTTCCCTGATTGCCATCCAGTTTACCAAAAGCTTGATAGAAAGCTTTGTCTGAATCATGGTTTGTGAAAGGGAGCAAATGGAGCACGCACCATGACCAAACCAATCCTTCCTGACCTATCCCAAATTCAGGCAGCAGAGCAGCGCATTCGACCGAAGCTGGGCGAAACACCGCTCCTGACTGTGCCTGACCTGAACGCCGCAATCGGCCAGCCACTGGGTCTGAAATGCGAGAGTCTTCAGCGCACCGGCAGCTTCAAGGCCCGGGGTGCCCTGAACTGGCTGCTGACCGCCAGTGCTGACGAACTCAAGTCCGGCCTGGTGACGGTTTCCGCCGGGAATCATGCAATCGGCCTGGCCTGGGCGGCGGCCATGCAGGATGTTCCGCTCACGGTGGTGATGCCGGAAGGTTCCAGCCCGTTGAAGATTCACCGCACCCGGGCGCTGGGTGCCGAGGTTATTGTGCACGGTAATATTCAGCAAGCGGTGGCCCGGTGCCACGAATTACGGGACAACAGCGGGTTAACATTGGTCCACCCTTATAACGACGTTCGAATTATGGCCGGGCAAGGCACCGTTGGTCTGGAATTGCTGCGCCAGCAGCCGGATGTGGATCGGATACTGTGCCCCATCGGAGGCGGCGGTTTGATTTCCGGGCTGGGGCTGGCCATTAAGGCACAAAAGCCGGAGGTGGAACTGATCGGCGTGGAGCCGGAAGGCGCGGCCACCATGTTCAACGCCTGGCACAAGCAGGATGCCAGCGCCAGCCTCGACTCGGTGGATACCTGGGCCGCCAGCCTGGCACCGGCAGTGGTCGGTGACTGCACCTATGCCGCGTCCCGTCAGGTGGTGGACCAGATCGTGACGGTTACCGAGTCGGCTATCCGGGAAGCCACACGTCGCCTGCTGACTGAAGCCAGGCTCTATGTAGAGCCTGGTGCCAGTGTCGGGCTGGCGGCGTTACTGGAAAACCAGGTTGCGCCTGATCCGGACAGGGCCACGGTTCTGATTATCACCGGTGGCAACCTGGATCCGGAACAGGTCAGTCAGTGCCTTTGACCGTCTGAATAGGCTGGCTTAGCTGACCAGCGTTCCGCCATCCACCGCCAGGCACTGTCCGGTAATGTGTCGTCCGGCTTCAGACGCCAGCAACACCGCTGCACCTTTCAGATCTTCTCCGCCACCAAAGCGTTTCAGTGGAATGCGCTCAAGCATTTTGTCGCCTTGTGCATCCAACAGTCCCTGAGACATCTTGGACGGGAAGAAGCCTGGACAAAGCGCGTTCACATTGATGTTGTAATGACCCCATTCGGACGCCAGGGCGCGGGTGAAGTTCACCATGGCGCCCTTGCTGGTGTTGTAGGCGATGGTCTGCATGCCCTCCGGGTTGCCAGATAGCCCGGCAATGGAGGCGATATTGATCACCTTGCCGGTCTTGCGCGGGATCATGCAGCGCTTGCCGACGGTCTGGGTGAGGAAGAAGCTGGCGTTCACGTTCAGGTTCATCACCTTCATCCAGCCTTCGGGCGGATAGTCTTCCGCCGGGGCGCCCCAGGTGGCGCCGGCGTTGTTCACCAGAATGTCGATGTCGCCGAGCTGCTCGATCACCTGATCCACCACCTTGGGAATGCCTTCCAGATCGCCCAGGTCGGCGGCGATGGTCACCACCGTCACGCCCTGGCTTTCCAGGTGTTCTTTCGCCGCGTCCAGCTCGTGCTGTTTGCGGGCGCTGATGGCGATCTTCGCGCCCAGTTCACCAAGCGCCTCGGCCATTTGCAGTCCCAGGCCGCGGGAGCCGCCAGTGATGAAGGCGACTTTGCCGGACAGGTCCAGTAGTTGTTTTACGCTCATAGTCGATTCCTTGTAATCAGTCCGAAGGTTCAGGCGCTGGCGGCCAACAGGCCGTCGCTGACCTGGGCCAGATGATGGTCCGCGTCGCCGAACAGCAGGTTGATGGTGGTCAGCCGCTTGAACATGTGAGCGGCAAACATCTCGTCCGTCACGCCCATACCACCGTGCAGCTGCACACCTTCCTGTGCGACATAGCGGGCACCCTGGCCGACCAGGGTCTTGGCCATAGACAGCGCGTTGCGGCGCTGGGCCTGGTCGTCGGAATCGGCGGTGTTGGCCGCCAGAATCGCCATGGATTTGGATTGTTCCGTCTGAATGAACATATCTGCCATGCGGTGCTGCAATACCTGGAATTTGCCGATAGGTACACCGAATTGCTTGCGGGTTTTGATGTAGTCCAGCGTGGTTTCGTTCATGGCTTCCATGGCCCCCACGGCTTCGGCACAGACCGCCGCAATGCCCAGATCGGTGGCTTTCTCAATGTGCGGGAACGCCTGGTCCAGCTCACCCAGAAGATTGTCGGCGCTGACGGCGACATTGGAGAAACTGATGTCTGCGATGCGGTAGCCGTCATGGGCGGCGTAGTCGTCAATTTTCACGCCTTTGGCATTGGCATCGACGATGAACAGGGACAGTCCGGTCTCATCATTGGTGTTGCCGCTGGTGCGCGCAGAGACGACCAGTTGGTCCGCCTGGCCGCCATGGATGACTGCGGTTTTCTGGCCGCTGACCATGAAGTGGTCGCCGTCCTTGCGGGCAGTGGTCTGTACCTGGCTCAGGTTGTAGCGCGCGCCGGGTTCGTAATGTGCAAAGGCCATCTTGCGCTCGCCGGAAGCGATCGCCGTCAGGTACTCGTCTTTTTGGGAGTCGTTGCCCACATCACGAATCAGCCCGCCGGCCAGAACGACCGTAGCCAGATAGGGCTCAACCACCAGGCCGCGACCGAAGTTTTCCATCACCACCATGGTGTCGACGGCGTTGCCATCCAGACCGCCAAAGGCTTCGGGGAAGGTGAACGCCAGCAGGCCCATATCCGCCAGGGCGGCCCAGGTGTTCGGGTCGGTGCCATTGCCGGATTCGATGAAGGTGCTGCGCTTTTCAAAGCTGTACTCGTTGGTCACAAAGCGGCGCAACGAGTCGTTCAGCATTTGCTGTTCGTCGGTAAGATCGAAATTCATAAGATCGCCTCCTTTAAAGACCAAGCACGAGCTGGGCGATGATGTTGCGCTGGATCTCGTTGGACCCGCCAAAGATCGACAGCTTGCGCATGTTGAAGTAATCGCCGGCCGCCGGGGTGGCGTCAATGGATCCGGCACGGGGGCCGCTGTAGTCCAGTTCCAGGGCGTCCGGAATATGCGCGATGGCGTCCTGCCCGGTGGCTTCCATTAACAACTCAAACAGCTTCTGGCCGATTTCGGTGCCACGGATTTTCAGGATGGACGCCTGCGGGCCGGGGCCGCGTTTGTCGGTCAGGACCCGCAACACGGTCAGCTCCAGCGCGCGCAGTTCGATGTCCAGTTGCGCCAGACGATCGCGGAAGCGGGTGTTTTCGATCAGTGGGCGCTGGCCGTCCTGTTCCTCGTTGGCCACGACTTTCAGGCGCTTCATCAAGGCTTTCCACTGCCCGACGTTCGCCAGCCCGGTACGCTCGTGCCCAAGCAGGAACTTGGCGTAGGTCCAGCCCTGGTTCTCTTCGCCGATCAGGTTCTCGGCGGGCACTTTCACGTTATCGAAATAGACTTCGTTAATCTCGTGCTCGCCGTCCAGCATGATGATGGGCTTCACATCGATGCCGGGATCGTTCATGTCGATCAGCAGGAAGGAAATGCCCTGTTGCGGCTTGCCTTCGTTGCTGGTGCGCACCAGACAGAAGATCCAGTCGGCGTGCTGGCCCAATGTGGTCCAGGTTTTCTGGCCGTTGACGATGTAGTGATCGCCTTCGCGCTTTGCGGAACAACGCAGTGACGCCAGATCGGAACCGGAACCCGGCTCGGAATAGCCCTGACACCACCAGTCTTCGCCGCTGAGAATGCCCGGCAGAAAGCGTTGTTTCTGCTCGTCGTTGCCAAAGGTCATGATCACCGGGGCGACCATGCGCAGGCCGAAGTCTAGCTGGCGTGGCGCACCGGCGAGGGCACACTCTTCTTCAAAGATGATCTGTTCAATCGGGCTCCAGCCCGGGCCGCCGAATTCTTCCGGCCAGGTGGAGGCGCCCCAGCCTTTGTCGAACAGAATTTTCTGCCAGCGCTGGGTCATTTCTTTATCGTGGCGCAAGCGTTTCTGAACGCGCTCGCGGATGTCGTCCGGGAGGTTGTCGTCCAGGAACTGGCGAACTTCGGCGCGGAAGGCCTCTTGTTCCGGGGTGTAATTCAGGTCCATGTTGCACCTCTTGTCTGATGGCTGAGGTTAATGGTTTTAACTTGTGAGTGGCCTTTTGATTTTTGATGCCGGGCCTACGAACTCGGGGGCGGCGCCGAATGGGTATCCCCTTTCAAAACACGCTCCTTCGGCCCATCCATGGGGCGCTTGGACTCCGCCATCCATGGCTCCGTACAGTTTTGAAAGGGGATACCCATCCGACGCTTTGACTCCGCGCTTGCCTGTTATTGAAAAAGCTTTAACGAGCACTCGCACTGCGTTTAATGGTTGCACCTGTTTGCCTTTGCACACAGCTCTGGGTGGCCGTTGGGAGTGGGTGTCCAAAACCGTGCGGAGCCATGGATGGCGGAGCCCGAGCGTCACATGGACGTGCCGTAAGGAGCGTGTTTTGGACACCCACTCCCAACGGGCACTTTCACCCAAGCCAAGGGCAACCGAGGCTTCAGGCAGCAACCAAAGCCTTAGGCAACCTCAAACAACCCAGCAGCACCCATACCAGTACCGACGCACATAGTGACCACGACGTATTTTACGCCCCGGCGTTTGCCTTCGATCAGGGCGTGGCCGACCAGGCGGGAGCCGGTGGTGCCGTAGGGGTGGCCGACGGCGATGGCGCCACCGTTGACGTTCAGGCGGTCCATCGGGATGCCGAGTTTGCGCTGGCAGTAGAGGACCTGCACGGCGAAGGCTTCGTTGAGCTCCCACAGGCCGATGTCATCCACGGTCAGGCCGGCACGCTTCAGTAGTTTGGGAACGGCGTACACGGGGCCGATGCCCATTTCGTCGGGCTCGCAACCAGCAACCGCGAAACCACGGAAGATGCCCAGCGGCGTCGCGCCGCGCTGTTCGGCCACTTTGCTGTCCATCAGCACGCAGGCAGAGGCGCCGTCGGAGAACTGGCTGGCGTTGCCGGCGGTGACCACGCCGCCTTCCATTGCTGAGCGGATCTTGCTGACGCCTTCCAGGTTGGTGCCCGGGCGGATGCCTTCGTCCTGGCTGATGGTGACTTCCTGGCTGCTGAGCTGGCCGGTGGCCTTATCCGCCACACCCATGGTGGTGGTGATGGGTACGATTTCGTCGTCGAACTTGCCGTCCTGGCGAGCCTGATCGGCCAGGTTCTGGCTGCGGACGCCGTATTCGTCCATGTCTTCTTTCTTGATGTCGTAACGCTTGGCCACGGTTTCCGCCGTGTCCAGCATGGACCAGTACAGCTCCGGCTTGTGCTTCGCCAGCCAGGGTTCCATGAAGTAGTTCTGGTTCACGTTGGCCTGAACGGTGGAGATGGATTCCACACCGCCGGCAACCATCACCGGTACCCGGTCAACCGCAATGTGGTGGGCGGCCATGGCGATGGCCTGCAAGCCGGAGGAACAGAAACGGTTGATGGTGGCGCCGCCAACGGTGACGGGCAGGCCAGCACGGATGGCGCCCATGCGAGCGACGTCGTTACCAGTGGAGCCTTCGGGCAGGGCACAGCCCATCAGCACGTCTTCGATTTCGTTGGGGTCGACTTTGGAGCGCTCGACCGCGTGCTGGATGGCGTGGCCCGCCAAAGTAGCGCCGTGGGTCATGTTCAGGCCGCCGCGCCAGGATTTGGCCAGGGGCGTGCGGGCGGTGGATACGATGACAACATCATTAGACATAACAATTCTCCTTCGTTCGAAGCGCCTGTTTATCGATAAAGGGCAGGCGCCCCGAGGGTATTTGTGGACCGGTTATTTGGCGTCGAAACCTTTACCTTCCTCAGCGCGCTTGGCCAACAGGGCCGCGGGCTCCCAGAAACCAGGCTGGGTGTGGCGGTCTTCGGTGAAGGCCTGCATGGCGCGCACCACGTTGGGCAGCCCGACTTCCTCGGCGTAGTGCATGGGGCCGCCGCGGAAAACGGGGAAGCCGTAACCGGTCAGGTACACCATGTCGATGTCAGAGGCGCGCTGGGCGATGCCTTCGTCGAGGATCTGGGCGCCTTCGTTTACCAGCGCATACACGCAACGCTCGACGATTTCCTTGTTGCTGATCTTGCGCGGGGTAATTCCCAGTTCGGCGCGAACCTCGTCCACCACCTTGTCTACTTCCGGATCGTGCAGGGCGTTGCGGTTGCCCGGCTCGTAGCGGTAGAAACCAGCGCCGGTCTTCTGGCCGTAACGGCCCATTTCACAGATGCGGTCAGCCAGCACCATCTTCACCATGTCCGGGTTTTCTTCGTACTGGCGCTTGCGGATGGCCCAGCCGATGTCGCCGCCGGCCAGGTCGGCCATGCGCAGCGGGCCCATGGCAAAGCCAAACTTCTCGATGGCCTTGTCGATCTGCTGCACGCTAGCGCCTTCTTCCAGCATCAGCAGGGCTTCGCGCTGGTACTGGTTGATCATGCGGTTGCCGATGAAGCCGTCGCACACGCCGGAGACCACGGCGGTCTTCTTGATGGTCTTGGCGAGTTTCATGGCGGTGGCCAGTACGTCCTTGGCGGTTTTGTCGCCACGTACCACTTCCAGCAGCTTCATGATGTTGGCCGGGCTGAAGAAGTGCAGGCCGATGACGTCTTCCGGGCGCTTGGTGAAGCTGGCGATCCTGTTCAGGTCCAGGGTGGAAGTGTTGGAGGCCAGGATCGCGCCCTGTTTGCACACTTCGTCCAGCTTTTCGAACACGGACTGTTTGACGCCCATTTCCTCGAACACGGCTTCGATCACCAGGTCAACACTGCTCAGATCGTCATAGGTGAGGGATGGGGTCAACAGAGCCATCTTGGCTTTGGCGTCGTCCTCGCTCATGCGGCCTTTCTTCACGCGGCCTTCGTAGACCTTGCGGATGGCTTCAACGCCACGGTCCAGGCCTTCCTGTTTCATCTCTACAATCGTTACCGGGATACCGGCGTTCAGGAAGTTGATGCTGATACCGGTACCCATGGTGCCGCCGCCAATCACGCCGACAGACTTGATGTCACGGGTCGGGGTGTCAGACGGCACGTCGGCAATCTTGCTGGCCAGGCGTTCGGAGAAAAACGCGTGACGCAGGGCGCGGGATTCCGGCGTTTGCATCAGATTGACGAAAGCTTCGCGCTCCACTTCCATGCCCTTGTCGAATGGCATGGTAACCGCGGCTTTTACGGCTTCCACGCACTTCAGCGGGGCCGGGTAGTTCTTGGCCATGGCGCCGACGGTGTTCTGGGTGAACATGAAGAAGCCTTCCGGGTTCGGGTGCTTGGCTTTCAGGTCGCGCACTTTTTTCAGTGGCAGGTTCTCGCTGACCACCTTGGTGGCGTAGGCGATGGCCGCGTCCAGCAATTCGCCGTCGATAATCTCATCGAACAGGGCGCTGCCCTTGAACTGTTTGGCAGGTACGACGCTGCCGGAGACGATCATATTTACAGCGTGCTCAGCTCCGATGACTCGTGGCAGGCGCTGAGTACCGCCGGCGCCTGGCAGCAGGCCCAATTTTACTTCCGGCAGGGCGATTTGTGCGTCCGGCTTGGCGATGCGGTAGTGGCAACCCAGGGCCAGTTCCAGTCCGCCGCCCATGCAGGCGCCGCTGATGGCCGCGATCACTGGCTTGCGGCTGCTTTCCACGTAGTTGACTACCGTGTTCAGATTGGGTTCGGCAAAGGCTTTGGGAGAGCCGAACTCGCTGATGTCGGCGCCGCCGGAGAAGGCACGGTCGGAGCCGATCAGTACCACGGCTTTCACTGCATCATCGGCTTCTGCCTGCTGGATACCGTTAACAATACCCCGGCGGAGTTCAAGGCCCAGGCCATTGACGGGCGGGTTGTCGAGTCGGATGACGGCGATGTTGCCGTTCACATCGTAATGGGCAGTACTCATGTAGCAGCTCCCTGATACTGGCATTGGATAGTAGGCGGTGTACGGAAGACCTGTTGAATTATCCATACACTGGTGTATTGTTTGTCCATACACTAATGTATGTTTTGGGCGGGGTCAACGCTTTCAAACATGGCTCCGCTGTTGATGTAGAATTCACACCCAACAGCCAGTAGCAGGACCAGATTCCACCATGACGGATGCCAAACCTCAGAAACGCCGCAGCCGCAAGACGCCGGAAAAAGCGCAGTTGACCCGCGACGACTGGCTGGATGCGGCCGCCGGCGAGGTTGCAGCCGGTGGTTTCAGCAACCTGAGGGTGCTGACCCTGGCAAAAAAGCTCGGTGTGACCCGTGGCAGTTTTTACTGGCACTTCAAGGACCACGAAGACCTGGTGGTGCGTTTCCTCAACCGCTGGCGGGACCGGCGTCTGCACGAGCTTCAGTACTGGAAACCCAAGGGTGGGGATGTCGAAACCGAATTGCGGCAAATTCTGGAACTGTTGCTCACGGATGCGTCCCGTAATATCCGTCGCCTGCAGGTGGAGCTGGCGGTGCGGGATTTTGCCCGCAGAAATGACTACGCGGCTGATCTGGTCACGCAGGTGGACGAAGCGCGCATCAACCAGAACTGCGAGCTATATGAACGGCTGAGCAGCGATCCCCAGCGCATTCGCGATCTGTCGCTGCTGATGTACGTGGCCACCATCGGCTCCCAGGTGGTGCTTACGGGGAAGAAGGGCGATGCTGAAACCATACGCCGGGTGGAAGACTTGATGGCGCGCGTGGCGTTGGGGCAGCGTGATGACGGTTAGATGGCTGGCCCTGATCCTGCTGGGGCTCTGTGCCGGTGCCGTTCATGCAGCCGGAGATGAATGTATGGACGGCGCCACCACTGAACTGGAACAGATGTATTGTCGCGTAGTGAGCGAAGGGCTTGGCGGGGGCTTGCCGTCCCCCACGGATTTCAAGCGCAACGATCCGCAGGTGCAGGCATTGCTTCTGCGGCGCCCTGCCGGGCGACTGGGCCTGGAAGTGCCTGAGCCGGGTGCTCCCGCGCAAGCCGACTCCAGCCCCGGATCGTCTGGCGCGGAACCGGAACCCGTTCGAACCGGGTCTGAAGAAGACCCGCCGCAAAGCGGGTTGCTTTCGGATTGCCAACTGGAAGGCCAGCGCATTGCCTGTCCTCGGCAGCGCTATGATCTGGTCTCAAACCAGCCCAACAGCCAGCTGGCGGAAGGGGCCCTGGCGGAGGATAACCGCCTTGGTCTGCGTCCGTTCGAGGGCAACCGCGATGATTCAGAGGCCGTGCGCCGATACCTCTCCGAGGCCTACGACCGCTACATCCCCAAGATGGTGGACATCGGCCTGGGCGCCAACACCATGAGCTTCACGGCGTTCCACAACGCCTTTCACACCATTGAGGATGGCGGCGTCGACTTTGCCCGGCGTATGGAGCAGACCTTCACCTTGCTGAAGCAGGACAAGAAAAAACTCGCGGTAAAAGCCCGTTACCACAACGAGCTTCCGCAGGACCTGTCCCTGTGCATGGTGATCAACCGCGAGATCGTGGTGTGTGACAACGTCGGCACCAACTGGGTGTACGTCAGCCCGTCGAGGTAATAGCTCAGGCTGTGTCCAGGAAATCGTTGAGATACCCGGCGACGGCTTCGGGTTGCTCTTCCTGCAGGAAGTGGCCAGCCTCCACCTCCTTCACTCGCAGGTCTGCGAAGCATTCCTCAATATGATTGAGGTACTCCGGAATGATCACCTTGTCCTTGTTGCCGTAGATATACAGGGCGGGCATGGGCCACGTATGGTCTGCCGTGGTGGCCCAGCGTTTGGCGTCTTCGTGGAAGGTGCGGTAGTAATTGGAGCTGGTACCCGGCGTTCCCGGAATCCGGAAGGTGCGCACGTATTCGTCGAATGCGTCCCGTGGAAACGGGTCGCGGTTCCAGGTGCGCAGGAAATGCCCCAGCCAGGTCTCTTCGGCGCCCGGAATCATCGCTTCAGGCAGGCCTGGCGTCTGCATGAAGTGCTGATACCAGTAGGCTGCACCGCTGCTGGCGCGGACCTTCTCGATCACTTCCTGGTTGCCCTTGAGGTTGTTGATGATGGCGATGTTCATGATCACCAACCTTTGCACCCGGTCGGGAATGGCCAGTGCGACTTCCTGGGCGACGATGCCGCCCCAGTCGTGGCCCACCAGCTGAAACTCGTCAATACCAAGCTGGTCCAGCAGGCTGATCACATCCTGTGCCATTTCCTGCTTGCGGTAGTGTTCGATGTCCGGGCTGCGTTCACTGTCGCCCAGTCCTCTCAGGTCGGGGGCGATGATGCGAAAACCCGCCTTCAGATACGCTGCCACGTGCTCCCAGCAGTAGGAGCTCTCCGGCCAGCCGTGGATCATCACCAACGCCTTGCCACCGGGTGCCCCGCCTTCTCGCCAGGCGAAGCGTCCCCGGGGCGTTTGTCGCTGTTTTGGTTCAGACAGGTGCATGGCTGGGCTCCGTGAATGCGAATGGTACTGCTGCCAGACCATAAACGGACTGACGCAATCGCGCAATCAGAGGGTGTCCACCGGCCTGCCCAGATCCCGAAGCACCGTGTCCACAACCATGGGGCTCCATAGCAGGCGGTGGTGGCCCAGGCCACGGGTGCGGAGCACGTTGGCGTTTTCCCAGTTGTTGAAAACCCGTTCGCTTTCGTCTGGCGAGATGGAGGTGTCATCGTCATCAATGACCATCAAGCCCCGCTGGGTGAGGGTCCGTGACAGGGCTTCCAGGTCCAGTTGCTCCCAGACGGATTTGCCGAAACGCTCCTCCATCAATTGCAGATGCACCGCCAGAACGTCCTGGCTCAGGCCGAGTTGACGGCCCAGGTTATCCATCACCGCCGTGAGGCTGACAGGGGGCGCCAGCATGACCAGATAATCAGGCTTAAGGCCGTCCGCGATTGCGCGGGCAGCGGCAATGCAGCCAATGGAATGGGCCAGCACCCCGTGGACCCGGCCGACGCTGGCCGCCACCCTGGCAACGACTTCGGCCATTTCGAACAGGTTGGTGCTCTCGCCCTGGGCACGGCCGTGGGCGGGGGCGTCGAACAGCACCACGCGATAGCCGGCTTCCACCAGCGGGTTGACCCAGGCGCCGAACTGGATGCCGGCACCGGCCCAGCCGTGAACGCCCAGAATCACAGGCCCCTGGCCCCAGGAATACACCGGAATGGTCCGGGCGCCGTGCTGCAGCTGGGTATAGCTGTCAGCATTGTCCAGCAGGTATTCATAGCGGGATGGCATGGGCAGGCGCGAGGGCCTGAACGCCATGCGGTTAACCAGCCGGCCGGCTTTCTCAGGGGCCATTCGACCGTAGAGTTGAAGTGCCAGGCGGATGGGCGAAAACCCCTTCGGGCCTTCAACCTTGTGGGTTGTCGGTCGCTCGAAGATCACTGATTGAGTGTTCAGTTGTGAGGTCATGGTGAAAGTCCTTCTTCCAGTGGTAGTGGATGACAGGTTCAGGTTAGGGCTTGCGGGTTGCCAGCAGGAGTGTCATATTTGACATATAAAGTGCTGAAAGGGCCATTTCCATGTTCAATGTTGCCATTGTTGCCTTTCCCAACTGCCATGCCTCCGGTGTGCACGGCATCATGGATTTCTTCACCGTTGCCAACTTCTGCGGCCGCGCTCCGGCTGGCCGCAGCGAGCCCCTGTTTAATTGCCAGGTGGTGACGGTGGACGACCAGCCAGTCCGCGGGTACAGCGGTGCGGTGGTGACGCCAACCTGCAAGCGTGGGGATTTCGAGCCGGACCTGATCGTGGTGGGCTCCTCGGTGGAAGCCGCCGTGGGCGCGGAACGGCTGGAGAAGACGCTCGCACCCTCAAGACCGCTTTACGGCTGGTTGCGGGAAGGCCTGGAGAGGGGCGCCGTGCTGGCGAGCGTCTGCACCGGCAGTTTCGTACTGGCGGAGGCGGGTTTGCTGGACGACCAGGTTGCCACCACCCACTGGCGGGCAGCGCCGCTGTTCCGTGCCCGCTATCCGCACCTGCGCCTGGAGGAAGACCAGTTGCTGGTGGATAACGGCCGCATCATCTGTGCCGGCGGCGCCACTGCGTTTGTGGATCTGTGTAGTTACCTGGTGGAGCGCTTCTCGTCACCGGCGGTTGCCCTGGCCTGCAGCAAGATGCTGGTGCTGGACGGCCGCCGGGCGGAGCAAACGCCCTACATGGCCTTCTACAGCCAGAAAGCCCATCAGGATGACGCTATCCGCAAGGCACAGTCCTGGCTTGAACAGCACTACGCCGATGCACTGACCATCGACGAAGTGGCTGCCGTAGCGGGCCTCGGCACCCGCACCTTCAAGCGTCGTTTCAAGGAAGCCACTGGCGAAACCCCGATCGGCTACCTGCAGCATCTGCGGATCGAGGCGGCCAAGCACCTGCTGGAATCCAGCCGCGAACAGACTGCACGCATCATCTGGAGTGTGGGTTACGAAGATGCCAGTTCGTTCCGGAGGCTGTTTAAACGCACGGTAGGCTGTACCATGGAGCAATACCGCAAGCGTTTCAGCTATGTATCCCCAAAAGTGGCCTGATGCCCCGACGATCCCCGACCGAAGACAGGACTCCCATGCCCGGCAAAAACTCCACCCGCCTCAACAAATACATCAGCGAGAGTGGCATGTGTTCCCGGCGGGAGGCCGACCGCTATATCGAGAACGGCAACGTTGCCATTAATGGCAAGGCGGCCCAGGTGGGCGATCAGGTGCTGCCCGGCGACAAGGTCACGGTGAACGGCCAGTTGATCGAGCCGCGAGACGAAGAGGACCTGATCTTTATCGCCCTCAACAAGCCCGTGGGCGTGGTCAGCACCACCGACCCGGCGGAGCGCCGTAACATCGTTAACCATGTGAGCCACGGCGAGCGGATCTTCCCCATTGGCCGACTGGACAAGGACTCCCAGGGGCTGATTTTCCTCACCAGCAATGGCGATCTGGTGAACAAAATCCTGCGCGCGGGCAACAACCACGAGAAGGAATACCTGGTCACCGTCAACAAGCCGGTGACCGCAGAATTCGTGCAGGGTATGAGCGCCGGGGTACCGATACTGGGCACGGTCACCAAACGCTGCCAGGTCGAAAAGGTGTCCCGTTTCGTGTTCCGTATTACCCTGGTTCAGGGTCTGAACCGACAGATTCGTCGCATGTGCGAGTTCTTTGATTACGAGGTCACGAAGCTCGAGCGTGTGCGCATCATGAATATCAGCCTCAAAGGACTATCAGTCGGAGAGTGGCGGGATCTGGGGCCGAAGGAGCTGGCCGGGTTGTTTGACATGATCCGCGATTCGTCCTCGGAAGTGAGCTCCGATACCCGTAGCGAAACGAAAAAGCCGGCGAGCAAGCGGCCTGGCAAAAAGCCCGGGACATCGCCATCGGGACCGCGTGGAAAGGGCGCAAAGGCAGGACAGTCCGGTAGGCCAGGAAAGCCCGCTGGAAAACACGGCAAACCCTCGCGCCCGGGAAAACCCGGCAAGCCAGGAAAGCCACGCAAACCCAGGCAAAGCAGCGTTAAGCGCTAGGATACGTTCACTTCCGTACGGCACGAAGGCGCCACTGTCGCTATGCTATACCGTTTTTACCCCTGACCGGATATTCTGAATGTTTGAAGCGTTTATCAGTACCTACATCAGCAGCACGATCCGCTTTATGTTCCTGCTGGCGCCGTTTTTCGTGGTCACTATGTTTCTGGCGTTAACCCGGGGGCTGCCGGCGTCTGAAAAGCGTTCGATCATCCGCCGTTCCACCGTATCCGCAATGATTCTGGGGTTGGTACTGTTCTTTGCCGGGCCACTGCTGTTCAGTGCCATTGGCATTACCCTGAACTCGTTCCGGATCGGTGCCGGCAGCCTGCTGTTCCTGACCGCCATCAGCCTGGTCACCAGTGGTACCCGCAACCACGCCACGGGGTTGCCGGATGAAGACCGCGATGACATTGCCGTGGTGCCACTGGCCATTCCGGTGATGATTGGCCCCGCCACCATCGGTGCGATCCTGGTTTACGGTGCCGAGCTGAACGCTGTGCCGGAAGTGGCCGGAGGGCTTCTGGGGCTGGTGTCGGGGCTGGTTATCCTGGCGGTTCTACTGCACTTGTCCGGATACCTGGAAAAGGCGCTGGGTAAGACCGGGCTGAACATACTCTCCAAGATCAGCGGCCTGATTCTGTCTGCCATGGCGGCGGAAATTGTATTAACGGGCATCGCTGGATTTATTGCTTCCACGTCGGCCTCCTGATGTCTTTCGATACCGTAGCGCACAATCGCAGTCGCCAGCAGTTTGACGGAGTGTCCTCCGTGTGGCTGTTCGGCTATGGCTCGCTGATCTACAAGGTGGACTTCCCCTTCCTTGAGCAGCAGCCGGCGACGATTGAAGGCTGGGCCCGGCGTTTCTGGCAGGGCTCCCATGATCATCGCGGTACTCCGGAGGCTCCCGGGCGTGTGGTCACGCTGGTTAGCCAGCCTGGTGCGACATGCAAGGGCATGGCCTATCGGGTATCACCGGACGTGTTTGAGCACCTGGATGTACGTGAGAAGAACGGCTACCTGCGCTTCAGCACGACCATGACATTTGATGACGGTAGCAATGCGGAAGGCCTTGTTTATATTGCCACCGAGGACAACGCCGCTTTTCTGGGGCCCGCTTCGACGCTCGACATCGCCAGCCAGATTGCGCGTTCGTCCGGGCCGAGTGGCCCTAACAGCGAGTATCTGCTGAAGCTGGCGGACGCTTTGCGTACGCTGGGTGATCATGATCCCCACGTGTTTGAGCTGGAATCCCACCTGCGTTGATTCTGTCGTGACGGTCAGCCGGCCACGGCAACTGTAAAGACTGTCCGCGCCTGCGTAAAAGAAGTGCAAAGCCGCCGCCGATCGCCTGACTTTCCCCGGAAGTTCCGTACTCTGAAATTAGGGAGCAGCCACAGAGTGTTCGTGGATGCTAATCCGGGATCTGAAAAGATCGGGAGAAGAACGATGAAAGCATTTCTGATTGGCAGTTGTCTTGTTGGCCTGATAATGGCCACCAGCCCGGCTGTGGCAGATTCTGACAGGCGGGAGAACCACAGGGCAGGGTTCCACCAGAAAGTGGACCACGACAGGGGCATACCCCACCACAAGAAGCTTCTGTCATCCCGGCACCGCGATGCGGATGCACACCACGGCCACCGGGATCGCAAGTATGGCTGGAAAAACAAGGCTCACAACCGACACAAACACGGTTGGAAGCATAAGAAGTACCACCAGAAAAGGCATGGTTACCAGGGCCACAAGCGCCATTGGAACAAACACCGTCACCATTACCGGGATGATCGTGGCACCCGTTTCCGGTTCTACTACAACAACGGCACCTACCCTATGGAGTATCAGGTGCTGCAGGGCGCTCAGCTACTGATTGACGTAACTCGTTGATTGCTTGGGTTAAAGCCTCTCGCCGGCGCCTGTGAACGGCGCCGGCTCTTCAGTCCAATCATTATCAGCGGCACGACGATCATGGTGCTGCCAGCCAGGAACCAGAGGTCCGGCACTTCGGAGAACCAGACCCAGCCAATGCCGACTGCCCAGATCAGGCCGGTGTATTCGGCGCTGGTCACCTGGTTGGCATCCACCTGCTGGTAGGCCAGCAACACGGTGATGTTGTAGCCCAGAATAAACAGGGCAGATCCCAGTGCACTGATAAGTATGGAGCTGTCCCAGGCGGCGCCTTCCCATAAGGCCAGTGCGCCGGCGGCCGGGATGATCAGCGCGTAATTCAGGAACAGCTTGTGAACGGTGGACTGCTGCTTCGGCAGTTTACGAACCATGACGGCGTTGATGGCCAGTGCAAAGGCGGAGGCCAGTGCGGCGATGGCCGCCCAGTTGAATTCTACTGGCCGCAGGATAACGACGATGCCGCCAAATCCGCTGAAGACGGCAAAGACGCTCAGCGGGGTCAGCTTTTCCCGGAACAGCATGACGGACAGCACCATGACCAGGATGGGAGCTGCGTAGAACACGGCGTTGGCGGTGGCCAGCGGCAGATTGCCGAGGGCAACAACCATGCACAGGATGCCAGCCAGGTGTATGTGGGCCCGCACGGCGTGGACCTTGATACCGGAAAACAGGTGTTTCCGGTTGAGTTGGCCGGCCAGGGGCAGTAGCAGCAACAGGGTGATGACGCAGCGCAGGAAGGCAAACTGGAATACGGGGGCGCCGGGTTCCAGCAGTTTGATGAACACATCGCTGATCAATGCCATGGCGTTGCCGATCACCAGCAGAAGGATTGCACTGTTTACGGTTTTGCCTGACATGATTTCGGCTCCTCTTGGTTTTGCTCCGACATCGGAGTTGTCGCCCTGCACACCACCCTTTCCAAAACACGCTCCTTCGGCACATTCATGTGACGCTTGGACTTCGCCATCCATGGCTCCGTACAGTTTTGGAAAGGGTGGTGTGCAGGGCTCCCTGAATCTTGTGATGGTGAGTCTAGTGGTGTATTACTATCCGATAAAATGATCTTTAATCACTTATCATTAGAAATTTAGATAATGAAGCTTCCACCTCTCAAAGCCCTACCCGTCTTCGAAGCCGTTGCCCGGCTGAACAGCTTTTCGCTGGCGGCGGAGGAGCTGGCGGTCAGTCAAAGTGCGGTCAGTCACCAGATCAAGCAGTTGGAAACTTATCTCGGTGAGAAACTGTTCTGGCGCAGTGGCCGCACTCTGACGTTGACCGACGAAGGCCGGCAGTATCTGGATGGCGTGGGGTCGGCGTTGTTGCAGATTGAACGGGTGAGTGAGCAGTTGCTGGGCCATGAGGAGTCGCGGTTACGGTTGTCGGTGTTCAGTTCATTTGCGGTGCGCTGGCTGGTGCCGCGGTTGCCGGATTTGCAGCGGGAGTATCCGCAACTGGATCTTTCCCTGGAGATGAGCAGTGAGAACCCGGTGCTGTCCGACCGGGTGGCGGACTGTTTTATCACCATCAAGCCGTCTTCCGCGGCATTCAGTTATGAGTTGCTGTATACCGAGCGGCTGTTTCCGGTGTGCAGCCAGGATTACTGGCAGCGCATCCGTCGGGAACTGGGGCGGGATTCAGAGGTTGAGGGAAGGGATGAGCCAGAGTTGTCGTCGGAGGAGGTGAGTCGCTTCCCACTGTTGTCCACCCACAGCATTTTCGACAAGGCGGCCGGTGACTGGGAAGCCTGGTATCGGGCGGTGGATCAGAAGATCCCCGGTACGGCGCGGATACAGCACTTCAGCCACATGTTGCTGGCTCTGGAGGCGGCCCGTTTTCATCAGGGCATCGCGCTGACCAACGATTACATGCTGAGCACACGGCAGGATTCCGGGGACTTTGTCCGTTTGCCCAGTCACTCGGTGATGACGGGCGACAAGTTCTATTTCGCCTGGAAAACCAGCCGTCGGCGGGAGCGTGGGCTGCAGGTGTTGCGTCGCTGGCTGGTGGATGAGGCTATCCGCGGCGGCTTGCGGGGCGAGTAACAAGCCCCGGCGGCCTATTTATCCGCTTTTTTCTTCAGCAGCCGATGCTGTATTTCACCGACGATACCGCGGCGGAATACCATCACGCAGACGACGAACACAGTCCCCAGGATCACCTGTACCCAGGAGCCGAATGCCGACAGTTCATGGCTGAGTGCGCCGACGGTAATCGCACCCAGTACTGGCCCGAATATGGTGCCAAGGCCTCCCACCAGTGTCATCAGGATGACTTCCCCGGAGGTTTGCCAGTGCGCGTTGGTTAATGCCGCAAACTGGAATATCACGGCTTTTGTGGCACCGGCCGTTCCGGCGAGTGTGGCGGAAATGATAAACGCCAGTAGCTTGAAATGGTCGACGTCGTAACCGAGTGAGAGTGCTCTGGATTCGTTTTCCCGGATGGCCTGGAGGACCTCGCCAAAGGGGGAGTTGATGGTTCGGTGGATAATGGCGAAACCAATCAGGAATACCGCAAACACAAAGTAGTACATGGCGATTTCGTTGTTGAGGCTGATGAAACCGAAAAGCTCACCACGGGGAATGCCCTGCAGGCCGTTTTCGCCGCCGGTGAACGGCATCTGAAGCGCCAGAAAGTAGATGATCTGCGCCAGCGCCAGAGTCACCATGGCAAAGTAGATGCCCTGTCGGCGGATGGCGAGGAAGCCGAATATCGTGCCGAGAATCAACGCAAACCCGGTGCCGGCAAGAATGCCGAATATCGGCCCGAATCCCCACTCTTTGGTCACATAACCGGTAATGTACGCGGCACCGCCGAAGAAGGCGGCGTGCCCGAATGACAACAGACCAGCGTAGCCGAGCAGCAGGTTGAAGGCGCAGGCGAAGAGCGCGAAGCACAGCAGGTCCATCACAAAGACCGGGTAGGCATAGAAGGGCGCGCCAAGGCCGGCGACCAGCATGATGATAAACAGAACGCGGTTGATCATGGCCTTACTTCTCCTTACCGAATAAGCCCGCAGGGCGGAACAGCAGCACCAGCACCATCAGGAAGAAGATCACGGTGCTGGCCGCTGGCGGGTAAAACACTTTGGTAAGGCCCTCAATCAAGCCCAGCGCAAGTCCGGATAGAATGGCGCCCATAATCGAGCCCATGCCGCCGATCACCACTACGGCAAACACGACGATGATCAGGTCCGCTCCCATTAACGGGCTGACCGAGTAGATCGGCGCGGCCAGTACGCCTGCCAGGCCGGCGAGGCCGGCCCCGAAGGCAAAAGTGAGGGTGATCATCAGTGGCACGTTCAGGCCAAATGCCTGGGTCAGGTCCGGGTTCTCGACACCGGCGCGCAGCCGTGAACCCAGCTTGGTGTGTTCGATGACGTACCAGGTGGCAAAACAGACCACCAGCGAGAAAATGATGGCGAACAGTCGGTAGGTCGGGAAGTACATGAACCCGAGGTTTACTACGCCACTGAGGCTCTCCGGTTGCCCGGGATAGGGTGTGCCGGAGACGTTGAAGTAGTTGGCAAACAGGCCCTGCAGGATCAGCGTGATACCGAACGTCAGCAGCAGGCCATAGATGTGGTCAAGGTCATAGAGACGCTTGAGCATGAAGCGTTCAATGGTCACCCCCAGAATACCGACGATCACGGGCGCCACCAGCAGTGACGCCCAGAATCCGATCTGAAGGCTGATACCGAACCACTGCTCCAGCAGAGAGTAGCCAATCAGTGCGATAAAGGCACCCAGCATGTACATGGCACCGTGGGCAAAGTTGATGATATTCAGCAGCCCGAATATCACCGCGAGCCCGAGACTCAACATGGCGTAGAACACACCCACATTCAGCCCAAGCAGCGCCTGGGCCAGTATGACCTGCATCGACACGTTGGCTATCTCCCCTGAAGCAGTGGTTAATCGGTGTGGTTAGTTAACCAGCGAACACTTGGTGTCTTCCAGCGAGATGTAGGCCTGATCCGCGGGGATCTTCGAGACCACCCGCAGCAGGTCCCATTCCTCACTGGCTTCGTCCGGCTTCTTCACTTCCACCAGATACATGTCGTGGAGCATGGAGCCGTTGGGCAGAATCTTGCCCCCTTTCACGAACATGTCGTTAAGGGTCATGTCGCCCAGTTCGGCACGAACGGTATCGCTGTCGTCAGAACCGGTGGCTTTGACTGCTTTCAGGTAATTGGTGACCGCCGAGTAAACGCCGGCATGAACCATGGTGGGCATGGCGTTGTGGCGTTCATAGAAGCGGCGGGACCAGGCTTCGGTCTCGTCGTTCTGGTTCCACACGAAGGCCGTGGTGAACTGCAGGCCCTGGGCAATGTCCAGCCCCATGCTGTGGACGTCGGTGATGAACACCAGCATGCCGGCCAGTTTCTGTCCGCCCTGCACGATGCGGAACTGGTTGGCCTGTTTGATGGCGTTCACTGTGTCCTGGCCGGCATTGGCCAGGCCAATGACATCGGCTCCGGAAGACTGGGCCTGGAGCAGGTAGGAGGAGAAATCGTTGGTGGACAGTGGCGCATTGACGTTACCGACCACCTCGCCACCGAGACTTTCCACCACGGCGCCGGTGTTGTCCCGCAAAGAGTGGCCGAAGGCGTAATCGGCGGTAATGAAGAACCAGCTTTCACCGCCGTTCTTGACCATCGCCGTAGCAGTACCAACCGGCAACGCGTGGGTGTCGTAGACGTAGTGAATACCGTAAGGCGTGCACTGTTCTTCTGTCAGTGCGGTGGTGCCGGCGCCGGTGTTCATGGTGATGATTTTCTTGTCGTTGGCCAGGCCCTGAACGGACAAGGCAACGGAGGAGTTGTCGAGGGCGGTGATCATGTCCACCTCTTCCGCATCGATCCATTCCCGGGCGGTACTGGCGCCGATATCCGGCTTGTTTTGGTGATCCGCGGAAATGATCTCAATGGGTTTGCCCATCACCGAACCGCCAAAATCCTCGACCGCCATTTTGGCGGCAGTCACCGCGCCCGGCCCTTCGAGGGCCTTGTAAACGCCGGACATGTCACTGAGGACACCGATTTTTACTTTGCCGTCGGTCAATTCGGCCGCTGCCGTGAGGGGCATTGCCAGGGTAGCCGCTGCCACGGCGCCTGCCAGTCCAGATTTCCAGTGCTTGAACATGGTGGGATTCCTTTTGTTATTAGATTCGGGTTCAGACACTCAGGTGCCTGTTCAACTGCTCTTTCTTGGCCTCGAGATCGGCCGCTTCTATCTGCTCAACCACTCGTCCGTGCTCAATCACATAGTGTCGGTCGGCCAGCGGAGCGGCAAAGCGGAAGTTCTGCTCAACCAGAATGATGGTGAATCCCCGGTCACGCAGTTTGCGGATGACATCATCCAGGGATTTGAGGATAACCGGCGCAAGCCCTTCGGTGATCTCGTCCAGTAACAGGAGATTGGCGCCGGTACGAAGGATGCGGGCAATTGCCAGCATCTGTTGCTCGCCCCCGGAGAGCTTGGAGCCCTGGCTTTTGCGGCGCTCTTCAAGGTTCGGGAACATTTTGTAGATCTCGTCCGCGGACATCCCGCCATCGGCCACCACGGGGGGCAGCTCCAGGTTCTCGTCCACGTTGAGCGACGCAAAAATCCCCCGCTCCTCGGGGCAATACCCCAGCTTGCCAACGTGGGCAATGCGGTGGGTGGGCATGTTGATGATTTCGGTGCCGTGGATCTTGATGGAGCCGGTGCGCTTGCTGACCAGTCCCAGAATAGACTTGAGTGTGGTCGTGCGTCCGGACCCGTTGCGGCCAAGCAGGGTAATCACCTCGCCTTCCCGCAGAGTCAGATCGAGGCCATGGAGAATGTGGGATTCGCCGTACCAGGCGTGAAGATTCTCGATTTTGAGCATTTCCGGGCGTTGATCAGGCTGCATCGGTGGTTCCCATGTAGGCTTCCATGACGGCGGGGTTGGTCGATACCGTGTCGTAGTTGCCTTCAGCCAACACCTCCCCGCGGTTCAGGACGGTGATGGTGTCGGCCAGCGTGGACACCACATTGAGGTTGTGCTCAACCATCACGATGGTTCTGCCATCCACCACCTTGCGAATCAGCTCGGTGACCGTGCCTACGTCCTCTGAACTCATGCCCTGGGTGGGTTCATCAAGCAGCATGAGCCTGGGTTTGAGTGCAATGGTGGTGGCAATCTCCAGCGCCCGCTTCTGTCCGTAGGCGAGTTCCACCGCCTTGGTATCGGCAAAGGGCCCCAGGCCGACCTGTTCCAGGGTGGCCTGCGCTTCTTCATTCAGTTGATCAAGAATTCGTACCGGCCGCCAGAAGTGATAGGAAATGCCCAACTTGCGTTGCAGGGCGACCCGAACGTTCTCGCGGGCAGACAGGTGGGGAAATACCGCCGAAATCTGAAAAGAGCGAATCAGCCCCTGCTGGGCAATACCCGCGGGGCGCGCGTTGGTAATGTCTTTGCCAGCGTAGATAATCTGCCCGGCGCTGGGCTTGAGGAATTTGGTCAACAGGTTGAAAAACGTCGTTTTCCCGGCCCCGTTCGGGCCTATCAACGCATGTATGGAGCCTGTCTTGACGTTGATGCTGACGTCACTGATGGCGGTAAAGCCTTTGAAATCCTTGGTCAGGTTCCTGGTTTCAAGGATGGTTGAGGATGGTTGTGTCTGCTCGCCTACAGCCTGCTCTTCCACGGAAAGACACCCCTTTCGATTCAGGTGAGCGGCGCTGATGCCGCGTGTTTTTATTCGTTGTTGTGACAGCTGGTTTCTTGAAAGGTCGCAAATACAGCTATTTGAACCGACATTCAGTAATAGTTGGCGAATGTGGATTCTGTCAAGAATGGGCGAGGGGAACAGTGGGGGAGACACGCCCCGTTCAGGGCGTGCCTTTAGTGGTTATTCTAGTGGTTATTCTTCGTCCCGTGGCGGGCGTTCGACCACTTTGCGCTTACCTTTGGCACACCGGGACAGGGCTTTCAGCCCGTCGGCTTCGAAGGCATCCACGCGGATGACGTCGTAGAGTGCTTCCAGTGCCTCAAGAAGTTTGTCGCATTCGTCTTTCTGAACAACGCCCTGCTCGCAGGCCCAGTCCACCAGTTCCTTACGCTGGTGCCCCATCAGCAGGTCGATACCGCCCAGCTCGTCTTCATCCCGATTGCGCAGGGCTTCATGCAGGCGATCGCGCATGTCCTTGGTTTCATTGGCCAGCCGGTAGGCGTTCAGTACACGGCCCAAAGGGTCGTCCGGATCGGTATTGATGTAACTGCCACGGCTGATGCGCTGGCGTAGCGGCGTATCGTTCACAATGCTGGCGGCCACCTCCGTGCCCAGGGCGTCGTCCGGGCCGTTGAGGCCGGTGGCGCCCAGAGGGAACACCAGCATCCGCAGCGGCCAGCGCAACAGCGGAACCGGGAAGTTGATGATCAGCTCGCGCATGGATGTCTTGAGGTCGCGCAGACTGGTCTGAAGGCACCATTCCACCAGCGGCCGCTGGTCTTCCGGATAGCCTTCCTCGTGCCATTGCTTGATCACCGCCGTGGCGTAATACAGGTGTACAAGGCAGTCCGCCATCCGCCCGGACAGGCGCTGACGTGCCTTGAGGCCGCCACCAACCGTCAGCAGGGTAACGTCGGTCATCAGGGCAAACGCGGCCGAGAACCGGGCAAGCTGGCGATAGCTGGACTGGATGTTACCCTGGCGGGGCACGGTTTCCAGCAAGCCGCCGCTCAGTGCCAGCACTAACGAGCGTAACGCGTTGCGGGTGGTGTGGGCGATATGGCGGTAAAAGATGCCGTCGAACTTCTCGACCGCCGCCTTTTTATCGTCCATGCCCGCTGCTTCGATTTCTTCAACAATAAACGGGTGACAACGGATGGCACCCTGGCCGAACACCATCAGGCTGCGGGTCAGGATGTTTGCGCCTTCCACCGTGATACCGATGGGCACCGCCTGGTACGCCCTGGCCAGGAAGTTGCGGGGGCCGGTAATAACACCGCGGCCGGCAACCACGTCCATGGCATGGTTGATCACCGTGCGCATCAAGTCGGTATTGCGGTACTTGAGCACCGCTGACGGCACGGAGGGGCGTACACCCCGGTCCAGCATGCCGGATGTCAGTAATCGGGCGGCATCCATCATGTAGGTGTAGCCGGCGATGGGCTCCAGCGCTTCCTGAACCCCCTCAAACTGGCTGATGGAGCGGCCGAACTGTTCCCGGGTCAGGGCATAGGAGCCTGTGGCCATGCTGGCCACTTTGCCAGCGCCGGTGCCCAATGCGGGCAGGGAGATGGAACGGCCGATGGACAGGCATTCCAGCAGCATTTTCCAGCCTTTGCCCAACATGTCCTGGCCGCCAATCACCTGATCCATGGGGATAAACACGTCGTTGCCCCAGGTCGGACCGTTCATGAACACGGTATTCATTGGCAGGTGACGGGCGCCGGAGTGAACCCCTTCCAGGTCCTGTGGAACCATCACGCAGGTAACGCCGATGTCGTCGGAGTCGCCCAGTAGTTTGTCCGGGTCGTAGACCTTGATGGCCAGGCCAATCAGCGTCGCCACCGGTGCCAGTGTGATGTAGCGCTTGTTCCAGGTGACTTTCAGGCCCAGTACTTCCTCGCCATTCCACTGGCCCTTACAGACGATGCCCTTGTCCGGAATAGCTCCGGCGTCAGAACCGGCGACCGGCGACGTCAGCGCAAAGCAGGGGATTTCCTCGCCGCCGGCCAGCCGCGGCAGATAATGTTCTTTCTGGGCATCGGTGCCGTATTCCATCAGCAGCTCGCCCGGGCCAAGCGAGTTGGGCACCATGACGGTCACAGCGGCGGATACGCTGCGGGTGGAAATCTTCATCACGATCTCGGAGTGGGCGGTGTGGGAAAAGCCCTTGCCGCCCTGTTCCTTGGGAATCATCAACCCGAAGAAGCCATTCTCGCGAATGAACTTCCAGACCTTGTTGGGCAGGTCGTACTCTTCGTGGGTGATTTTCCAGTCATCCAGCATGCCGCACAGCTTCTCGACCGGCCCGTCGAGGAACGCCTGTTCTTCGCTGGAGAGGTGGGCCGGTTTGGCATCGAGCAGTTTCGACCACTTGGGTTGCCCGGAGAAAAGCTCGCCATCCCAGTCTACGGTACCTGAGCGCAGGGCCTCGGCCTCGGTATCCGAGAGCTTCGGGAGCCGACCGCGCACCCAGTTCAGCAACGGAGCGCTGAACTTCTCGCGCCGCAAGTCACCTGGGAGCACCAGCACCAGGCTGAGAGCAAGCAGCCCGCCACCAAACAGTATACTGAGGATGTGCCAGCCATCCTGAAACAGCCCGACGACCGTTGCAATCACAAGCACGGTGGCGGCAGTGGTGCCACCGATGCCAAGATAGATCAGTACCAGCGCACTGATCAGTAGAAGCAGAACACTCATGGGCGGATCTCCATATCGAGAAGAAATTCAACCTGAATCGTTCTTACCTTCGGCCAAAGCCAGAGAGGTTGCAAGCGCTTGCGTTAGTGATCTTGACGCACCGGCGAGGATTCCGACATTGATCGTTATCTGAAGCGGTTCATACATAGCCGGCTGTAAAGACCAGGCCCAGCACAATCGGCATCACCACAAGGCTTCCGAGGTTACTCATAAGCACCAGTGAGGCTACTTTATGAGGTTCCTGTTGATACTGCTCCGCCAGCATGTAGTTCAACACAGCAGAGGGCATGGCGGCGAAGACCCACAAAGCAGCTATCTGCAGGCCCGGCAGATCCAGAATCGCTATCATTGGCCAGGCAAGAATCAACCCGGATGCAGGCGCGGAAATAGCGCCCAGAACCCCGAGTTTCCAGTCGCTGAAATCCACATCCAGCATGCGAACACCAAGCGTAAAGAGCATGAGCGGGATACACACTCCGCCTAGCATGTTCAGGGTTTCCAACAGCCATTGTGGCATGGGTACGCCACCGAAGTTGACGGTAAGGCCGGCGATGCTTGCCGCAATAACGGGTATGCGAAGCCGTCTGATGATCGACGTGTGCGGGTCCAGCATGTAGATGCCCACCGTAAAGTGCAGCAGCATTTCCACGACAAATAGGACAACGGCCGCGGGCAGAGCTGCCTCGCCGAACGCAAATACCAGTACGGGAATGCCCATGTTGCCGGAATTGTTGAACATCATCGGCGGCAGGAAGGTTTTAAGGTTCAGGTTCAGAATTCTGGCCAGCGGATAGAGCACGATGCCGGAACCCAGAACGACCACCGTTGCCGCCAGAGCCAGGCTGGTGTAATCCTGCAGCGGAGCCTGTTGATCAGCCAGAACCGCGAACACCAGCATGGGGACGAACAGCTCCATATTGAGGGTGTTCAAGCCTTTGATGTCTGGAGTGCGATATCGGCCGTAAAGGGCACCACAACCGGCGATCAGAAAGACCGGCAACATCGTGGACAGGATCTGGGCAAGCATTCAGGGGCTCCGAGGGTCGATCAGGGTAAGCAAATAACTCGTTAGGTTCGCAATTATACCGGGTTCCAGGCAAGTAAAACCTGTGCCCTTGCGACCAAAGATAACCCCTTCTATAAGCTGGGGAAGCAGCGCCCAACTTGCACGGATTGTAACGACTGCCACAGAATAACCTTGCCTAACTCACCATCCTAGCGGAGAGCCACTTGTGCCTGAGACCTTTGACCAGCCTGTTGAGCGGGAAAACACCTGTTCCGTAAAATTTGACGCCCGCAAAGCGGTATTCGGCAAAGATGACGTTATCCCCCTGTGGGTGGCGGATATGGACTTTCCAGCGCCGGAAGCGGTGACCAGGGCTCTGGAAGAACGGGCAAGGCACCCGGTATACGGTTATACACTGTTTCCGGAGAGCCTGTACCAGTCGGTGATTGACTGGTTTGAACATCGGCATGGCTGGGTCATTGAGCGGGAATGGTTAATGATGGCTCCGGGGGTGGTGCCTTCGCTGCACGCAGCGGCACTGGCGTTTGCCGGCGAAGGTGAAGGGGTGATTATACAGCCTCCGGTTTACCCGCCTTTCTTCAGTGCCATTCGGAAAACCGGTCGTGCGGTGATTGAAAACCCGCTGGAACAGGTGGATGGCCGTTATCAGATGAATCTCGAACACCTTGAGGCCTGTGCAGCGCGGGGCGACGCCAGAGTGTTGCTGCTGTGCTCGCCCCATAACCCGGTGGGAAGGGTGTGGAGCGAAAGCGAGCTCAGGGAGGTATTGGCCATTGCCAGGCGCCACAACCTGGTGGTGCTGTCGGATGAGATTCATTGCGACCTCACCTATCCGGACAAGCCTGCCCATCATGTACTGGCGAAACTGGCCGATGAGGAACAGGCCCTGATTACCACCGTAGCGCCCAGTAAATCCTTCAATATGCCCGGTCTGGGCTTGTCGGCGCTGGTGGTGAAGAATCCAGAGCATCGGAAGTTATTGAAAGACGTGTTCGACACCATGCACATGAACCAGTGCAATCCCTTCAGTATCGCCGGCTTCGAGGCCGGGTATCGCCAGGGTGGCCCGTGGCTGGACGAACTCATGATCTACCTGCAAGGCAATCGTGACAGGGTGATGGACTACATCCGCCAACACCTGCCTGACATCCGGGTAACGGAGCCGGAGGGCACCTACTTGTTGTGGCTGGACTGCCGGGGCCTGGGCATGAGCGACGCGGAACTGAAACGGTTCTTTGTGCAGGAAGCGGGTATTGGCATGAACCCGGGCATCACCTTTGGTGAGCCCGGCAGCGGGTTCATGCGTATGAATATTGGTTGCCCGCGCCGGGTTCTGGACACGGCCCTGGAGCAGATCCGGCAGGCGCTGAATAAATAACCGGATCAGTCGGCGTTTTCAGCGCCGTTACTGCAGGGATCGTCTACCGGCTGCCAGTGAGGCGGCTGGCTCATGGCTGGCATCTGGCCGTTGCTGGGGCGGATGGCGCGGTAAGTCTGCCCTTCATGGACGGCCATCTGGCCCACGGTATAGCTGCCGCCAAAGCTCCATCGCCCGGGTTCTTTGCAGGCCTGTGGGCGCTCGTTGGGCGTTTTTACGGGCGTTTCGCCGGCGTCGGCCGGTGCCTGAGGTTGGTGGTTCACCCCACCTTCCGATTTGCGCTCAGCGACGTTGCTGTCATCACGACCGACGCCGCAATCAGGCACTGACGCCAGTCTTTCCCATTCGAAATCCGCACCGGGTGTTTTACCCTCGTGGAGTTCGCGGGACTGGTACCAGTCACCCTGGTGAAAGACCGTCTGTCCCGGTGGGTAATAGCGGCTCGGTATCCAGGTATTTTCCTCAGGATCGCAGGGGGCAGCGACCGCTGGGGTGTTGAAAGCCGCCAGTATCAGTACGCCGGCCCATCTGAAGCGCCTTGTCATGCCATTGACCATGAATGCCTGCCTTGTCGATATTTGTTGTTGGGTGCTCAACGGTATTTGCGGCGAAGTTCGGTGGTTCGGGTGGCCAGGAACAGTCCGGCCAGAATCAGAAGGCCGCCAATGACATGGAACAGGCCCAGGCGTTCCCCGAGGAAAATGCCCGCCATCACCGACGCAAATACAGGGGTGAGGTACATGAAGATGGCCGCTTTTGCAGGACCAATCCGATGCACCCCATGATTCCAGAACGCGTAAGCCAGAATACCGGGGAAAATTGCAAAATACATCATGGGCAGGGCGGTTGATGCGTTCAGCTCGAATCCACCTGAGAAGAACAGTAGGTCCACCAGGAAAAACGGCAAGATCACCATAGTGCCGCAGGCGATCTGGACGGTCAGAAAGGTCAGTGGGGCCAATGGTACCGCCTGGCGGCGAAGTAGTACTGAGAACAAGCCCCAACTGGATACCGCCAGTACCATGATCAGATCACCGGGTTGCGCCCGCAAACCGGTCAGCACTGAGAGGTCTCCCCGCGCCACAACCGCCAGGATGCCCAGTACCGCCAGCCCGATGCCGAGAGCCTGAATGGGGCGTGTGCGATCTCCCAACAGCAACCAGGCCAGTAACGCCACCATGATGGGTATGGTGGCGTTAATCAGCGCGATGTTGGTGGCCGTGGTGGTCACCGCGGCAAAATAAAGCAGCGAGTTGAACGCCGCCACACTGAACGTGGCGAGTGCCAGTATCGACAGTGCGTGTTCGCGGATGACCCGGCGCTGGCGCCAGACCCCCGGCAGCCCGAAGGGCAGGAGTATCGTCAGGGCAATCACCCAGCGCCAGAACGACATGGACAGGGGAGGAATCTCGCCAACCACACTTTTGGCCACCACGGCGTTGCCCGCCCAGAACAACGGGGTCAGGACCAGGCCGGTGTAGGCCAGCCATAGTGGTTTCGGGGTTTCTGAGGACACACCGACTCCTGTCAGGGTTTTTGGGTTTCTGATCTGGTTCGGGAGCCCGAAGGATACTACGCCCTGCGAGCTAATGCCTTGTTACCAAAGTGGTAGTGGAGATATTGGTTGATCGTATCCGGCTGGTGACTGTCTGATTGGGTGTCAGGATTTCTTACAAGCCCGCTGCTGGATAAATGCAGGATTAAATATAGATTCTTGTTTTAGATTGGAAATTCAGATGTTGGTATAGCAGGTGCCTGTATGGCGGGGCAGTAAAACGAATGAAATGTGGGATAACCCAGGGAGCAGCTATGCGACATCTTAAACTCACCATTGCACTACTGGTTTCCATGTGCCTGCCGGCCATGGCAAGCGCGGCAATGATCTCTGCCAGCTATCAGGTCAACCTGAATGATTCAGACCCCGGACTGGTTGTTGGTTCTGCAGACTATGCAGACAACCCGTTTTCTTTCGATCTGAATGCCGGTGAAAGTACGACCTTTAATCTGTTCAAAATCTGGACGACTGAAGGCACGGTCAACAGCGATGACAAAGTCGCCAAACCGATTTCCGTCGATTTCAACTTCACAGCACCGGAACTGATGAGTGGCTCTGTCAACGGGAACACCTCCGGAGATTCCGTGCTCTTTGGCTTCTACCAGGAAGGTGTGTTGTCCTGGAACGGTTCGCTTGACCTGGTGTTTGGCGCACTGGGCGATGGTCTGCTTCGTGTATCCCTCTTCGACACCACTTTTAACGAAGGCATCTTTGGGCTGGGCAGCTACGGCTCCAAGGTTAAGGCAAAGGTCGAACTGATTTCTGAAGCCAGCGAAGTACCAGAACCAGGTACCCTGGCCATCCTGAGCCTCGGCCTTCTCGGTATGGGGCTGCGTGCCCGCCGCCGTTCAGCCTGAACGGTTGCGTTTAGTATCCTGACAGTTGAACGATAAAATGGGGTCAGAGCTTGCTCTGACCCCATTTTTTATTCTCCCGGCACTTCCGCTTCTGTGCCGACGTGATAGGCCGCAAAACCGGCCATGACCACCTGATCCACCGCCATGCCGATAATTCGGCCGCTGCTGCGGGCGCGGATGGGATGCTGGGCGTTGGTGATGGGATCCGAAACATAACCCAGGATTTCACCTTCAGAAACCTTGGCCCCCAGCTTGGTTTCGCTGAACAGAATGCCGCCGTGTTCGGCCCGTATCCACTCGGAATCGTAATAGACGGGTTCCGGATCTCCCCAGACGAACATCCTTGAAATCATGCCTTCCTTGTCCATCAGGCTGGTCAGGCTGTTCACCCCGGCCTTGATCTGGTGCTCCTGGATCCGAAGTGATTCACCCGCCTCCATGGTGACGGACCGGATACCGGCTTCGACAGCGGCGTGACGAAGCATGCCGGTGGTGCCGGTGCTGTGAACGACTGCCATGCGGTCAAATCCACGGGTGAGTTCCGCCACTTCCGGGTTATTCATGTCCGCACGCAGTTGGGGCAGGTTGGTGCGCTTGAGAGACCCGGTGTGGATATCCACCAACATGTCGCAATGACGGATTACGTTCTCGAACAGCGAGTGGGCAATGCGGTCCGCCAGGCTGCCATCGGTGCTGCCGGGGAAGTGACGATTGAGGTCACGGCGGTCGGGCAGGTAGCGGCTGCCTTGCTGGAAACCCGGCAGGTTGACGATGGGAATGCCGATCACCCGGCCGGAGAGCTTGTCTGGCTCCAGGTCGTACATGGTGCGGCGGATGATCTCGATGCCGTTGAGTTCATCACCGTGAACGGCACCGGTCAGGCATAGGTTAGGGCCGGGTTTGGAGCCATTGACCACCAGAACCGGTGTTGGTTGCGACAGGCCGGCAATCTGGATGGCAGGGGACCAGGCCAGGCGAGTCGACGTTCCGGGCAGAACCTCGGCACCGAGCATTTTCAGGCTGGTGGCCTTTTCGGGTTCCGTCACCTCAGCAGACTCTTCCACGCCGTTTTCATCGGTCGCCGTTGCGGGGTCTGCGCCCTGGGCAGTGGGTTTGGGCTGATCCGCCGTTGCGTCGGGCTTCGAAGGTTCGGGCTCCGAAGTCTTCGACTCCGCTGGTTCAGCGGGCTTTGGAGGCGGCGCCACCTCCTTTAAATCAACATTGGGGGCCACTTCTTCCACGGCCGGTTCTGCCGTGGAATCTGGTGTTTTATCCTGTGAGGCGAGCTCCTCATCGGATTTCTGAGTGGTGTCTGCTTTACCGCTATTCTTTTTCGGTTCAGACGAGCGCAAGGGTTCCGAATGCTCGACATCCTCAACACTCTCGTCCTCGGCAAGCTCCGCGACGAGCATCTCCGTGTTATCGGAGTCATCGGACTTGTTTGCGTAGACGGCAGGGATTGCGACCAGGCTGCCAGTCAGGGTAAACATCAGGCCAGCGCGAAACAGATGTGTCAGCCAGCGATACAGCATAATTCCTCTCGAGTCTTCAGCCAGTTTGAGGCTCGTTGTCCGATCTGTGAAAACGGTACAAGGATAGAGACCCCATTGTTTCATGAATACGGCTGTGACAAAGGTTTAATGCCACTTTCATGAACTCGTTGTGTAATTCCGCAAAATGACCTATTCAAAGAGGTTACAGGATGCGGATTGCAGTTCTGTATCCGTTATACGTTCGATGGAGGATAAACTGTATGGATCTTTTGCGAGTTCTGGTTGCGATTTTGTTACCGCCGTTGGGCGTCTTTTTACAGGTGGGGATTGGCAAACACTTCTGGATCAACATCCTGTTGACGATTCTCGGTTACATTCCCGGTATCGTGCACGCCGTCTGGATCATCGCGAAAAAATAGGCCGCCCCTGAGCAGGAACCAAGTGTCTGTGAGGGGCGGGCTTCAAATGTCGGGAGTGGTGCGCCAGATGTCGCCTTCTCGCGCAGCCCGGCCATCTGCCTCCAGTTTTAGCAGGTGCGCCAGCGCGGAGCGGGCGGCGACGCCATGGATCGCCGCCGGGACATCGTCATAGGCCTTTGCGGTCAGATCTTTCAGGCTGGCCGGGGCGAGGCTTTTCAGCACCCTGACAACCTTGTGCTCCCGTGCCAGACGATGCGTGATGAGATAATCAATCACCGATTCGGGGCGTGCCATCAGGAAACCGTGGGCAGGCGCTATGTAACGCACGGACTCGGCCAGCAGGTCGTACAGCGACTCCAGGTAGGCCTTCATGTCACCGTCTGGCGGATTAATGACCACGGTGGAGCCCTGCATGATGTGGTCTCCAGAAAACAGCAGCTCTTGCTCCAGGAGCAGATAGCAAAGATGGTTGGAGGCATGCCCCGGGGTGTAAAGGGCTTTCAGGGTGCCAGCCTCGGTGACGATCAGGTCACCATTCACCGGCTCTACATCCGGCGAAAACGTCTGGTCCTGGGCCGGGCCTTCGGGAGCCAGCTGGCCGTAAACGCGACAGCCGGTTCTTGCCTTCAGTGCCACTGTTGCCGGCGAGTGGTCCTGGTGGGTATGAGTGACCACCACTTGATCAATCGCTCCACCAGTGAGTTCCAGAATGCGCTCAATATGCGTTGCGTCGTCCGGGCCGGGGTCCAGTACCGTAAACCGTTTGTGGCCAAGCACATAGGTGTTGGTGCCGGGGCCGGTCATCATTCCCGGGTTTGGCGCTGTCAGGCGAACCACACCGGCCGCCACCTCCACCGGTTCCCCGGGAACAATGTCCGCGTGTGTAGAGCCTGCACCCTCCGGGTCCAGCTTGACCGCTTCGTCATAGGCGGGTGCCCCCGGCTCCAACATCGTGGTCCTGTCTTTCTTGACCGCCGGCCACGGCTTGTTGGGATAGGGCTCCGGCGGATTAGCGTGGACATAGCGCATGAGGGCTTCCGTGGTGTCGAACTCCGCCAGTATCCGCAGCGTCCCAATGGTTGGTAACCCTAGCAGGCGGCGGCCACTGCGATGATCTTCCAGGGCTTCCGCCGGGCTCAGCCAGACGTGGTCAATGGTTTCATTGCCGTCATGACTTGCCCGTTGCCCTTCCGGTGCCACTGCAATGAAGAAGCGGGTATCAAAGCGCCGGGGAGGTCCCGGCGGTGTCACCCAGTGCCCGAGGTAGCCCAGACGGTCCAGGGGAATGGTGAGGTTATAGCGATGGCACAGTTCCGCCAGGGTTAACTCACCTTTAAACAGAGCTTCGCGGTCGCTGTGAATGGGGTGGTCATGAGTCAGCGCAGCACCTTTTTCATCAACGGCTAACAGAATGCCCGCTTCCTCAAAACACTCCCGGACAGCCGCAAGCATGTAGTCGGCGCCACCTTCATCCATGGCCATTGTCTGGCTGATTTCAGTGTCAGCCCGCCCGATTGCGTGGGCCCGCCCATTGTTTTCCTGATCGTCGACAGAACCACCGGGAAAGACAAAATAGCCCGGCATGAATACCGCGTCCCAGGTTCGTTGCAGCAGCAGGATCTTTGGACCTTCAGCAGTGTCTTTGGTCAAAACCAGCGTGGCAGCAGGGCGAATATCCATAGAGTGTCCGTATCTGTTGGTCAGACTGTTGGTGCTGGAAAGAGGTTGGGAGGCTACTGTCAAAACACGCTCAAGCACGTCCATGTGGCGCTTGAGCTCCGCCATCCATGGCTCCGCACAGTTTTGACAGTAGCCTCCCAACCCCTTTCATCGGGCAACGGTGAAGGCTGCCGGTAAAAGTCCAAGATAACGAATGTTCGGTCTGCTGTCTCGGGGTGTCGGCATGGTTACAACCAAGTATCATTGGGTTTACAGAAAATCCCCCCACACAGGAACGCCGACTTGGCTCGCATCAAGCTCTCTTTTCCGGATAACGCCTTTTATTTTGAAACCAAGATGCCGGTTCGGATCACCGATATCAATGGAGCCAACCATCTGGGAAACGATGCGTTAATCTCCATGCTGTCTGAAGCCAGGGCACAATTCCTGGTGAACTATGGTGTCGAGGAAGCCGACAAAAACGGCGTGGGTATTATCGTGACCGACCTGGCAACGATGTACCAATCGGAATCGTTCTTTCCGGAGATGCTCCGCTTTGAAGTGGGGCTGATGGACTTCAACAAATACGGCGGGGATTTCGTATTCCGCGTAACCAAGGCGGAGAGCGGTCAACCCGTGGCCCTGGCCAAGTACGGTTTCGTGTTCTTCAATTACCAGCGCAAATCGGTTGTGCCGATGCCAGAGAGTTTCCGAGCACGCTTCGGCGATTAGTATTTAGTCCTGGAGTGCCAGCTTTCGGATGCCTTGCCGGTAGAACAGGTAGGCCATGACACCTGCCATCAGATTGCCAACCAGCGCACCGCTCATCAGGCCGTTGATACCGCCGAGCTGTGAGCCGAGCCAAAGCAGTGGCAGAAAGCAGAGGAATAACCGCAGGACCGACACCAGCAGCGCCCGCATGGCAAGCCCCAGCGCATTGCACACCGACACCATCAGCATGCAGATGCCCAGGCCGGTATAGCTCAGCGGCACCCGAACCAGATAACTACCCAACACATCGCTGACGGCGCGATCGCTGGTAAACAGCTCTGAGACCACTCCTGACGCTAAAAGCCAGATCAACCCAATGGCCAGTTGCCACACCACCACAAAACGAACCGCCAATCGCACGAGAACGCGAATCCGCGCAAGCTCACCGGCCCCAAGCATGCGGCCAATCATGGGCGGCATCGACATGGTCAGTGCCAGCACCACTACAATGGAGAAGAACTCGAGGCGAGTGCCCAGGCCCCAGGCCGCGACGGCGGCGGAGCCAAAGCCAGCCACCATGGCGGTCGCGAACATGGCCGAGGCTGGCGGCATCAGCTGGCTGACCATGGCCGGCGCCATGATGCCATTCAGTTGTTTCAGTGCCTTGCCGAGGGCCAGCTGGGAAAGGTCGAAGCGTATCCAGCCAGAGCGCAGCAGTTTGGGGTAGATAAACAGGCAACCGATACCGAAGGCGGTCACGGTTGCCAGGGCAGCGCCTTGCAGGCCCCACCCGAAAACGAAGATGTACAACGGGTCCAGGGCGATGTTTGCCACGCTGGTGGCGACCATCATATAGCCAGGGAGTTTGGTATCGCCATGGGAGCGGCACACGCTGTAACCAAAGTAGAGCATGGCGCCGGTCCAGGCGGAGAGCAGCCAGGGTATCCAGTAACTGCGGATCAGCGGCAGCAGGCTCTGTTCGGCACCCAGGCCAGCCATGATTTGGGTCTGCAGCAGCCATAGGGCGATACACAGGATTATCACCAGAGTGGCGCCCACGGTGACGACGAGGCCGCCCAGGCGTTCAGCGCGGAGTTGGTCGCCGGCGCCTAGCGTTCTGGAGATGATGGCGGTGGTGGCGATGCCAAGGCCCACCTGCAGGCCGATGATGAGCTGCTGCATGGGCAGTGTGAAGCCCAGTGCGGCCAGTGGGTCGCGGCCGAGTTGGCCAATGAAGGCACTGTCGACGAGTTGGAAGGTCATCAGTGACAGTACGCCGAAGAGCATGGGCCAGGTCATGGTGAACAACTGGCGCGGCAGGCTGGCTTGTGGGGTGGCGTTCGTCACGTTGGTGGCTTCTGTTCCAGGTGTTTTGCTTGGTGGGCGATTCTAGCAGTTATCGGTTTGTGAGTGGGTGCAAAGGCCGGGGCGCCTTCCCCAGACACGCCGTGAACCCATCCATGGGGGCTCGGCATTGCCATCCCTTGCAATGCACGGTCTGGGGAAGGCGCCCCGGCCTTCGCACATCGATTACGGAGTCGCTTTCAGTAAGTCGGAGTGCTGGGAATCAAAGCGCCGAAAGAGCGGCTTCGTAATTCGGTTCTTCCTTGATCTCACCAACCAGCTCACTGTGCAGAACCCTGTTGTTCTCGTCCAGAACCACCACCGCGCGGGAGGTCAGGCCAGCAAGTGGGCCGTCCTGGATGGCAACACCGTAATCTTCCTGGAAGCTGTAGTTTCGGAAGCTGGAAAGGGTAGTGACATTTTCCAGGCCTTCGGCACCACAGAATCGACCGGCGGCGAAGGGCAGGTCGGCAGAAATGACCAGCACCACCGTGTTGTCCAGGCTGCTGGCTTTTTCATTGAACTTACGGGTGGAGGTGGCGCAGGTCGGGGTGTCTACGCTGGGGACAATATTCAGAACTTTGCGCTTACCAGCCCAGTTGTCGAGGGTGACGTCTTCCAGGCCCTGAGTGGTTAGGGTGAAGTTGGGGGCGGTGTCGCCGGTTTGCGGAAGGGTGCCGCTCACGGTGATTGGATTGCCGCCGAGTGTGACGTTGCTCATTTGGAACTCCCTGATACTGGTCTAATGGATTTGTATTTAACAGCTTACTCTGTGTAGCCCATTTTGGATGTTTTTTCATCCGGGAGTCGAGTTAAGTTGGTTTCAGGCGGGCTCAAATCCGGGAGCCGGATGGCGCTGGACCATTAGCAGGTAGCTGCCGAGGGCCGCAATGGCGCAGGCAGCGATGATGCCTGCCATCACCAGTGACGTGCCGTCGTGGAAGTGGCCCACGAGAGCACCCACAATGGCTGCAACCACCATCTGGGTGAAGCCGAACAGTGCGGAGGCCGAACCGGCCATTTGGGGAAAATTAGCCAGGGCCCCGGCCATGGTCTGGGGCAGGACCATGCCCACACCGACCATAAACAAGGCTTGTGGTAGCACCACTGCCCATACGTTGTAAACCTGCGAGGCTGCCAGTGCGGCCATTAAGCCGCCACCGATAACCGATATCGTCAGGCCTCGCACCAGTATCTGATCTGGCGTAAACGAGCGGCCCAGGCGGATGGCCGTGAGGTTGCCGCCAATATAACCGGCCACGATACAGGCGAAGAACAGACCGAAGTGCTGGGGTTCCACGCCCAGGAAATCAATCAGCACGAACGACGAGCCTGACAGGAACGCAAACAGGCCGGCGAAGGTCAGGGAGTTGGTCAGGGTGTAGCCCAGGAAGCTGATGTCCGAGGCAATTGCCCGGTAGTTCTTCCATAGGCTGCTAACGCGAAGGGATTGCCGGTTTTCCGGGCGCATCGGCTCGGGAATACCCACTGCAACCACCACAGCCATGATGAGCGCGTAGCCACCCAGTGCCAGAAAAATTGACGACCAGCCCAGGCTGACCACCATAAAACCGCCGAGAGTTGGTGCAACAGCGGGTGCCAGGGCCATGATGCTGGCCAGAATAGCCATGATTTTTGCGGCGTCCCGTGGGGAATAGATATCCCGTACGGCTGCCCGGCCCAGCACTGGACCGGCCGAGCCGCCAAGCGCTTGCAGGAAGCGGCACAGGATCAGTGTTTCAATATTGGTCGCAAGAGCACAAACAACGCTGGCGATCGCAAACAGCAGGAATCCGCCAATCATGATGGGCTTACGCCCGAACCGGTCCGCCAGCGGGCCGCAGACCAACTGGGCCAGGGCGAACCCGACCATGTAGATACTCAGCGTAAGCTGTACTTGACCTGTATTGGCCGAGAGCGCCTCTCCCATAGCGGGCAAGGCAGGCAGGTACATATCAATCGCCAGCGGCCCGAGGGCGACAGCGGCTGCCAATAGTATCGTTGTCCATACACTGGTGAGTGCGAGCATCACTGATCCCGGAATCTTTGGAGTACGGCACTGGGTGAGAGCCGGCCTTCTGAAACACGCTGTAAATACATCCCTGTACGCTCGGCTCCGCCATCCATGGCTCCGCACGGTTTCAGAAGGCCGGCTCTCACCCAGCGCTCAATCTGATATGGGGAGTCTACGCTCGTCCTGTCCTGGGATAACGGCCAGCTATTTCATACAATGTATGAACAAATCAGATGAATTAGGTATTGAGGCCATTGATGGTCGCTGCTACGCCGTTGACGTGGTTTCGAATCCAGCGGTGAGCGGGGTCGTTCTGGTTGCGTTTGTGCCACAGCATCAGCAATGTGAATGGCTTGTAGTCGAACGGTAGGGGCGTCCATGCAAACTGCTGCAGTAAGTCCTCACTCATGCGCTTGGGTGCTGTTGCGAGCATGTCAGTGCCTTGCAGGAAGGCTGGCAGGCCGGAAAAATTGGACACGGTTACGGCGGTTCTCCGGGTCAATCCCTGGGCGGCTAACGAACCTTCGAAAGCTGTTTTTTCACCCGTGCCAAACAGGATGGCGATGTGGTCCGCCTTCAGGTAATCCGCCAGGGACTCCGGGGCCTGGCGGATGGCGGGATCGTAGAAAACCACCATCTGATCCGCCATCAGGCCCCGCTGCATGATGTCGGTAGCTTCCGGTGCGTGAGGGGAAATAATCAAGTCACACAAGTCTTTACGCAACATGTCGGCGGTCGGAATGCCCGAGGGGACAACCTGCAAGCGGATGCCAGGCGCTTCTTGTCGGATCACGGACAACAGTCCGGGTAACAGCAGGTCGCGCTGATAGTCGTTGGCGGCGATGGTGAAGGTGAACTCGGCCGTGGCCGGGGCAAACGGCGGCCCGGAAGACAGGGAGTGCAGGTCGTCCAGTATCTGGCGAATGTGTGGGCCGGCCTGGAGAGCATACCGGGTGGGGACAATGCCTCGGCCGGATTTGACGAACAGGGCGTCGCCCAGGGCCTGGCGTAATCGGTCCAGGGTGTGGCTGACAGCCGATTGACTCACGCCCAGTCGTACAGCAGCTCGAGAAACGCTGCCCTCATCCAGCACTGCAATGAAGGTGCTGAGGGAGCGAATGTCGAGGTTAAATGTATCAACAGGGTTCATGAGTAGCAGTGTACCCGAGGCGTGGGAGGTTGCCCATTCCGGAGTACTTTGTTGTTGGTGGTTTGAGTAAGCATTCAAAAAACGATGCCGACTGGTTTACGATGTCGTGACACTGGTTGAACAAATTTAGGAGCACCCGATGAAACCGATCCTGGCCTTCGATGTATACGGAACCCTGGTGGACCCCATGGGAATGGCAGACCTGTTGGCGCCAGACGCAGGCCAGGCGGCGGAGTCCGTGAGTGCCCAGTGGCGGGAAAAACAGTTGGAGTTTTCCTTTCGCAAGGGGCTGATGCGCATGTACGAGGATTTCGGGGCCTGTACCCGGCAGGCGCTAAGGTATGCGATGGCCAGCCATGGGTTGAGCTTAAGTGGAGAGCGGGAAGATGAGTTGATGGGGGCCTATCTGTCCCTGCCTGCGTTTGACGACTCGTTGCCGGCACTGGAATCCCTGCAGGGCGTGTATCGGATGTTTGCCTTTTCCAATGGCACCTATCCGGCGTTGGAGAAGGTGCTGGGGCATAACCATTTGCTGGATCAGTTTGAGGGGTTGGTGTCGGTGGATGACATCAAGAGCTTCAAGCCGGACCCGGCGGTGTATGCCTATGCACGACGGGCAACCGGGGCGATGGATAAGCCTCTGTGCCTGGTGTCCAGCAACGCGTGGGATGTGATTGGTGCCCGGGCGGCGGGGTTGACGACCATCTGGGTGCAGAGGGATGCCGGGAAGGTGTTTGAAGATTGGGGGGTTGAGCCTAATGCGGTGGTTCGGAGTCTTTCTGAGCTACCTGCTACATTGGATAACCTTTAACTTCCGGGGTGGCGCGTCTCGTAGCGTCCCTTCCAAAACACGCCTCAAGACGTCCTGTTCGGCTTGGGCTCCGCCATCCATGGCTCCGCACAGTTTTGGAAGGGACGCTACGAGACGCGCTTCCGACTTATGTGCCGGCGGTCTCCCAGTCGCGCGTTCTGTGTGATTCAGTCCGATCTTTCAGCCAACCACTCCGCCATCTCCAGCCAACTTTCCTTCGGCGCCTTGCTCCCGGCCAGAATGCCCATGTGGCCCCCGGGGGTAACCCGGAAGGTAACGTCCTTCGAGCTGACATGGTCTTCGATGCGTTTCACCGCGCCGGGGGTTGCCAGGGTGTCGGTATCGCCGGCGATGGCAAGTAAGTTGGCGTTTACATTCTCCAGCCGGGCGACGTCTTCGCCGATCTGGATCTGGCCTTTGGAGAGTTCGTTGTCGATCCACAGGCGTACCACGGCATCCTGCACGATGCCGCCGGGGTAGGCGACCATGCGGTCGAGGAAGGCGGAGGTGGTGGCGTGGCTGGCGACGAAGTCGCGGTCGCCCAGGCGGACGATGAGTTCCCAGTAGCCCATCACGCTGCCGATGGGGTTGGTGAGTTTGAAGCCGATGGTGTTGGCCCAGCCCGGAGAGTGGAACCAATGAGGTTTCACGTCATGCAGGCGGAAGCCGGTGCGCTTACGGACGAAATCGGCGACGTCGGACACCCGCTGGTACATCAAACCCATCAGGCCTGACGCGTGGCTGTCGATGGGCGAACCCAGCACGATGGCGTTGCGGATGTGCTGGTCGCGGCTGAGGGCAGAATAGAACAGCGTGAACATGCCGCCCAGGCTCCAGCCGTGCAGCGACAGCTTCTGCTCACCGCTGTGCTCCCGCACCCGGTTCAGGTATGCCGGCAGCAACTCCGCCACGTAGGTGTGCAGGTTGTAGTGACTGTGCTGGCGCGTGGGTACGCCCCAGTCGATCAGGTACACCTCAAACCCCTTGGCCCGCAGGAACCGCACCAGACTGCGTTGGGGAAACAGGTCGTAGATCAGCATGTTCACCGCCAGTGGCGGCACGATCACGATGGGCGTCTTGTGGGGCGTGCGCTCCACATCAATCATCTCGCCGTCCAACTCGATAAAATCCTCGGCCAGCGGTGGGTAGTATCGCAGGCTCACCAGCCCATCGGTGTACAAGGTCTCGAACGGTGTCTGCCCTGCCTGCACCAGGCTGGCGGCCCGGAATACCCGATCAAAGGCGTTACCGGCGTATAGTGCGGTCTGGCGAGTCAGCCCCGAGACTTTGTTGAAGGCGTACTGCAGTGGATCAGGCATGGAAGTGTCCATCGTTGCTGCGGGCTTCACCCAAAAAATCTATGTTGTTTATGGCATTGTGATGGCCAGAAGGCGTTAACTGAAGAGTAACAGGGGAGGAGTGGACAGGCCTTTGACAGACCGTGCATTGCCATGGATGGCAATGCCGAGCCCCCATGGAGGGGTTTACGGCGTGTCTGGCGAAGGCCTGTCCACTCCTCACCATAGCTCAGCGGCTAACAGGCTGGGGCCAAGATTACCGGCCAACCTCAGGTGCGACTATGGCAAGAACGTCCATCACCAATGGCAAACCGGTCACTTCAGGCCACTGCCCAAACCTGCCAACCATTGGTATCATTCAGCCATCTTAAAAAACCAACAACAGGACCACCATGCTCAGCTTCCTGCCAGCTCCCGTTATCGGCGTCATCAGTTCCATCCTCCTGGGGCTGAATACCCTGTTCTGGTGCCTGCTTCTCTACATCCCGGCGATATTGAAGCTGATTATTCCCCACACCGGTTTCCGGGTGCTGTGCACCAAAGTCATTATCTGGATCGCCGAAGCCTGGGTTGCCTGCAACACCGGCTGGATGAAACTCACCCAAGGCACGGAATGGACCGTCCACGGCGACGAAAAGCTCAAGCGGGAAAGCTGGTACCTGGTGTTGAGCAACCATCAAAGTTGGGTCGACATCTTCGCCATGCAGCGGGTGTTCAACCACCGTGCACCGTTTCTGAAGTTCTTCCTCAAGCAACAACTGATCTGGGTGCCGGTCATAGGGTTGGCTTGGTGGGGACTGGATTTCCCGTTCATGAAACGCTACACCCGTGAGTACCTGATCAAACATCCTGAAAAGCGCGGTGAAGATCTTAAAGCGACCCGTACGGCCTGTGAGAAGTTCCGCTACACCCCGGTGAGCGTGATGAATTTCGTTGAAGGCACGCGCTTTACCCAGGCCAAGCATGACAAGCAGAAATCAAAATACACCCACCTGCTGACGCCCAAGGCCGGTGGCGTGGCCTTTGTGCTGGATGCCATGGGCGACTCCATCGAAACACTGGTGGATGTCACGATTGCCTATCCAGGGGGCGCTCCAACGTTCTGGGATTTCATGTGTGGAAGGGTGAGTAAAGTCGGCATGGAGATCGACACAGTTACCATCCCGGCGCACCTGAAGGGCCGGGATTACGCGACGGATGCCGAGCATCGCAAAAACGTGAAAAACTGGCTGGCAGAACAGTGGCGGGCGAAGGACGAGCGTCTGTCGAGGATGCTTGAGCAGGGCTAAGAATTGTCCTCGTCATCCTCGATCTCGTCCGGGTGCTCTTTCTTGTAGCGCTCCCACTCTTCCCAGTCATGGGGTGTGCCAGCATGAGGGCGCTTCAAGTGCTTTGCGTGTTCCATCGCATTGTGGCGCAGGCTGTGGTCGCGCTCCTCTTCTTCCTCTTCGAAGCCGTACTTCTTCAGGAACTCGGTTGGGCTGATAGGCATCCGGATTCACCTCCGTAACGAATAAGTGCCCGCTTATTCACTAAGATGGCGCTCCGGAGCCGGATTTTCAAGCCTCGTCGGTGTTCGCGGGCTCGCGGCCTTCAGTCGGCGCATCCACCAGATTGAACTGGATCTGCTTTCTTTCGTCGTCGACGCCGGAGAAGGTCACAGTCACGGGTTGTTCCAACTGGAACGTACGGCCGTTCTTGTTGTGAACCAAGCGCAACGTAACGGGATCGAAGCTGAACTTACCTTCAAGTGTCTTGCAGCTCACGAACCCTTCCAGGCCGTTGGCGTCCAGCCGTACAAAGAACCCAGCAGGTGTTGTGCGGCTGATCACGCCAGTCATCGAGTCCTCGCCAAGGGTTTTCGCAAAATCGCTCTTGAGCCAGCTTTCAAGGCTGTTGGCTGCTTGGCGGGCGCGGATCTGGGTCTGTTGCAGTTCGGCCAGTTGGTCATCGTTGAGCTCGTTCAGCGATTCCTGCCACAGGATCGACTTGATCAGCCGATGCACGTGGAAGTCGCTGAACTTGCGAAGTGGCGACGTGAACGTGGTGTAGGCGGCCAGCCCCATGCCCTGGTGGGGGGCGGGCGTGAACGACAGCTCGGCGCGGGCAAGCTGGCGGGAAATAATGGCTTTGATAGGAACCTCTGCGTCCAGCCCGTCGGTCTGCTTCATCAGGTCGCGGAAGCCTGCGGCGCTGGTGGCGTCGATATCGGCGAGCTGTGGGGCATAGCCTTCCAGCAAGGCGCGGACGTTGTCGGTGCGGTCGTCCCGCAAACCGGGATGCTGGATAAACAGCCCCTTGTCACGTTGCCCCAGGAAGTCGGCCGCGCAGCGGTTGGCGGCGATCATGCATTCTTCCACCAGGCGATGGGCCTCGTTCTGAACCGAGGGCTCGATCAGCCGTATCCGGCGATTCTCGTCCAGGCGCAGCCGGAATTCGGGGCGGTCACCGTTCACCAGTGCGTGCTCGTTTCGCCATTTGCGCAGAGCGGTGGCGATCTGGTGGAGCTGGTCGAGGCTGTTGGAAACGGTATCCGGAAGCGCCTTGATATCGTCGTCTTCCCGGCCTTCGATCAGGTTGGAGACCAGTTCATAACTGAGTTTGCCGTGGGAGCGAATCACTGCCTGATGAAATTGATAGTCGCCGAGGCTGCCATCGTTGTTCACCTGAAGGTCGCAGACCAGTGCCAGGCGCTTGGTGTCCGGCATTAACGAACACAGGCGGGTACTGAGGGTATCCGGCAGCATGGGCAGTGGTTCGCCGGGAAAATAGATGGCGGTGGCGCGGCGAAAGGCCTCCTGCTCGGCAGGGCTGCCCGGCTCGATAACAGCCGTCGGGTCAGCAATGGCAATGGACAGTTTCCAGCCAGTGGCGTTGGGCTCTGCCAGCAGGGCATCGTCCATGTCCTGGGTGCCGGGGCTGTCGATGGTCACATAGGGCTGGTCGGTGCGATCGTCCCGGCCTTCGCTTTTTGCGTCAACGGCTGATTCATCCAGCGCACTGGCCTGTTTCTGCACGGCGTCAGGCCAGGTGTCTGGCAGGTGGAAGGTGGCAACGGTGAGTGCGCGTTCGATGCCGGTATCACCGGCTTTGCCGAGGACCTTCAGGATCTTTGCCTGGCCTTTGCCATCCTTGATCGGATGTTTGTGAATCTGGCAGTAGATGTAATCGTCGGGCTCGGCACCCTGGCGTTCTTTCGGCGGTATGAAGATCCAGCGGTTGATGCCGGGGGTTTCCGGCACCACGAAGTGGCCTTTACCTTTCACCAGATAGCGACCAACGAACGTGTCCAGACTGGTGTCCAGCAGCTCGTCGATCATGCCCTGGGTCTTGCCTTTGTCACCCTCTTCCTCGGTGATCTTGACGCGGTCACCGGGCAGCACTTTCTGCATTTCTTCCGGTGGCAGGAAGACGTCTCGCCCCTCATCCAGCGCAACAAAGCCGAAACGCCCATTGGTGGCTTTGACGGTACCCGGAAAGACAACCTTGTTTTCCTCGATATTGGTTTTCAGCTGGCGCAACTGGCTGAGGGCGTCGGCATTGAGCATGAACAGAACCTGGCTGGATAAAATTTGAGTGTCGCTGCGGAGTATACCGGTTATGGCGGTATGAGTCAGACCATGTTACGCGGGGTTAATTTCCTGGCCTGATCCATCCGTGATAAGCACTTTATTCCGCCCCTGCTGTTTCACACGGTAAAGCGCCTGATCGGCCTGTCGCAGAATGGTGTCAACGTCGTCACCGGGCTGGCAGAGGTACCCGCCCACGCTAACGGTCACCGGCGTGCCGGTGCGAATGCTGTCCCTTTCGATGGTTTCGCGTATCCGCGCGGCAATCTGGCACAGCGTATCTTCATCGCAGGGCGAGAGCACCACCACGAATTCGTCGCCGCCCCAGCGGCCGGGGTGGTCGTAGGGCCGCACGCCGGCCTTGAGCCACAGTGCCACGCGGCAGAGAATGTCGTCACCGGCCTGATGGCCAAGCTCGTCGTTGATGGCCTTGAAGTGGTCAATGTCCAGCCAGATCAGACCAAAGCCCGTGTTCTGTCGTTTTGCCCGCTGTATTTCTTCATCCAGGGCTTCGTCCAGACCACGGCGGTTCTTCAGCCCGGTAAGGGCGTCAACACGCGCCAGCCTGTTCAGCTCGTCAGTACGTTGCGCAACCTTCCGTTCCAGTTCGCGGGTTGAATGCTCGAGGGTGTCGGTCATTGTCTCGAAATGACTGGCAAGCCGGCCGATCTCGTTGTCCGGTTTTTCCAGGTGCGGAAGCGCAAAGCTGCCACCTCGAACCTTCTCAACCGCACTCTCAAGGCTGACGAGGGGTTTGAGGATGCGCGAACGGATAATCAGATGGAACAGGATCAGGGTGACCAGCAAACTGGTCAGGAACACGGCAACCAGAGGCCATAGGTAACTGCGGGGCAGGAGCGTTTCAAGATCCAGCAGGGTGATCTCGAACCAGCCGATGGCAGGTAGGAAGGCCACGCCAGCCAGGTGTTTTCGGCCGTCCACGGTCACAAAGCTACTCTCCACGGCACCGGTGGCGCCGCCCCGGTTTTTCAGAAGTTGCAGCATGCCGAGCACCTTCTGCTTGTCTTCCGGGTTATCAAACAGCAGGTCGACGGTGCTTTTCTGGCCTTCGGGTTTGATGATGCTGGCAAAGTCGATGTAGTTGCGGTCGCGGTAGAGCTGTATCGCGCCGTTGTAGTCCACGAACAGGGTGGTGATCCCCTCCTGGTCAATATCCACGATATCCTGCAGGAACGCGTCCAGGTCCAGGCCGGTACCGACCATGCCGACGATGCGATCTTCCTCATCCCGCATCAGCACGTCGATCCAGAGTTTGGTCACACCGAGTTCGGTATCGGGGTTTACGTTCAGATGAAAGTTGCGGCCTTCCTCAATCAGTTGGAAGAACCAGGCATCTTCGGGTTTGTCGGGGTCCAGGATGTAGCGGAACTGATCATTCGCAAATTCGTTGTTGGCATTGTTGTAGTAGTAGCGGCGGGAATCACGGAGGGCGACGAAATAACTGTTGTCGCGGAAATTGCTCCGGAAGCTTTCCATTTCGCGTATGGCGTCGCTTTGTAACGCCTTATCTTCCGGTGAGGTAGCCCAGTTGACCAGCGTGGAGGAGTCGGCCATCTGGCGGGCGAGCCCGATTTCCCGTTCCAGGGATTGCAGCAGGCGGGCGCTGTCATAGCGCACCTGTATTTCGGCAACCTGCTGCCCCCAGCGCTCGATGATGTCGTCTGAAAGCTCACGATACGCGAGCCAGGAGGCGACTGAGGCGATGATCATCAGAGCCGCTGCCAGGCCCAGTAGTCGGGTTTTCAGGCTCAAAAGCTTTCCTTATGCACAGTCTGGATCTATCTGGAAGGTATGATAGAGCAGGCATAGCAAAGTGTGTAGGAAAACTAGTTGTGTTCTGCGAAGACTTTGGTCTGGCCGCTGTCGTTGAACATCAACACCTGATAGTGGTCCTTGCGGCCCCCCACTTCCATGCCGGGTGAGCCAGCCGGCATGCCGGGCACCGACAGACCCTTTGCTTTCGGGGCCTGGGCGATCAACCGGTGAATGTCGTTGGCGGGCACATGACCTTCAATCACATAGTCGCCAACAAACGCGGTGTGGCAACTGGCGAGTGACGGTGTCAGGCCGGCGTCGATCTTTATCGGATTCAGGTTATTGGTTTCAGTGACTTCCACCTTGAAACCATTTTCCTTCAGGTGGTCCACCCAATCCGTGCAGCAACCGCAGGTCGGTGACTTGTAGACATGGATGTCTTTCAGCCCGTCTTCGGCCTGTAACTGACCGTTCAAGCCGACGGTTGCGACGAGGCCAAGGGCCAACAGTTGTTTTTTCATGATGTTACCTCAATGATGATGGCTGTGATCGTGGTTTGGTTCTCCGCCGCCAGAGGGTGACAACCAGAACCACCAGACGATGGCGGCCATCAGGATCAGTCCTCCGGCATTGACCAGAAGTGCGTTCATTGGTTCCCCTCCTTGCCTGCGTTACTGGTGGTTTTGAACAGTCGCAGCCGGTTGGCGTTGGTAACGACCGTGACCGACGACAGCGACATCGCGGCGCCGGCCAGTATCGGGCTCATCAGAATCCCCCACACTGGGTAAAGCAGTCCGGCCGCGACGGGTATGCCCAACGAGTTGTAGGCAAAGGCGCCGAACAGGTTCTGATGGATGTTGCGTACCGTGGCCCGGGATATCTCAATGGCGTCGGCAACGCCGTGGAGAGAGCCCCGCATCAGCGTAATACCGGCGCTTTCAATGGCGACATCGGTGCCGGTGCCAATGGCAAAGCCAACGTCCGCCGCTGCAAGGGCAGGCGCATCGTTGATGCCGTCGCCTACCATTGCCACGGTATAACCTTTGCCCCGCATCTCGCTGACGATGGTGGCCTTGTCTTCCGGCAGAACTTCAGCGCGGTAATCGTCGATCCCGGTTTTCTCGGCAATGGCCCTGGCGGTGCCGTCGACGTCGCCAGTCACCATCATCACCCGGATGCCGGCGTCGTGCAGTCGCCGTATGGCGGCTTCCGAATCCTGTTTCACCGCATCGGCGACGCCGACCACTCCCAGCGCCTGATTGCCCAGGGCCAGGAACAGTGGGGTTCCGGCCTCGGCGGTGATGGCATTGGCCTCCTCCTGCAGTTCGGCCAGATCAATGTTCTCGCTCTCCAGCCAGCGGCGGTTGCCCAGGCGCGCGGTTTGTCCATCCAGCTCGCCCTGCACGCCTTTGCCGTTGAGGGCTTCGAAGCGGGTGACATTGTCCGGCGTTGCCCCTTGGTCCTTCGCCTTCGCCATAATGGCTTCGGCCAACGGGTGCTCCGAGTGTTGTTCCAGACCGGCGGCCAGGGCCAGCAACCTGCCGGTATCGCCGTCGGTGGCATGGAAACGGGTGACGGCCGGGTGACCCTCGGTAATGGTGCCAGTCTTGTCCAGGATCACCAGATCCAGCTTGCCGGCCGTCTGCAGGGCGTCCCCCTGGCGAATCAGTGCGCCGTATTCGGCGGCCTTTCCGACGCCCACCATCACTGACATAGGCGTGGCAAGCCCAAGGGCACAGGGGCAGGCGATGATCAGAACTGTTGTCGCGGCCACCATCATGTGAACCACGGCCGGTTCCGGCCCGACGTTGTACCAGACCAGTGCCGATACCACGGCAATCAGCATCACGCTGGGTACGAAAATCGAGGAAATCCTGTCTGCCAGGCGGCCGATAGCGGGCTTGGAGCCCTGGGCCTTTTTCACCAAACGGATGATTTGTGCGAGGGCGGTTTCGCTGCCGACGCGGGTGGCCTTGTAGATAATGGAGCCATGGGTGTTGATGGTGCCGGCGGACACTTCGTCGCCCTCGCCCTTGCTGACAGGCATGGGCTCGCCGGTGAGCATGCTTTCATCAACGCGGGTGCTGCCTTCGGTAATCTCCCCGTCCACCGGGAGTTTTTCACCCGGACGAACGCGGATATGATCACCCGCCCGAACCTGTTCCACCGGCAGATCTTGCTCCTCGCCATCACGGATTACGCGGGCGGTTTTTGCTCGCAGGTCCAACAGCCGACGCACGGCTTCCGAGGTCTTGCCCTTGGCGCGAAGCTCCAGTGCCTGCCCCAGATTGATCAGGCCGATAATCATCGCCGACGCCTCAAAATACACGTGCCGTGCCATTTCCGGCAGTGCATCCGGGATGCTGGCTACCGTCATGGAATAGACCCAGGCAGTGCCGGTCCCCAAGGCGATCAGCGTATCCATGTTGGCATTGTGGTGCCGGAACGCTTTCCACGCTCCGGAGAAAAAGTGACCACCGGTGACAGCCATGACGCCCAGGGTGACCACGCCAAGGGTCAGCCAGATCGGTTGGTTCTCGCTGGTCACCATCATGGTGCCGAAACCCATGCCCCAGATCATCAGGCCGAGACCGAGTCCCAGACTGACAGCCATCTTCACCAGCAGGGTCTTGTACTGCTTACGATCCTCCTCCTGCTTGCGGTCGTCCGCCGCGTCAGGGTCTTCGATTTGGCTGGCTCCATAGCCGGAGCTTTCCACCGCCCTGATCAGAGCCTGAGGGTCAGCATGCCCGGTCGCTGTGGCAGTTCGGTCGGCCAGGTTCATGTGAGCGCCGGTGATGCCGTCCACCGACTTCAGGGCGCTCTCAATCGTATTCACGCAGGAGGCACAGTTGGCGCCGGTAACGGCCAGTTGAATCTGGCCGTCGTTCAAATCGGTTTTCTCATTCATCGAGCCTTACTCCTTCCAACCGTCGTCCGGCAGGGATTCATCCCAATGTTCAATCAGCCTGCAAATCGTGTGTCCGTCCGGTGTGCCGTCCGGCATATCCTGCCAGGCGGACAGCGCGGCGGTCATACGACTACGCAGTTGCTGTAACTCGGCAATCTCACGCTCCACTTCCACCAGCCGCTGCTGGAACACGTCCCGCACCATCGGGCAGGGCGAATGATGGTCATCTGCCTGCTCCAGAATCTGTCGTATTTCCGGCAGTGAAAACCCGAGTTGCCGGGCTTTGCGGGCAAATCGTAACCGCCGCAGGTCTTCGGAATCGTATTGCTGGTAGTTGTTGTCCGGGTTCCGCGTGGGCTTCAGCAACCCCTCACGGGTATAAAACCGAACGGTGTCCGGGTTAACCCCGGCGCCAATAGCGATCTCTTTGACTTTCATAACGTTGCCGGCCATCCCGAACGTCGAACAAGTGAGTGGAAGGTATCTGTTTCCAAAACTGTGCGGAGCCATGGATGGCGGAGCCCAAGCGTCACATGGATGTGCCGCAGGAGCGTGTTTTGGAAACAGATACCTTTCAATCACGAACAGGCACCCAATGTCGGGTACCACCAGGCATTGCATTAGGAATAGACTAAAACCTATGAGCTACTCACAGGTCAAAGGTTTTTCAGGAAGAGTTTTTAGCGCGCAGGAAAGTGCCACAGGCTTTGCACTGGTCCGGGGCCATCAGCTTGGCCTGCCAGCCAATCTTCTGCCCACAGGCGGGACATGCAAGACGCAGTTGCAGAATGATAATGGGGGTAACTAAAGCGGCAATCAGAAGTCCCAGCGGCCCCCAGCTGTCGCCACTGGACAGCCCGAGCTGGCTACTGAAGACCAGAACAATGACCAGCGAGAAGAACGCGAAAATAAAGTAACGCTTGTTCCAGGCTTCCCACCGTCGCAGACGGACATCCTGTTCCGCCGTCAGATACTTTGAACTCATGAGGCCACACCTTGAAAATGAATACGGCAATAGTGGTGAATTGCGGCACTCATTTCAATCAGCTACCAACCGGCGTGTCGATTTCCAGCAAACCAGCGCTCAGCGCTCGCTCCAGTTCGCCTGCCGGAATCGGGCGGCTGATCAGGTAACCCTGAATCAGATCGCAGCGGTGATTCTTGAGGAAAGTCAGCTGCTCATGGGTTTCCACGCCCTCCGCCACCACCTGGATGCCTAGGTTATGGGCCAGGTTAATCACCGCGCGGGTAATCACTGCGTCGTCGTGGCGCTCGGTAACGTCGGTAATGAAGGAGCGGTCGATCTTCAGCAGGTCCACTGGGAAATCCCGCAGGTAACCCAGCGAAGAGTAACCCACGCCGAAGTCATCAATGGCCAGGTGCACGCCCAGCTTGTGTAGCTTGGTCAGCTGGTTCAGGTTGTGCTCGATATTCTGGATGAAGATCTCTTCGGTCAGCTCCACCTCCAGCCGGCTCGCTGGAACGCCATTGCTTTCCAGCGCTTCCTGGATATGGTCGACAATGCTTTCGTCATCCAGTTCGCGCCCAGAGAGATTCACCGCGATGCGCAGATGGGAGTAGGGGCCTTTCTGCCATTTCGCCAGTTGCCGACAGGCGGCCATGACCACCCAGCGACCAATGTCGGTAATGCGGCCGCTTTCCTCCGCCAGGGGAATGAAGTCCACTGGTGGCAACAGGCCTCGGCGAGGATGCTGCCAGCGTATCAAAGCCTCCACGCTGTTGATGGACGAGTCGTTGAGATCCAGTTGCGGTTGGAAATAGAGCACGAACTCGTCGTTGGCCAGCGCGTGGTTAAGATCCTTGTCCAGTTCCAGGCGCATGACCTCCCGGTCCTGCATGCCCTCGGTGTAAAACTGATAGGTGTTGCGGCCCTGTTCCTTGGCCCGGTAGAGAGCCACATCGGCATTGCGCAGTAAGGTATCGGCATCCAGGCCACTCTGGGGATAGACAGCCACGCCCATGGTTGCGGTAATGCTGTGTTCCTCACCCTGCACGGCAAACGGCTCTTCGAAGCATTGCTTGATCTGGCCCAGCAGATTGATTACATCATCAATGTTTTCAACATGCTGCTGGCACACCATGAACTCATCGCCGCCGGAATAGGCCACCATCACTTTCTCGTCGCTCAGGGCATTCAGGCGTTCAGCGACTTTGATGAGCAGTTCGTCGCCGAATTGATGGCCGAGAGAATCGTTGAGCGTTTGGAACCGGTCCAGGTCGATCATCACCAGCGCTGCCTGGCGCATCTGACGGTCAGCGATGCTTAGGGTGTGCGCCAGGTCTTCCATGAAAAAACGGCGATTGGCGAGGCCGGTCAGGGCGTCGGTGGTTTCCAGGCGAGCGAGATCTTTTTGCACCGCCTGACGTTGGCTGATTTCCGCATCCAGCTCCCGGCGGGTTCTCAGCAGTGCATGGTTGCGCTTGAGAGTCAGCTGTACCAGGAGTGTGGTAAGGCTGGTCAGCAGGCCCATGAACAGCATGACGATGAAGGTCACAAATGGCCAGCGGCTGCGTTGTTCCTCAACCCACGAGATGGAGGGGGTTACCGCCAGTGTCCAATCGAGTGTTGGCAGGTCAACATCCAGGGTGCGGGAGAACCTGGAGTCTGTTTCCATTGAATCGTTAAGCACGTAGGCGGGGTCGCCTTTTTCCCGGATTTCGATGTGGAAGGAGGTCAGGGCGCGGTTGGAAAGCATGTAATTAGCCAGGGTTTCCATCCGGAACACTCCGGCAATAAAGCCGTTGTTGGCGTCACCGGTGGATATGGGCGCATAGATGACCATGCCCTTGCCGCCCTGCTTCAGATCAATGACGCCAGATATATCCAGATCACCGGTCATCTGTGCTTTCTGAAGCGAAGCACGCCGCTCCGGGGAGAAGGCCACATTGAAACCAATTGCGTCTTCGTTACCTTCGATCGGTACCATCCAGCGGATGACATAATCGCGGTCAATCCACTCGATCGCCTGGTAGACGCCAAAATCTGACAGGTATCGGCGGGCGTCTTGCTCCCAGATTTCTTTTGGCGTGTCCGGTAAGGCTTCAAATCGTTTCGCCATGCGGCTGATGGAGTTTGCGTGAACACGGAATTCCCGCTCCAGCCGCTTTGCCATGGAACTGGCCTCGCTGCCAAGATTGGACTGGATTTGGGTGTGGTCCTGTTTTTCGATGCCGTACTGCAGAACCAGGGCGATTCCCAGGAACACCAGGAAAATCAGTGCCGGAAACGCCGGGTTCAGCAGTCCCCTCACGAACAGGGTTAGCGCCGATGCAGGTTTGTCCACAAAATGCTCCGGTTGATGAGGTGAGTGACTAACATATCGGCCGTATTCATCTAATTATGAGGGATAAACGCTATGATCTGTTACCAATTGCTGAATCCTTCCCTTCAGTGAAATTCCGAAAGCGCCATCCGGCAACGGATGGTGAATCGCTTGCTGCTCTTCGGTTGTCGGGTTTGCCAGGTCAACGATTCGGGGAGGGACCGGCTTTTTGTTGGCATCCATCAGTATCTCAATCCTGGGTTTGAGTTTTTTACCCGGGTGCACGGTCACGATAAGGGCCACTTCCCCGCTGTTGAGCTCCACCAGTGTTCCAGGTGGATAAATGCCCACCATGCGAATAAAGGCTTCTACCATGTCAGCATCGAACTGCCGGCCGCGATTGCGGTATAGAATGCGGATGGCGTCAGATGCCGGAATTCCGTCGCGGTAGCAGCGGTCACTGGTCATGGCATCGAACGCGTCAACGATGGAGACCAGCCTGGCAAAGCGGCTGATCTGCCATTCCTCCAGTTGTTGCGGATAGCCGCGGCCATCCAGACGCTCATGGTGGTGACGGGTCACGTCCCCGATAATCGGATCCAGCTTCGGGTCAGAGCTCAGCAGCTCATAGCCGAACGTCGTGTGCTGTTGCATGATCGCATATTCAGCCGGGCTCAGAGCGCCAGGTTTATTAAGAATTTCGTCAGGAACCTTAAGCTTGCCCAGGTCGTGAAGCAGTCCGCACATACCGGCAATTTCCAGGTCCTCGTCGGGCAGTCCCAGAAAGCGTGCGAAGGCAACGGTAAAGATGGCCACCCGCAAACAGTGTTCCGCGGTATAGGCGTCGCGGGACTTGATGCGGCTCATCCAGAACATTGCACTGGCGTTGGCTTTGATACTTTCCACGCATTCCCGGATAACCGGGCGGGCGTCTTGCAGGTTCAGATCATTGCCCCGTTCAATGGCAAGGGTGATCTGTTCCACGAATGCCTGGGTCTTGCCCCATACCTGGTTGGCGCGGGGGATCTCTTCCGCGAGGGAGCGGGTTTCCGGAAGTGGGGTAGCCGTGCGCTGTTTGTGACTGGTGACCCTTGCCAGGGCCTCAGCCAACACTTGCTCGTCGCCTTCAACCAGCGCCCATTCGCAGTACTGACGGAGTATGCGAGCCTGGTGGTCGTTCTCAAGAGTGAAACCCTGGAACAGTACGGGCACTTCGATCCAGGGTCGGTCCAGCTTGACGATGCGCATGCCGTAAGTCAGCAGATCGACGGGCAGACGGACGCGCTCAACTCTGGTTTGGGCGTCAGGGTCAAGCAAACCTGCCTGCGAACGGGCAATCGGTTTTCGTGAAGGTGGTGTGCTGGTTTTACGTCGGAACCACATGGCTCTGCCAGTCTTCTGATTGTCTGGCTAGATTATGGCAGAAGTGTTGCGGTCAGAACAGGATGGCGGGAATCCTGTCTGTGGGCGACAGCTTAGCCTGGCGGCCGCGACACCGTGGGCACGCCAAGGCGGGGGATTTCCTGCTTGGGGCACCGGTCCATCACGACCGTTACACCGGCCTGTTCAGCTCTCTGAGCACCCGCTTCGTTGATAACGCCGATTTGCATCCAGATAACGGGAATGCCCAGCTCAATCGAGGAGTCGATGACGGAGTCGGTATGGCTCGTTGCGAGAAACAGATCCGCCATGTCCACCGCTACTGGAATGTCTGCCAGGTTGGCGTACGCGGTTTCCCCCAGCACCGACCTGCCAGCAAGCCTTGGGTTCACCGGAATCACCCGGTAGCCTCGGCTCTGCAGATAGGCCATCACCTCATTGCTGGGGCGGTTGGGTTTATCGCTGGCCCCAACAAGCGCTATGGTGCCAACATCGCGCAGGATAGAGTAAATTGTTGTTGGTGTACTGACTGGCATAATGCGTTCAACGTTGGTAGCGGTTTTGCGGAAACATAATACTCAAAGCTCGGAGTTTATATCTAAAAGCTTGCATATATTACTATCCCTGTTCAAGATTTTTGTCACCCTACCCCTTCCGGTAACTACTTAAAGGAACGAATTATGGCAACGCTGACAATGCTGGGAGTTGGCCACTCCGAAGCGCTCAAGCATTGGAACAATAATGCAATGGTGGAAGCGGGTGGTCGGAGATTATTGATTGACGCGGGCTATACGATTAAGTTTGCGCTTCAAGATCTGGGGTTGGGTCTGGCCGATGTACACGCGGTTTTTATTACTCATGCCCATGCCGACCATTGTTTTGGTCTGGAGCGATTAGGATACGAGTGCCGTTTTCAGCATGGTTTTCGTCCTACTCTATATCTGCCGCCTGGAGTGTATGAGGAGCTGTGGGAGCATACATTGAAGGGTGTCATGGGGCAGGTTGGTGAGGGGCCTGCTGAGTTGGACGATTTCTTTGATGTGGTTTTGCTGGAAGACATGAGCTTTGAGTTTGAGGGCATCCAGTTTCAGCTGTTCCAGAATCAGCATACTCCGCAAAAGCCATCGTACGGCCTGTTTATCAACAACCACCTGATGTTCAGTGGCGATACACGACCGATTCCTGATCTGGTCGAAAAATTCACTCCCGAGGTCATTCTTCACGATGCAACGCTGTCGGACTGGAATCCTGTTCATGCCTCGGTACGTGAACTCAGGGAAACCTATCCCTTTGAGGTGCGCCAACGCATGCATCTGATGAGTTACGAGGACAACTTTGAACAGCACCGGCTCGAAGTGGAAAGCGAGTTTGCCGGTTTCGTGAGGCAGGGACAGGAATTTGCGCTTTGACTGACGAATTGGTGTTTGCGCAGGTACTCCATTCGGATCTGAATGCCGGTCGCTTCCTTGTACTTGTGACACACGATCAGCGTCTGTGTTACAGCCACTGGCGACCGTTTCAGCAGAAAGGGTTTCCAGCAGTGGCCGTTGGCCAAGGGTTCGAGGTGCGCCTGGGGAAGGATCGCCGGGACGGAGAGACCCTGGTGGTGCGCGAGGTGCTGACTCAATGCGCCCCTCCTGACATCACCGTGCGCAGCGATGGTCGTGAAGCACCAGCAGACGAACCGTGGCCTGTTGGGGAAGCCGAATTTCTGTCCGTCCTGGACGATTTTCATGGCGTCGTTGTCATCGCGAACAGGGTGCTGGATGGCTCTGAACAATCCGACATGAACGTGGCTGGATCGCTGGTATTGATCAACTGCCGGGTATTGGGAGACTTTCGTTGGATTCGTGCCAGGTTTGCCGGCAGCCTGTGGTGCCTGAACTGCAAATTCGACAATCATTTCAGTTTAAAGTCCGGGCACCTGAACGGCAGCGTACTGATGTTTGGTTGTGATTTCAGCGGTGCGGGAGGGGTTTCCTTCCGTGGGCTACAAGCCTGCTCGTTGCTTATGGAGTTTGGCACTCGTGGCAGTGATGACATGCTCTGGCTTAACGAGATGACGTTGACAGGATGCTTGGCACTCAACGGCACCTTTGATGCTCCGGTTCAGCTGATGGCGATTCAGGATGATGCGCCTGTGAATACGTCGCCCTCTCTGGGGCAGGTTTTTATCGGCCGTCAAAGCTATCAGGCCGAACAGCTCAGCAAAAACAGCTTCAATGGCGGGTTGCATATCGCTGGTTACACGGTGTCTGGTGATATCGAGATTCATCGTACTCACCTGCAACACCTGCGGCTTACCGGCATAGAGGCAAACACACTTCTGGTGCAAAATTGCGAGTTGGTTGCAGATTTGTGTATGGATCGGATTCAGGTGATGAATGAGGACGCCGGTATTGCCATCCGGGACACATTGGTTGGGCGTCGCCTGAAGATAACGGGGCGCCATTTGCGTGGGCGATGCAGTTTGAACGGCTCCTCGGTAGGCCAGGCTTGGATAGTGGAGCTGGAAGCGCCAGAGGAGGGTACGCCAAGTGTGGACCTGACACGTTTTCATGCTGACCAGGCGTGGTTTGATCCGATCTCGCTGATCTACGGGCCCACTCAACGACGTCGTGCCATGACCCCGCCCCCTTTTGGTTTGCTGGCGCGGGCCGATGTCAGTAATCCGGGCGAGGATGATCGCCGCCACCTGGCAGAAGCCTACACGCAGTTCAAAAACTGGATGTCTGCCACAGGGCATTTGCGTGAAGAGGATCATGCATTTTTCCACATGCGGCACTATAAAGAGGCAAGTCGCTCACGCCGTTACTTGCTTGGTGGTATGTTTGGCTGGGGGATACGTCTTCGCAACATTCTGGCGGCAGCGTTGATGATATCCTTGATGTTTTCAGCCATGTTTGTGGCACTGGGCGTTGGGTCTGGTGAGGCGGTCATGTTGAGCCTCCAGAGTTTTATCAGCAGCTTTTATGGCAACTGGAGTAGCCCCACCCCTCCTGCTACCGGGATCATGTCAATACTGGTAACGCTAGAGTCGATGATCGGTGTGCTCTTCGTGACCGTACTTGTTGGTGCATACATCCGAAAACTGCTGAGATAACCTGATCATGTGGTATCTGTGTGGGTTGGGCAGCAACATCAGGCCCGAGACGAATTTGGCAATCGCCATTGACCGATTGCTGGCCGATTATGGCTCACTGTGGCTTTCGCCAGTTATTTCCACGTTTCCCGAGGGTATTGATACCGAGCGGTCGTTTCTCAATGCACTGGTCATTGTATTCAGCCCGCAATCCCCGCAGCATCTTAAAAGCAGCTTTAACCATCTGGAGGAAACTCTCGGGCGTGATCGCTCTGATCCGCTCAGTAGCCGCAAGGACCGAACCATTGATATCGATATTCTCGAGCACAGTGACAACGGATTTTTTAGCGGGGAGCAGATTGGCGAGCGTTACTATCGGAACTTATTCAACGACAGGTTTGATGCGTCATTCCTGTCTACGATTACCGTGCGCGGCCATTCCTTGGGCAAGACGCCGACCACCATCTACCGGAATTTGTGCGCCAGTGATGAAATCGTTGTCCAGCAAGGCCAACAATTGAATAACCACGGCGTCAAATCCACCCTCGCAGGCCAGTAAGGTTTCCGACATCACCTGTTGTCTCTGGTTTTCGGTATGACGAGGCAGGAAACCAATGGGGCCCGGCATGATGGCATTCACCCTGACGGTCGGCGCCAGTAGCGCCGCGTAGCTGAGAGTGGCATTGGCAAGCGCCGCCTTTGATGCGCAATACGCTGCGTAGTGTGGGTTCGGCCGTTCAGTGAATATATCCGTTATGTTCACGATCAGAGACGGGCGCTGATGTTCCTGGGCAGCCATCTCCAGATGTTTCGAGAGCCCATCCATTAACTGTATTGCCGCCGTGCAGTTGATTTGAAACAGGCGCGCTGCTTGTATGACCCGCGCCTTTAGGTCCGGGGCGTCCGGTTCAAACTCTGATGCGTTGTTTATCAACAAACTGATAGTGGCAGTTTGTTGCGCAACTTCGTCGATTGCGGCCTGAAGCGACACCGGATCACTGAGATCAACTGCGATTGCGGTCGCACCACGTCGGACAAGATCTTCAATATCGACGGTATGGGTGCGATAGAGGGCAACCACCTGAAAGCCTCGCTGAATCAGGGCGTCGCTTATATGGTAACCAAGTCTGCGCCCGGCACCGGTGACCACAGCAACTGGCTTAGTTGTCATGTGCTCAGTTCCGTTGATTCAGAAGTTGGAGGAATTCGGCCCGCGTAGCTTGTGACTTGCGAAATGCGCCGAGCATCACCGATGTTTTCATCCTCGAGTTTTGCTTCTCCACACCACGCATCATCATGCACATGTGTTGGGCTTCGATAACCACAGCAACGCCGTTGGCATCGGTTACAGATTCTACGGCTTCCGCAATCTCGCGGGTCAGATTTTCCTGGATCTGTAGGCGACGGGCGTACATATCAACAATGCGAGCAAACTTAGACAGGCCAAGCACCTTGCCCTGTGGCAGGTAGGCAATGTGGCACTTCCCGATAAACGGCAGCATATGGTGCTCGCACATGCTGTACAGCTCAATGTCCTGAACCACGACCATTTCGTCCATGGCGGACTCGAAAACCGCGTTATTGACCAATGTATCCAGGCTTTGCTTGTAACCCTGCGTCAGGAACTGCATAGCCTTGGCTGCCCGTATGGGGGTGTCCTGAAGTCCCTCGCGATCAGGGTTTTCGCCCAGGCCTGCAATGATCTGCTGAAAATGGCTGGCCAGGTCGTCGAGCTTGTTGGTCATAGTCGCTTCCGGTTAAATGAATCAGTTCAGGGCGAAAGCTTAAGGGAATTTGCCCGCGCCCTCCAGATTTACGACCACACAGGGCGAAAAGACCACCCCGGAACGCTCTGGTTCGCAAATTGTCGGACCAGATCTGGCAGGGGCGGTTGGTTTGATTTAGAGTTTCAGTCTCAGGCTGGTTTCAGGAAACCGCAATGGAACAGGTAATACCGGGAGTTCGGGGTGCCGCCCCCGGCGCAGGGAATGCGACACTGGAATGGTGGCAACAGGAGGGCAAGTGGTTTTCCTATGGCGGCCACGCGATCTTCAGCAGAATGGCGGGCCAGGGCGATCCCGTGGTTTTGCTGCATGGCTTTCCGACGGCCAGCTGGGACTGGAGCCGGCTGTGGCCAATGCTGCAGCAGCATCACAGCTTGTTCACCCTCGACATGCTGGGCTTTGGCTTTTCCGATAAGCCGGCACTCTACGACTACAGCATCGAAGACCAGGCCGACATGTTCGAGGGCTGGATCGCCGGTCTGGGATTGAAGACAGTCAGTCTGTTCGCCCACGATTATGGCGGCAGCGTGGCCCAGGAACTGTTGGCCAGGGATCAGGAAGGGTTACTGCCTTTCTCCATCGCCCGGGTCGGCTTTCTCAACGGCGCCCTGTTTCCGGAAGTCCACAGCCCACTGTTAATTCAGAAGCTCCTGGGCAGCCCTCTCGGTGGCCTGATCAGTCGCGGTCTCACCCGTCGTACCTTCGAACGCAACTTCCGGCGTCTGTTTGGCCCGGAGACCCCGCCGTCACGGAAAGATATGGATGACTTCTGGTACCTGTTGACCTACAACAATGGCCGCGGAATTCTGCATAACCTGATTCACTTCATGGAAGAGCGCCGTTGCCATCGTAACCGCTGGGTGGGTGCCTTACAGAAGGCAGAACAGCCAATGAGGCTGATCTCGGGTGTGGCGGACCCGGTGTCCGGTTCCGCTATGGCCAGACGTTACCGGGAGCTGGTGCCGAACGCGGACGTGGTGAGCCTTCGCAACGTCGGTCACTACCCTCATTTCGAATCTACCGGTGAGGTGTATCGGGCGTGGCGGGACTTCTGCAAGCAGTCGGAGTAAGGCCCGAGGTGCTACAGGTCGTTGGCCAACGCTTTGTCTTCAGTATCTTCGGGTGGTTGCTCGTGCGGTCTCCTGGCGGCGCTGACTACTTGGTTACGGCCTCTCGCCTTGGCTTCGTAGAGTGCCTGATCCGCCCGATTCAGCCAGACCGACCAGGTTTCACCCTTGCCGACTTCCGCCACACTCGCGCTGGCTGTGATCTGTATCCCTTCTACGAACGGGCGGGCACTGATGCTGGTCAGCAATTCCCGCGCGACTTTGTCAGCATCCTTCTGGCGGGTTTCCGGTAGTACCAGCATGAATTCCTCACCGCCAATACGGAACAGACGGTCGCTCTCTCTCAGCCGCCTGCCAATCCGCAGTGTCAGCTCCTGCAGCACCTTGTCACCGGCCAGGTGGCCCCAACGATCGTTGATCATCTTGAAGTAATCCAGATCCAGCAATATGAGACTGGACACTCGCTCGTATCGCTCACGCATCTGGATTTGGCCGTTGAGAATATCCGCCAATTGCGAGCGGTTGAGGCAGCCGGTCAGGGGATCGGTGGTGGCCAGGCGAGTCAGCTCGACCTGCAGGCGGCCCACCAGCCAGGCAAAGATCATCACGAATAGGCAGGTCAGGCCGAGGGAAAAGGTGATACGCCAGAAATCCGCTTCTGGAAACGTAATAAACGACACAACGGACATGCTGACTACAAACACGATATTGCTGGCGGTGGCCTCCTTCAACGGAAGCAAAAAAAACAGTGCGGCGGCAGCCGGGTATGCCCAGTACAGCCCGGCGTGGCCATTGATCAGGGTGGAATACACCGCGCAGACCACTGCCAATGTCGGGAACAGGCGCCCCTGGAGAAAATAGACACCGCGGAATCGAAGGAATGCAATAACGGCCACTGCATTCAGGCAGAACAGAATAAGAAGCGATGCCAGCAGAACATTGCCTTTTTGCCATTGCACCATCACCAGCGGAGCGACGGCAATAAAAGCCCAGAAATGCAGGTGATAGACGATCTGACGCTTAAAACCAATCACGGCCAGGGTGGGGTTGGTGGCCAGGTTGTCTGTAGTGGCAAGAGGATTCACAGCACACTCCCGCTGTTTGTGGTGGGCCCGCATTCCTTGATCCGGGCTTTTGCAAAGTCTAGCACGGCCTTCACGGGAAGGTAGTTGGTTTTACACCTTTCAACGGGCGAGAATCGCGCTCTGGCTGCCGGGAGCCCAGTTCGCTAAACTGGCGGGCTCGGAACAAGGAGCCGTTATGAGCGCAGTACACACCCGTTCTCCCGCATTGACCATACGCGCCGGCCGCCGTGCTTTTGAGCGGTTGCGGGAGCAACCGTTTGCGGCGGGCGACGTGCACGTCATCCCTGGCGCAGCGGGTGGCCCGAAGGCGTTGGGCATTTCCGGCCTGGATAAAGCCATCTTTGGGGACTTTCTGCCCAGGGCGCCACAGGAGCGCTCGCTGATTGGCTCTTCCATTGGCAGTTGGCGATTTGCAGCGGTGGCCTCGACGGATGACCCCAAGGCGCAGCTGGCCCGGCTGGCGGACCTCTACACATCCCAGCGCTTCGCCAAAGGCGTCAGCATGGCGGAAGTCAGCCGCAAGAGTGTGTTGTTTCTGGAAGAACTGCTGGGGGGCCATGAAGACCACATTCTCAATCATCCCTGGTACCGCCTGAACGTTGTTGTGGTTCGCAGCCGCGGCATGCTGGAGCACGATACCAGGGGGCGCCTCAGTCTGGGTCTGATGAATGCCATCAGTGCCAACCTGGTCAGCCGCCGACATCTGGGCCGGTTCATGGAGCGGGGCATCATCCATGATGCGCGAGTGAAAGCACCCCTGGCCAAGCTGGTGGATTTTCCCAGCCATGAAGTGCCATTGAGCCGCGATAACCTGATGTCAGCGCTGCTTGCGTCTGCGTCCATACCCATGGTGATGTCCGGTGTCCGCAACATTCCCGGCGCTCCTGATGGGTTATATCGGGACGGGGGCCTGTTGGATTACCATCTTGACCTGCCGTACGAACAGCCCGGGGTGATCCTCTATCCCCACTTCACCGATAAGGTGGTTCCGGGCTGGTTCGACAAAACCCTGCCCTGGCGTCGCGGCGATGCCACCCGGCTGCAGGATGTACTGTTGGTGTCACCCTCCCCGGAATACCTGGAATCCCTGCCAGACCGGAAACTGCCAGACCGGAAGGACTTCGAGCGCTACATCGGAGACGACGCTGGCCGCGAGCGCGCGTGGCGCAAGGCGATTGCCGAAAGCGACCGGTTGGGCGACGAGTTCATGGAATTGGTGGAATCCGGGCGTCTGAAGGACGTCATTCGACCTCTGGATGGGAAGCGCTGAGCGCAGGCAATACGCTCCGCTTTGACTATACTGCCCTTGGATACAAAAGAATAAAGCAGGGGCTGACCAATGACTGATGAGAAGCCGGAAATTCCCAGAACCACGCCGTGTTCAGTGCTGGTCGAGGGCGGCAAGAACTACTTCTGGTGCGCCTGTGGCCGCAGTAACAGCCAGCCATTCTGTGACGGCTCCCACAAGGGAACAGGATTTACGCCGGTTAAATACACGGCTGAAAAGAAAGAATGGGTGTGGTTCTGCGGCTGCAAGCACACCGGCAACCCGCCGTTGTGCGACGGCACCCACAAAACCCTGGATCAGGGTGCCTGAATACCGGGCTGGAGGCTTAGCCGGTAACCGCTGAAACCGTGTAGCGTATCCTGCAATGCCAGTACTCTCAGCGTAACAGAGACTTGGCGATCGTCGGCATCCAACAGCTTGAGGTCGATACGCTGTATTTGTCGCTCCTGGCGGGACGCCTGTAGGGTCCTGAGGAAGTTTTCCACGTAGGTGGGGTCGACCAATTGCTCGAATGGGGTGCCGGCCAGGTCCGCCGGTGCCTTATTCAGAAGCTCCACCACCTGGGGTGAAATGTATCCGGTCAGTGCCTTTTCATCCAGCTCACAGATCGTTGCGCCGGAAAGGGCGACCAGGTCCCGGCTGCGTTGTTCGCTGTCATTCAATGCCTGCCGCAGGATCGATTTTTCAACCTGCATGTTGTTCAGTTGCTGTTCGTACCCGTGGGATACTTTTTCGGCGTTTCGGTAGTGGCTTTGCCACCGGCGGATGCGCAGGCACAGGAAAATCACGACCACCGTCGCCAGCACCGTCATCGCCAGCCCCGCAAGCCAGATAAAACGGAAGGAACGGTGGGCAGGTTGAGACAGGAATCCGGAATCCGGCAGTGTGGTTACCAGCCAGCGATGCTCTCCAATTGCGACTTCAGAGCGCAGGGACTGGGAACGATCCGGGCTTTCTGCGCGAATGGCCTGGAACAAGGGGGTTTTGGTATGCCGCTCCAGGGTGTCTACGCGCAAATTGAGCATACCGGGTACCGCATCCTTGAACACAGTGGCAAGCCATAGCTCTGCGGGTGCTACGTTATTAATGGTTCTGGCTGGTGCGACTCCATCTGTATAGAGCGGCGGAAGCTCGTCATACCCACGTAGGCGGGCGACAAGCGCATTGTGCTGCTTGCGGTATACCTGCTCAGCGAGTGACCGTGATTGTTCCTCAAGCGCCTGCGCGGTCAGGCCGGTAACAACAAGGCCGGCAAACAATACCAGCAGGGGCGCCCACAGGTGTGGCAGCGCCATAGCGTGTCCTGTCCCTGTCAATCTGGGGCTTTCCATAGGTTGATCCATAACCGGTGGCGAACGTGTAGGGAACTTCCTGCTCTTATACTTTAGACCACTGCTCGTGCCCTGGGAAACTTTGCTCAGGAATCCATCGCTGTCAGGTCTGGACCTGCCGTGCCGAACCGTATACCAGCAGGAATACGGCAAAACCCGTCACCACCACCGAGGGGCCGGCCGGTGTGTCCAGGTGCCAGGACATCGTAAGTCCACCACTGACGGCGATAAAACCGAACAGGATGGCCAGCCCCACCATATGTTCGGGGTTGCCGGCCAATCTTCTGGCGGTGGCTGCCGGAATGATCAGTAATGCGGTAATCAGCAGGACCCCGACAATCTTCATGGCCACTGCGATCACGATGGAAAACATCAGCATCAGCACCAGCCGCAGACGTTCAACCGGTACGCCCTCAACCCGCGCCAGTTCCTCGTGAATGGTGCTCATCAGCAGACCGCGCCAGAGCACAGTCAACAACGCCAGAATCAGGACGGCACCGCCGTATATCCACAACAGGTCGTTTCGGCTCATGGCCAGCAGGTCCCCGAACAGCAGGCCGGTCAGGTCCACTCGAATGTTGGGCATGAAGCTGAGTGTGACCAGGCCGATGGCCAGGGCACTATGGGCGAGGATACCCAGCAGGGTATCGGTGGCCAGAGTCTTGCTGCGAGAGAACAGCACCAGGGCAATCGCCAGCACCACGCAGGTCACGATAACCCCCACATTCAGCGGAACACTGATCAGAAAACTCAGGGCAATGCCCAGCAATGCCGAGTGCGCCAGGGTGTCGCCGAAATAGGCCATCCGCCGCCACACCACGAAGCAGCCCAGCGGACCGGCGATCAGGGCTACACCGAGACCGCCAATCAGCGCCCGCCAGAAAAAGTCGCCGAGCACGGCATCAATGATGGGCATGGGAGCACTCCGCGTGGTCATCGTGGTCGGCGGACACCACATCGCCATGCAGATCGTGGCTGTGGTTGTGGTGGTGATGGTATACCGCGAGACTTTCCGCTACCGGACGACCGAAGGTTTCGATAAAGGCGGGATCGTGGGAGATATCCGCCGGATACCCGCTGCAGCAGACGTGCTGGTTCAGGCAGATAACCTTGTCGGTGGCGGCCATGACCAAATGCAGATCATGGGAGATCATGATCACACCGCAGTTCAGTTCGTCCCGCAGGCTACGGATCAGCTCATAGAGCGAGGCCTGGCCATTGATGTCCACGCCTTGAGCCGGTTCGTCCAGAACCAGTAGATCTGGCCTGCGAGCCAGCGCCCTCGCGAGCAGCAATCGCTGTTTTTCGCCACCGGACAATCGATGAACCGAGGCGTCGAGCAAATGTTCCACACCGGTCTTGGTCAGGGCTTCAACGCACTCCTGGTGTGATCGGCCACTGAGCAGCATGAACCGCTTTACGCTGAGTGGCAGTGTCGTTTCCAGTGTCAGGTGCTGGGGCACGTAACCGATGGTGAGCCCGGGCGCGATAGTCAGGGCACCGCCCGAGACCGGCTGGATACCCAGTATAGCCTTGATCAGTGTGGTCTTTCCGGCACCATTGGGGCCGATAATGGTGATGATATCCCCGCGCTGGACTCGCAGATCCACACGGTCCACCACGGGGCGGTCATCGAAGTTGACAGTTAATCGGTTCAGCTCTACCAATGCATCAGTCATGGGCAGTGTCCGATTTACAGCCGGGACAAATGCCGGATACCTCGATGGTCATGTTGTCTGGCTGGAAAGCCTCGTCCGCCGCGGCACTCTGGACCGCATCGGATACGCCGGGCGCCGTCAGTTCCAGCACGTTGCCGCAACAACGGCAGATCAGGAACAACCCATGGTGGTTCTTATCCGTGTGAGTGCAGCCGACGAATGCGTTCAGTGACGCAATCCGGTGAACAAGTCCGTGCTGCTGCAGAAAATCCAGTGCACGGTACACCGTGGGGGGCGCCGCATTGTGACCATCCGCAGCCAGCACGGCAAGCACGTCGTAGGCGCCAAGTGGCTTGTGGGATTGCCAGATCAGTTCCAGCACCCGTTCACGGGTGGGTGTCAGGCGGGCATTGTGCTGCTGACAGATAGCTCGGGCCTCTGTCAGCGCCTGGGCAACACAGGCGTCATGATTGTGCGGTCGATAGGGAAGAGCGCTGGGTGACATGGGCACTGTCCTGTAGAATTTGCAACATTATAACATTAGCAAAAGACAGTGCCAGGTGTGATGGTGTGCTGATCACCGGTGAGCGCTAGCGGGAGGCCTCCAGTGCCAATGACTCAAGGTAGCCGAGGTCGGGAATAAAGGCGGTTTCGCCTTCGACTTCAACCGCCATCAGGTCGGCAGGGCCGGTGTCGCCGTCAACCTTCTTCAACTGATCTTCGGTCAGACGTGTCTGGCTGGGGATGCCCTGGGTGACCAGCGCCATAAAGGGGACCGAGTTATGGTGATCACCGATGGTGTTCAGTATGACGATTCGGCCACGATTGCCACCGGGCACGGTCAGTTTGCCGCCATTCGCGGCATCGTAGGAGATCACCGGCAGGTTCAGGCCCCGCCAATCAAGCTCGCCCACCAGCCACTCCGGTGAATGCGCAGCGGGGTCGGAGCTGGCGAAGTCCACCACTTCCGCAATCGACACGTTAGGCAGCAGCAATTGCTTCTCGCTCATCGGTATCATGACGCAGGGCAGGGTTTGGCTGTTATCGTTCATCACTCATTTCCTCAGGCGGAATCCCGTTTTTGCCGGCCCTTGAGCAGGCAGGATTCTTCAATCGTTTTGACGAGTTCGCGGGCGAGCTGTTCCGGTGTACCACAGTATACGGAACACCCGGTTGCTGCCACGGAATCCGGCATGGAACTGTTACCGCAGCTGCCGCTCTCCTGGACCCATATGCGGCTACCATAGGCTTTCAGCAGTGGCGCGGCAATGGCACCATCGTTGCCCATACCGGAAAAGATGATGGCATGGCATCGGGCACCGTAATGGTCGCCGATGTTCAGCAGTACCTGGTCAATGGAGGGGCCATAGGGGCCGGGCCAGGGTGTTTCCCTTTCCCTGAGTGCACCGCTGTCGTCAAGAGTCCACTCTCGCTCCACCGGCATCAGCACAACATCGCCATTGTGAACACGATACCCGGTTTCAGCCCGTTTGAGCTGGTAGTGGGCGTGACGGCCCAGCACGCGAGTCAGCACGTCGGTGAAATTGTTGTCGATGTGTTGGGCATAGATAAAACCCACTGGTAATCCGGGCGGCAGGCTGTCCAGAAAGGTTTTCACCGCGGCCGGGCCGCCCAGTGACGCCCCCAGAATCCAGACCTCTTCCGCCGGCAGGTCCGCTGAGGCCGGCTGGATCCAGTGAGGCAGTTTGGGAGAGGTTTCCGATTGCGGTTGTTCGGTGGCCAGCTCTTCAATAGCGGCCGCGGAATCCAGCTTTTCCAGGTGCCCGAGGGACTGCTCCAGCTTGTCCAGCAACCGGCGTTCCCAGCGGAAGTACTCCGTGGTGCCCGGTTTTGGGGCCGGGTCGAGACCAAACAGTACGGGGGCTTCGGTGTTCTCCAACAGGTGGTCAAACAGCACTGGGTGATCGGCTTCGTCTTCCAGGGTAATCAACCACAGGCTGGCTTCCGGGAATTCAGGGTAGCCCTGCAGGCGATTCGGGTCTCCGGAAAAGCAAACGTCCAGGCCGAACCTGGACGAGGCTTCCTGCAGGCGATGACGCTGCAGGACGATATCCGAGACGATACCGACCGCTGGCCGTCCTGGCTGGCCGGTCATCACTGATTCCTGGTCAGCCGCGTGATGGTGTCAAGCAGCTCGGTTTCCTGGAAAGGCTTGCCGAGGTATTCATTGACGCCAATGGCCAGCGCTCGCTCGCGGTGTTTCTCACCGGTTCGGGAGGTAATCATGCAGATCGGCGTGTCCCGCAGGTTGTCATCGTGGCGCACAAAGCTCGCAACCTCGAAGCCGTCCATTCGGGGCATCTCGATATCCAGCAGGATAATATCCGGCTTGTGATCCTGTAGCTGTGCGACCGCATCCAGGCCGTCTTTGGCCGTGATCACTTCCATGCCATTACGCTCCAGCAGGCGGGACGTTACCTTGCGCACTGTTACCGAGTCATCCACCACCATCACCACGGTGGACTGCTCCTCACGGCGGGAGGCTTCCTTCGCATTCTCAAGGTTCGCCAGGCGCTGGCGCTCGGAGAGAATATCGGAACGGATCATGGCCGGCAGATCGAGAATCACCACCACGTTACCGTCACCCAGAATGGTGGCACCGGACACACCCCTGACCGTACTGAACTGCGGTCCGAGCGATTTAACCACGATTTCGCGACTACCCATCAGGCTGTCCACCTGCAGGGCCATGGGCTGTTCGGCACCCCGCACCAGGATAACCGGTAACGGCAGGGCCTGACCCTGCAGCTTGGGATGGTGATCACTGTTCAGCAGGCTGCCGAGATACTGCAGGCGGTACTGCTGTCCTGCGTATTCGTACATCGGTGCGTCAGGCTTGTAGTATTCCTCAAGCTCGTAGGTACTGACCCGAACGATGCCCTCAATGGTGTTCAACGGAATGGCGTAGAAGTCCTCGCCGGTAGACACCATCAATGCCCGGTTGACCGATACGGTGAAGGGCAATCGAACGGTAAAGACGGTGCCCTTGCCAACGGTGGAGTCGATGTCCAGGCTGCCACCTAGCTGCTTGATTTCGCTGGCAACCACATCCATGCCTACGCCGCGGCCGGAAATCTGGGTAACGGCCTGGGCGGTGGAGAAACCGGGTTGCAGGATGAACTGCAGGATTTCCCGTTCGCTCAGGTCCTCGTCCTTGGCCATCATGCCCTGGCGAATGGCCTTGTCGCGAATGACCTGAGCGGGGATGCCCGCACCATCGTCGATCATCCGCAATACCACATCGCCACCTTCCCGGGTCAGCGACAGCGTCACTTCGCCAGTTTCCGGCTTGCCGGCCGTCTTACGGTCGGCCGGCTTTTCGATGCCGTGGTCCAGCGCGTTACGCAGCATGTGCTCCAGCGGTGCGATCATGCGCTCGAGGATGTTGCGGTCCATTTCCCCTTCCGGGTTGCGGACATCGAACTCAACTTTCTTGCTGAGCTCGCCGCTGATCTGACGGACAATCCGGCGCAGCCTGGGCACCATGGAGGCAAACGGAATCATCCGGGTCTTCATCAGACCTTCCTGGAGTTCCGTGTTGATCCGCGATTGTTGTACCAGCAGGGTCTCGGTGTCCCTAACCCGGTCGGACAGGGTTTCCCTCAGATCCGCAAGGTCCGACGATGACTCCGTCAGGGCCCGTGACAGCTGCTGGATGGCGGAATAGCGGTCCATCTCAAGCGGGTCGAAGTCGTCGCCGTAATCCGGGCCGTGCTCTTTCTCTGCGCGGAACAGGATCTGGGTCTCGGTTTCGATTTCCATCCGGCGCAGCTGCTCGCGCAGACGCTCGATGGTGGCGGCCATTTCGTCCAGGTTGTGGCTGAAATCGCTGGTTTGCTGTTCCAGTCGACCACGGGTAATACTGGTTTCACCGGCCAGGTTAACCAATTCGTCCAGCAGCGGCGCGGAGACCCGGATGGTTTCCTGGGGCGCACGCTGGGCGGCAGCCGCTTTCGCGGGCGTCTTGGACGGAACCTTGTTGGGTTTGGGCGCGGGTACGACCGGTTTTTCCGGTTTGGCAGGCGCTTCCGCCGCCGGCTCCTGGGTCTTCGGCAATTTCTCTGTTTTTGCGTCCGGTTTGGCGGGCTCTGGAACAGCGCCTGTGTCTTCAAACCGCTTACGGATATCACCCACGAGCGCCACAATCGCGTCGTGGTCATTGGTGATGGCCTGCCAGGCCTCGTCGCCCGGGGTATTGCCACCCAGGTCGATCAGCCGCGTTTCCAGCGCGTGGGCCTGGTCGCCCAGCTCGACAAGCTGCGACAGCCGCGCACCACCTTTAAGGGTATGGAGGGCGCGCTGGGCTTCCTGGTTAAAGTGGTGGTTAGCCGGGTCTTTACGCCAGTCATCCAGTAACTGCTCCAACTGGTCGAGGATCTCGCCGGCCTCTTCCAGGAAAATCTCCAGGACTTCGGCATCGACGGTTTCACCGTCTGCAGAGGGTTCAGTCTGAGTGGCGGGCGCGGACAGCTCGTCACCGGAGACTTTGTGGGCGTCGTTCAGTGCTTCAACCAACACCATGTCCGCAGTGGGCTTGTTGCCCTCTTCCAGGCTGGTGAGCATGGTTTTCAGTGTGCCATGCGCTTTTTCACTGAGTTCCAACAGGATTGACTGATTGCTGGAACCGGCGATCAGAGGGTCCAGGGCATCAGACCAGGCCTCGGCCAGATCGGCAATCGGGTCGACATCGGACAGACGAGCGCCACCCTTGAGGGTATGCAGCTCCTGCTGCAACTGGGTAACGCCAGCCAGTTCTTCAGGCTCGTCGCGCCACTGGGCCAGGCATTCGCCAATGGCTTCGTGAATCTCCAGGCCTTCGTCGAGGAAGATGCCAACCAGGTCATCGTCGGAGGCCTTTGCAATAGCCTCTGTGACGGATGCCGGTTGTTCGTCGGCTGTGGGTGCCTCGTCGACGGGTTCCGGTTCTTCCGCTGGGTCTTCAGGTTCCGCGGATGGTATTGGCTTGCCAGAGAGGATGGCTTCAACCTTGGCCACCAGTTCTGTTGCCGGCGGGCAGGGTTTCTGGGTGGCAACCTGTTCAACCATTTGCGCCAATCGGTCGTGGCAGGCAAACAACAGATCGTTCATGTCGCTGCTGGCGTTCAGTTGGCCTTCGGCGACTTTCTCGAACAAATCTTCAAGTACGTGGGTCAGGTCGCCAATGGCATCGACGCCCGCCATCCGGGCACCGCCTTTGAGCGTGTGCACATCGCGTTGCAGCTCTGCCGCCACATCGCGATTGTTGGGGTCTTCACTCCAGGTATGTAACGCGCTGCCTGTGGAGTTGATCAGGTCGTAGGCTTCTTCCAGGAAGATGCCGATCAGTTCCGGATCCAGGTGAGACAGATCGGTGGCGTGTTCCTCTTCAGGTTCCTCCACCGTGGTTTCTGGCTCTTCGGTATCATCCTCTTCCAATTCGGCCAGCGGAATCTCGTCATCGTCTTCCGGTTCAGCGTCCTGCTTTCTGACATCGGTCACTGGCCTGGAGCCCGTGGCGCTGTCCATGTAGGCGTGGATTTCACTGATCAGGTCCGGCGCCGGGCGCGGTGGCTCCTGTTGCTCAAGGGCATCGACCATACCTGCCAGTCGATCATGGCAGCGGAACAGCAGGTCGGAAAGCTCACCGGTAACGGCAAGCCGTTGCTCGGTCAGTCCTTCAAACAGGTTCTCCAGCTCATGGGAAAGATCGCCCACCGGTTGGATATCCGCCAGGCGAGCGCCGCCCTTGAGGGTATGCAGGTCCCGTTGTAGAAGGCGTAAAAGATCCAGGTTTTCGGTGTTGTCGCTCCAGCTCTGCAAGGCATCGGCGGTACTGTCGATCAGGTCCCGGGCTTCCTCAAGGAAGATCTCCGCCAGTTCCTGGTCCATGTCTTCATCGGTGTCCGCCAACGGTGGCTGCTCGCCATCGGGTTCCGGGGCATCTTCCGCCTCGGCTTCCAGGCTGCGATCGATCTCTTCCAGATCCCCGGTGAACTCCTGCTCAAACGCATCCGGCTCATTGTCTGCGGGCGTCGCGGGAGCGAGGGTGTCCAGCTCGGCAATCAGATCGGCGTTGGCCTCGGTGGCCAGTCCGGCCGCGACCTGATCCATCATGTTGATCAGGTGTTCATGGCCTGCACGCACACTGTCGTAGAAAGGCGAATCGGGAACAAAATCGGGGTTTGAGGCACGCTCGTAAACCTGTCTCAGAGCACCTGACAGCTCAGCAACATCGGCCAATCCGGCATCCTGTGCGCCCTCGGTGAGCAGGTGCAGCTCCTTGCGCAGGGTGTCCAGGGCGGAGGTTGCTTCGGGATTTTCCGACCACTCATCAAGAATCCGGTCGGCATCCAGCAGGATATCCAGACCTTCGTTCAGGAACAGCTGAACCAGTTGCGGTCGTGCGTTTTCTTGCGGTTCATCGGTTCGGGAGCCATCGCCACGCAGGGTGGCATTGCTGACCTGCTCCAGTTTTGCCAGGAAGGTTTCGGTGCCCGGCAGGTCCGCCTGGGGATTCTCCCGAATCTGGCCAAGGCCCTGGGTCAGGAAATGACAGGTATCGCCAATCAGGCTTATAACGTCGCGATCGGCCCGTTTGTTTTGTGCCCGGGCTTCCTTGACGAAGCGTTCCAGGGGCGTGATCACCGCGGCAATAGGTGCGATACCGGCGGTGTGTGCGCTGCCTTTGAGGGTATGAAGCGCGCGAGACAGGTCATCGGTATAAGCAACGCTCGCTTTGTCGCCTGCGGCATCGAGGAAATCCCGCAGGGTTTGCAAGTGGGTTTCGGTTTCACTTTCGAAAATATCCAGCAGCACTGGGTCGACGACGGTGTCGTCTTCCTCTTCCGCTGCTGTCAATTCTGGCTCGGCGTCTCCGTTCGTCGCTCCTGACTGTGGCTCAGACGGAGGCATGGTGCTGGCATCGGGAATTTCGCCGTTTGCCAGAGCGTTGGCGCGTGCTTCCATGCTCGATGTATCGCGGGAAGGGGGCTGGCGTTTCTCGAAATCGTCAACCAATTCCGGCAGGGCCGCGGTAACGTCTTCCAGCAGCGCCGCAATGTCGTCGTTCATGAAAATGCTGCCGTCAATCACGCGGTTCAGCATGTTCTCAACAGACCAGGCCAGTTCGCCGACAACCAGCGCACCCACCATCCGACCACTTCCCTTCAGGGTATGGAAAGCGCGCCGGACTTCCGAGAGCGCCGTGCGGTCGTCGTGCTGACGTAGCAACATGGGCAGGTATTCGCGAACGGTATCCAGTACCTCACCGGCTTCCTCGATAAAGATCTCGAGAATTTCATCGTCGATAAGGTCATCGTCAAACTCAACCTCAGCTGCGGACGGTTGCCCGGTACTGACAGCTTCGCCGTCGTTGCCACTGTCGATTGTGGGTAGCTCATCATCCGCTGAACTGCCGTCTTCCGATGCGGTGTCGATGTCAGTTTTTCGCGTGGTAGACAGAGCTTCAGCGCGTTCAATCAGCTCTCCAACCTCGCCATCGGCCTGTCCGTCACGGAAGTCGTTGATCAGCGCAGGAATTCGACTGTTGACGTCATCAATCAGGCTGAACATGTCATCGGTGGGTCGTAGCGTCTGGTCGATCACCCGGTTGAGCAGGTTTTCCACGGACCATGCCAGTTCACCGATGCTGGTTGCGCCCACGAGCCGGCCACTGCCCTTGAGGGTGTGGAACGCGCGGCGGACTTCAGTCAGTGCGTCGCGATCGTCGTGGTTTTGGCGCAGGCGAGGATAGAATTCATTGATGGTTTCCAGGACTTCTTCGGCTTCCTCAATGAAAATGCCGAGGATCTCATCATCCAGCAGTTCTTTATCGGAGCTCTTGGATTCGGCTTCTACCGATTCGACGGGTACTTCCGAATCAATAACCGGCACGTCGTCAGCTGTTGGATGCTGCCAGGTAGGCTCCTCGCCAACCGGGAAGCCCAGGGAGTTCAGGCTGGCCTCGGCAACCCCGAGTACGCTCTCATTGTCGCTGATGCCCTCGGCGAGCCGCTCCAGATAGTACTCAATACTGGTAATAGCGTCGGCCAGCGTGTCGAGCTGTTTCCAGTCGGGAACCTGCTTGCCCCCCAGCAGTACGTCGGTGATGTAACGTTCGGCGGAGGCGAGCATGTCGGCCACGCGGTCAAGGGGAATCAGGCTCAGGCCACCACGGATGCTGTGCAGGAGGCCGGGGACGTGTTCGATTTCGCCGGTTTCCCATTGGGAAGCGATGAAATTGACGATGGCCGTTTTTACCTGCTCCAGCGTATTGCGGGACTCCCGCAGCAAAGCGCTGCTGGCTTCACCCAGTTCGCGGGAGCCAAGGTTGATGGTTTGGGTGTCGTCGCCGATGGCATCCGATTCCGACTGTCGGTCACTGTCCAGGCCAGCCAGACTGGCTTCGACGTAGAGCAGAGCGCCGGCAATATCCATCAGGGTGCCGTCATCCACCGAGTCAGACTGGTTGGCCAGCTTCTCCACCAGTTCGATCTGTTCGGTAATGACCTTGCGGGGTATGCCCAGGCCCAGCACCGCCAGGGTATTGGCGACCTGGCGCAGGCCCGGAAGCAGTTCTTCCAGTTCATCGTTCTGGCGTAGCTCGGAGCGCACAAACAGATCGAGCTGGTCTTTGAGTTTGGCCAATTCTTCGTTGAGGGCGCTGACCACCGAGTGGATGGCGTCACGCCCTGGGCCCGAAACCCGGTTCTTGGCGGCGTCCACATCATCGTCGGAAGGCAGTGCGTGATCGAGCCGGTAGCTGTCGCGCAGTTCCCTCACGAGTGGTGTATCGAGATCGCGAGCACGAGCAACGTAGTAGAGCAGATGTTTCAGGAGAGCTTCTGGAACCGCCTGCTGCAGGATATCAATGTGCTCGTCTGTAAGACGGCGAATTTCGGCGTCCAGCTCGCGCAACAGGGACTTCACGGCTGTATTGACCGGGTTCGCATGCTGCTGGAGCGTTTCCACGAATGCTCCGGCTGCTTTCCAGAGTTCGCCCCGGGGCGTTTTCTGGCACAGGCGGATCAGCCGCTGGATCACCTTCTGCATGTAATCGAAATGGGCGTCCAGGTCGGCCTCGCGAATCACGCCAGCGAGGGCGAACTGATACATCTGGCGCAATTTGCGGATATGTCCAAGTACCTTCGGATCCTGAAGGCGCTGGGACACATTGGCGGCAGCCGTTGCCCTTGAGGGCGACAGGTCTGGCTTGAACAGCGATGTATCGGACAGCAGGGACTCACCCCGTGCAGCACGGAGATCGTTCAGCAATGGTAGTAGCACCATCGGGAAATCGTCTTTGCTACTGGCCAGGTGCTCCAGATACTGGGGCAGTTGCAGGATGGCCTGCATCAGCACATCGACGGCATCGTCCACACTGGCGACGGTTTCGTTCAGGACCGCCTGGGTCAGTTTCTCCATTTCCTCGGTCAGCAGGGCCGCGCCGTAAAGCTCGACCATCTGCAGGGTACCGTGAACCTGGTGGAGATAGTTCAGGCAGAAGCGCAGGCGCGCGGTGTCGTCACGATTCTCGACATACGCTTCCAGTGCGTGCTGACCCTGGGTCAACGTGTCCTGTATTTCGCCCCGAACCCAGTCCAGGGCGATGCTGTCATGGTGATTGCCCATAACCACTCCGGTTATTCTTCGTCAGTCTGGCGTTTGATCCACGCCAGCACATGTTCCGAGGGTACCCTCTGTAAGCCAGGGGGCTGCCAGTCGGTCAACTCTCCCTGGCCCAGGACCAGCAACCCCCCGGGCGCCAGCCGCTCTGCAAGCCTTTTCACGATTTCCCGCCGGCGCCAGCGCCGGAAATAAATCAGCAGGTTCTGGCAGAAGATAATGTTCATTCCATGCATCGGAGCGTGTTTCAGATCCAGCACGTTCAGCCTGGTGAAACACACCCGCTCCCGGATGCTTTCTATAATCTCGACGTTGTTCCGTTCCGCCGGCCGGAAATACCGGGCTTTCATGGCGTCATCCATTCCCATCAGCTTGCGGGCACTGAACAGGCCTGACTGGGCCTTGTCGATGGCCGGTTTACTGATGTCAGAGCCGGTAACGCCAAACAATGGTTGTAGCGACAACCCCTCCATACTCTCATTCAGCAGCATGGCCAGCGTGTAGGGTTCCTTGCCGGTGGAACATCCCACACTCCAGGCTTCCAGGGGGCGCCGTTTCAGCGTCTCCCGGGGCCGGGTAAGCACATAGTCAGACACCAGCCGGAAGGCATCCGGATCCCGGAAGAACCGGGTTTCCTGAACCGTCAGCCGATCCACCAGGGTGGACCATTCAACGACAGCGTCCGGGCCGGATACGATCTTCTCGTAATAGGCCTGATAACTACTGCAACCAATCTCCCGCATGCGGATCCCGAGGTTGGTCTCGAGAAACGATTTGCGCTCGGAAGACAGGGTAATGCCGGTACGATGCTCAAGCAGCGTCTGCCACTGGTTGAACTGCGCCTCGTCCATATCGGGAAGTCGGCGCAGTGACCAGATGCCTTCGGCGGGTGACAGATGGTTGCGTGTTTCAGCCATAAACTGTCAGCAGCCTCGCAGCGGTTGTCAGCTCACCACCGGTACGTCGCTGTCTTCCTCTTCTTCCTGATCGGCCGACTCTTCCTCGGGCAGTGTGAAGCCCGCAACAGAGGACCGCAGTTCAGACGCCATCTCTGCCAGGTTACCGATAGACTTCGCGGTCGCGTTGGTACCGGAGGACGTCTGCGAGGTGATTTCCTGGATGACGTTCATGGTGTTGGAAATGTGCGCTGCAGAGGACGACTGCTGACGTGCTGCGTTGGAGATGTTCTGGATCAATTCCGCCAGAGACATGGATACGTTCTCGATTTCCTCGAGGGCGATACCCGCGTCCTGTGCCAGGCGGGCACCACGGACCACCTCGGCGGTGGTGTGTTCCATGGAGATAACGGCTTCGTTGGTATCCGACTGGATCGTCTTAACCAGCGCTTCAATCTGCTTGGTTGCCGCAGAGGAACGTTCCGCCAGTCGCTGAACTTCGTCCGCAACTACCGCGAAGCCCCGGCCTGCGTCACCTGCCATGGAGGCCTGGATCGCAGCGTTCAGGGAGAGGATGTTGGTCTGGTCGGCGATGTCGTTGATCAGGGATACGATGTCACCGATTTCCTGGGAAGATTCACCCAGACGCTTGATCCGTTTGGAGGTTTCCTGAATCTGCTCACGGATGTTGTCCATGCCGCGGATGGTGTTCTGTACCACTTCCGCGCCTTTTTTCGCGATCGCAACCGACCGCTCCGCAACCGCGGAGGATTCAGCCGCGTTCGAAGATACCTGGTCGATGGACACCGCCATCTCGTTCACCGCGGCGGAGGCGCCGGCAATTTCCTGGGCCTGGTGCTCGGAGGCATCCGCCAGGTGCATGGCCGTGGCCTGGGTTTCCTGGGCGGCTGACGCTACCCGTACCGCAGTGCCACGAATCGCCTGTACCAGTCCGCGCATCTGGTCGATCGCGTAGTTGATGGAGTCAGCGATGGCGCCGGTGAAGTCCTCGGTAACCGTGGCCTCCGTGGTCAAGTCACCATCCGCCAGGTCAGCCAGTTCGTCCAGCAGTCGCAGGATTGCGTTCTGGTTCTGCTCGTTCTGTTCCTGGGTTGTTGCCAGGCGCTCCTGGGCTTCGCGGTAGAGCACCACACCGATCATCACAACGATACCGACCATCGCGGCCAGGATGATGAACGCCAGCGTGGGGCTGACGAAACGGGATCCGGCCTGGCCGGTGAATTTCTCGGACAGAACCGACAGTTCGTCCAGCAGAACCTGTGAGTTCTGGAAGATGTCGCTGGCTGCAGTACGCACCTTGAAGAGGTCGGGAGAGGCTTCAAGGATGGCGTCTACGTTCTGGGAAACGAATTCGAACAGTTCGCCAACGGCTTCCAGGCCATAGATGGCGTCTTCATCGTTTACCTGGGAGATGCCCATGGCCGGGTTGCCATTGACCTGGCCGTCAAGAACCCGGCCAAACAGGCTGGCATCGCGGCCGAACCGGTCGGCGGCGATAACCGCGTCTTCGTCACCGGAGAGAACGTTGTTGACCGAGCGAACGATCCGCTCCGCCAGCAGTGACTGGCGCTGAGCCAGTGCGATCTGTTCGGCGGGCGCATCGTTGTCCAGCAGGATTTGAACGATGTCGTCGTATTCCACCTGCAGCTGCGGGATGGTTTCGTTCAGCGTCCGCGCCACTTCGTGAAGGCCGAGTACTGCGTCCTGGGTGGACAGGATACTGTCGGCGTTGTCACGAACGGACTCCCAGGTTGCCTGCACGTTGCTGTTCTGTGCAACCTCGCTCGGGGGCAGGCCGGTTTCCGGATTGCCGTCAACTACATAGCTCCACAGCTGTTCGAACTCGTCACGGGAACGTCGCAGTGCGTCGAACGCTGAAGCGGTGCCACCGGCGGCTTCCGTCGCGTTTTTCGCGATTTCCTGGGACAGCACCCTCAGTTCGGCTGAGTGAGCGATGTATTCCTGATCGTTCTGGCTGTCCCGATTGATAATGAACAGCACCGCAACGAGCAGGACGGTCAATGCGATCAGCGCGGCAATCAGGCCGGCAACCAGTTTGTTGCCTCCCTGTCCCATACTGAGTCTTCCGGCTCTATTTTTCATTTTCTGGCTCCCGGCCTCTTCGTAATAGTGGCAAGTTTGTTTCTGCGGGCGTTGGGCAGGCGGGAAGATGTTCCTGCCAATGTCACCACCCTTACCATTGCGCTACATCCAGGAAGCGTTCGTCACCGAGAAGCTCGGCGGCGGAAAACACTTTCCAGACTTCCTCGTTACGCTCGTAGCCGCCATTCACAAACGGCTGAACGCTTGCAGGCACATCCTGTGGCGATGCCACGAAGCTGTCCACTGCGAAATACTGCATGCCTGAGACGCTGTCGACCACCAGGCCACTGAATACGTCGCCCTGCTCGACAACCAGTACCCGGCGTTCGCGAGTGCTGCGTGAAGAACGGGGAACTTCAAAAAAGCCGGCAAGGTCGACCAGTGGCAGGAGGCGGCCACGTACGTTGGCGGCGCCCATCATAAACGGATGAACACCGGGTATATGGGTATAGCGGGGAACATGGAGAATTTCAGTGACTTCACCCATGGGCGCTACGTAACGCTCACCCGCCAGAACAAAGCCGATTCCGTTCCAGAGTTCAACGGCTTCCTGTTGTTCCGGCAGACCGGCAGCCAAGGCGCGGCTGCGTCGGGCGATATCCGTCAGAACGGCAAAGGGGGCGGCCTGGGCGGACATGCTTACTCCACGGTTGGGGATCAGGCAATCAGGCTATTGATTGTTTTGATCAGGTCGTCTTCAACGACGGGTTTTACGAGGTAACCCTTTGCACCCTGACGTGTTCCCCACACGCGGTCTGTTTCCTGATCCTTGGTGGTGACAATCACTACCGGGATAGAAGCGGTTTCCGGGGCGCGGGTCAATTGACGAGTTGCCTGAAAGCCGTTCAGGCCGGGCATAACGACGTCCATCAGGACCAGATCTGGTGTTTCGGCGCGTGCCTTGGCAACGCCGTCGGCTCCGTTGTCGGCCGTCAGCACGTCGTGCTTGTGCTTTTCCAGAATGGTCGAGATTTTCTTAACCTCTGTCGGGGAATCATCAACAATCAGAATGCGGGCCATGGTGTCCTCAATAGTTCTTTGCTTCAGCAGTTTTACTGTTCCGCCTGGGGAACATACTGGCGAATCGTGTTTAGAAGCTCGTCCTTGCTGAACGGTTTGGTCAGGTACTGGTCTGACCCGACAATCCGGCCTTTGGCCTTGTCGAACAGTCCGTCTTTACTGGAGAGCATGATGACCGGCGTCTTTTTGAAAGAGGAATTGTTCTTGATCAGTGCGCAGGTCTGGTAGCCGTCCAGCCGGGGCATCATGATATCGACGAAAATGATATTGGGCTGGGAATCGGCAATTTTCGCCAGAGCGTCAAAGCCATCTGTTGCGGTAATGACTTCGCAACCGACTTTCTTAAGAAGGGTTTCGGCGGTGCGACGAATGGTCTTGCTGTCGTCGATCACCATAATCTTCAGATTCTCGAAGTTGTCATCCATTGTCCAACTGCCTTGCGCTCAGCGACTGTCGTTATTTTCAACCGGGGTTTTTAACACAAACATTAACGATGTTCTATAAATCCCGCTCATTTATAGAGTATTGGGGGCCGGATAAAAAGTATAACTTTGTGACCAAATGTACTTCTGCCTGGAAAGTCACGAAATTGATACAGGATTTCTCCGGATGCATTCGCGGCTCGGGTACAATACCATTTGTGTCCACAGCATAGCACTTATTCCCAGGATCGCTCTGCAGACCGGTTCGTGTTTTCAACCTTTTATCTGGCGAGGCATTATGACAGTCCGACTTGGTATCGTGATGGACCCCATAGAGAAGATCCATTTCAAGAAAGACAGCTCACTGGCCATGTTGCTGGCAGCGCAGAAGCGGGGCTGGGAAATCGAGTATATGGAGCTGCCAGACCTGTATCTGAAAGGTGGGCAGGCGAGGGCCCGAACCCGTGACCTGACTGTACACATGGACCCGGAAGACTGGTTCGGTTTCGGTGGCGCCCAGGACCGCGCTCTGGGGGACCTCGACGTTATCCTGATGCGGCAGGATCCACCGGTGGACCGGGAGTTCCTGATGGCCACGTTTATTCTGGAAATCGCCGAGCAGCAGGGTGCCCTGGTGGTCAATCCAGCGTCTACGCTGCGGGATTGTAACGAAAAGTTGTTTGCCGCCCAGTTCGAAGACTGCACCCCGCCATTGATCGTCACCCGTTCGGCCGAGCGACTGAAGGAATTCTACGCCGAGCATGGTGACGTCATCATGAAACCGGTGGATGGCATGGGCGGGCGCTCCATCTTCCGGGTCAAGGAAAACGACGATAACCTTGGGGTTATTATTGAAACCCTGACCAACGATGGCGCCCACCAGGCGATGGCGCAGAAATACGTACCCGAGATCAAACAGGGCGATAAACGCATCCTGTTGATCGATGGCGAGCCGGTTCCCTACGCGCTGGCGCGCATCCCCTCTCAGGGTGAGAATCGTGGAAACCTGGCCGCCGGAGGGCGGGGGGAAGGTCGTGAACTCACGGTACGTGATCGGGAAATCTGTGACCGTGTGGCGCCGGTGCTCAAGGAAAAAGGACTCATTTTTGTCGGCATCGACGTCATCGGTGACTACCTCACCGAAATCAATGTCACCAGTCCCACCTGCATCCGGGAACTGGATGCCGCCTATGGCATTGATATTTCAAGTCAGTTGCTGGATGCCGTCGAGCGCCGTCTGAAGTAATGGTGTCCAGCCAGGTTTAACCGAGGGTAAATAGCAGTAATGGCAGTACAGGTCAGCGATTTCGATCGGTTTTCGTTCACGCTCTTCATGGCGCTGGCGCTCCACGCCATCGTGGTGCTGGGTATTACCTTTGCGCCCGAGCCCCCGCGTTCCTCGGCCCAGACCATGGAAATCACGCTCTCCCAGTTTGATGACGAGACTGACCCGGAGGAAGCCGATTTTCTGGCCCAGACCAGCCAGAAAGGCAGTGGTACCGAGGAGGAGCCGGTGGAAATGACCACTCCGCAGCCTTCCGAACTCAGCCAGCCGGAGGTCGCTGAGGTTCAGCCGGAGCCGCCGTCCCGCGTTGAGCCCAGGCAAGAGCAGGAACAGCCGGTAGTGCAGACGCAGGCCCAGAATGAACGCCAGGTGTCGGAGCCTTCAGCGGCGGAGCCGGCATCGGATGAGCCGCTACCGGTGAAGGAAAAGAAAAGCCTGATGGAGCGCAGTCTGGAGATTGCCAGTCTGGAGGCGCGGTTTGATCAGCAACGCAGGGCCTACGCCAAGAAACCCCGGGTCATGCGTGTTACCGCGGCTTCGACGTTGAAATCAACCAACGCCTGGTATGTTCAGAACTGGGTCGGCAAGGTAACCCGTGTCGGCAATATCAACTATCCTACCGAGGCCAGGCGAGCCGGAATCTATGGCACTCTGCGGATGCTGGTTTCCATGAAGAAGGATGGCACAATAAAGGAACTGGCTATACTCGAATCATCCGGCAGTAGCGTGCTTGATGATGCAGCCATACGCATCGTGAGAATGGCAGCGCCTTTCGCGCCTTTCCCGGATGAGATGCGCGAGAATGTCGACGAACTGGAAATTATCCGCACCTGGGTATTCGAACGGCGGGGGCTGACATCGGGATGACAGCATCAAAACACTCTCCACACAGCCTGCGGCACCAGTTTCTGGTGGCGTCTCCTTATTTGCAGGACCCACGTTTCCACGGTGCAGTGATCTATCTGTGCGAGCATTCGGATGAAGGCGCCCTGGGGCTGACGGTGAACCACCCCCTGGACATCCACCTGGGGGAAATTCTGGAGCAGCTGGACATGGAGGGCGGCGAGCTCGACGTTCCGGTATACGGAGGTGGCCCGGTTCAGCCCGAGCGCGGGTTTGTGCTGCATTCCCCGGACGCGGGCTGGCAAAACACGGCGCAGGTGGCTGACGACGTCTTGCTGACCACCTCCCGTGACGTACTGTCTGACATTGGCGCAGGCAGCGGGCCAAAGAATTACCTGGTGTGCCTGGGCTATGCGGGCTGGAGTGAGGGACAGCTGGAAGAAGAGCTCTCCAGCAACGCCTGGCTGACCTGTCCCGCCACCGCCGACATCCTGTTCGGGACACCCTGGGAGGAGCGGTATCAGGCCGTGCTGAAGCTCATTGGCATTGACCTCAACCAGCTCAGTGAGTTTGTGGGCCATGCCTGAGGCTGGAAACCGGCGGGTAATGGCGTTTGATTTCGGCACCCGACGAATTGGCGTGGCCAGTGGTCAGGAAATGCTGGGCATTGGCAAGCCTCTGACCATGCTGCCGGCCCGTGATGGGGTTCCCGACTGGGAGCAGATTGGTCGGCTGCTGAAAGAATGGCAGCCGGACCGGGTGCTGGTCGGCCTGCCCCTGAACATGGATGACACTGAAAATGACATGTGTGCACGGGCGCGGAAATTTGGCAAACGCCTGCACGGTCGCTTTCACGTCGAGGTTGAGATGGTGGACGAACGTCTCACCAGTTTTGAGGCCAAGGGCGATGTCATGGCGTCCGGTGGCAGCCGTGATTTCGGCCGCGATGGCGTCGATGACCGCGCCGCCGTGCTGATTCTGGAAACCTGGTTTCACCAGCAGGAGTCTCGTTCGTCCTGACCGGGACCGGGCTGCTGACTATGGGGATTTAAATGACTGCATTGCTTGAAATCGACCGGCTGCTGGATGATCTGGAAGCTGGCCTGCGCAAAAAGCTGGAAGAGCGGGGCGTAACCTCCCCGGCGCTGATTGGCATTCGCACCGGCGGTGTCTGGCTGGCGGATGTCCTGAGTAAGCGCCTGGGCCTGCAGGAACCCTGGGGGGAACTGGATATTTCCTTCTATCGCGACGACTTCAGCCGCATTGGACTGAACCCGAAAGTGAAGCCGTCCAGCCTGCCGTTCAGCACCGAAGACCGCGACATTATCCTGATCGATGACGTGATCATGAGCGGCCGTACCATTCGCGCGGCCATGAACGAGATCTTCGATTATGGCCGGCCGGCGAGTATCATCCTCGCCACGTTGGTGGATCTGGGCGCTCGGGAGTTGCCTGTTCAGCCGGATGTGACTGGGCGGGTGCTTGCCCTGCAGTCGCATCAGCGCGTCAAACTGCGCGGGCCGGACCCACTGCACATAGAACTTCAGGAAACAGGCCACTAATCAGCGAACGCATAACACCAACAGGCGACCCATGACGGCAACCGATCCCTCAAAAACCTCCCTGCAGCTGACCGCGGACGGCCAGTTACGCCATTTCCTGACCCTCGATGGTCTGAACCGCGCTCTGCTGACGGAAATCCTGGACACCGCGGATTCGTTTATCGAAGTGGGGGAGCGCAGCATAAAGAAGGTGCCACTGCTGCGGGGGCGTACCGTGGTCAACCTGTTCTTCGAATCCAGTACCCGCACCCGCAGCACCTTCGAACTGGCCGCCAAACGGCTGTCGGCCGACGTGCTCAACCTGGACATCAACACGTCCGCAACGTCCAAGGGCGAATCCTTGTCGGACACACTGCTGAACCTGGAAGCCATGGCCAGCGACATGTTCGTGGTGCGCCATTCCCAGAGTGGTGCACCCCATTTCATCGCCGAGAGCGTGACTCCGGGAGTTGCCATTATTAACGCCGGCGACGGCCGCCACGCCCACCCAACCCAGGCCATGCTGGACATGCTCACCATTCGCCAGCACAAGGGCGGATTCGAAGGTTTGAAGGTGGCGATTGTCGGTGATGTGCTGCACTCGCGGGTGGCCCGTTCCCAGATTCGCGCCCTGAATGAATTGGGCGCCGCTGAAGTACGCGTCATTGCGCCTGCCACCCTGCTGCCAAGGGACGTTGAGAGCCTGGGGTGCACCGTGGAATACGACATGACCCGGGGTATGAGAGATCTGGATGTGGTGATCATGCTGCGCCTTCAGAAAGAGCGCATGGAGGGCGCACTGCTGCCCAGCGAACGCGAGTTTTACCGGCTCTACGGCCTGAATCAGGAGAAGTTGGCGTTGGCCCATCCCGAGTGTATCGTCATGCACCCTGGGCCGATCAACCGGGGCGTGGAAATCGAGTCTGCGGTGGCCGATGGGCCGCAATCAGTGATCCTGAATCAGGTCACCAATGGCATCGCCATTCGTATGGCGGTGATGTCCATGGCCATGGGAGGCCAGATGGCCGAGCGTAGTCGCAAGCTCGCGGGGAGGGCCCAGGGATGAGCAGCCTTAAGATTATCGGTGGCCGCCTGGCCGATACCAATGCCGAAACCACTGTTCTGGTCCGTAACGGGCGTATCGCCGCCCTGGGCGAAGCGGCCGGGAAGGAACCCGCCGACCACGATTTCGACGCCACAGGCTGCCTCCTGACACCCGGATTTGTGGATCTGTGCTGCAACCTGCGGGAGCCGGGCAACGGCCAGAAAGGCAATATTGCTTCGGAAAGTCTCGCCGCCGCGCATGGAGGCTTCACAACCCTGTGTGCCTCGCCGGACACCTCGCCGGTCAATGACTCAGGCGCGGTAACCAACCTGATCCTGGACGTGGCCGCGAAGCGCTCTTCGGTGCGGGTATTGCCGGTTGGCGCAATAACCCGTGGCCTGGAAGGCGAACTGCTCAGTGACATGGCGGGCCTGGCCGGTGCTGGCTGTATTGCACTGGGCAACGGCGCCCGCCCGGTGAAAAACGCCAGGGTGTTGCGCCGCTGTATGGCCTACGCCCGAACATTTGGCCTGACGGTGATGTTCAGCCCCGAAAACCAGGCGCTGGCGGCGGACGGCTACGCCCACGATGGCCTTGTGGCCTCCAGGCTGGGCCTGCTGGGCATCCCGGAGGTGGCAGAAACCGCCGCGGTCATGGAAATGCTGTTGCTGGCAGAGGAAACCGGGGTTCGACTGCACCTTGGTCAGCTCTCCTGTGCCCGCAGCGTGGAAATGCTGGCCGATGCCCGCAAGCGAGGCATTGCAGTAACCGCCGATGTGGCCATGCACCAGTTGATGTTCACCGAGGACGCCCTGTCGGGATTCGACAGCCGCTATCACGTGCGACCGCCACTGCGCTCTGAAAAGGACCGCCAGGCGTTACTGGGCGGTGTGCGGGATGGCGTGATCGACGCCATTACAAGCCAGCACCAGCCCCACGATTCCGCTGCCAAGCAGGCGCCTCTGGCGGCGACGGAACCGGGGCTGTCCACCATCGAAAGCACGCTGTCGATGGGGTTGTTGCTGGTCGAACGTGGCGATCTGGATATGGGTAGCCTGATCCGCTCGCTGACTGGTGGCCCGGCGGAGGTCATTGGCCATTCTGCCGAACTCCGGCAGGGTGCGGTTGCAGACCTGTGTGTGTTTGATCCCGACGCCACCTGGGTTCCCAGCGACAGCAGCCTCAGCTCCGTTGGGCGTCATGTGCCGCTGCCAGGAAAGGCCCTTCCGGGCCTCGTTCGTCTGACTCTGTGCGACGGGCGGCAGGCCTGGCCTCAATCTGACCTGTAGCTCCCGTCTTCAGATCGCTTCATATCAGCAAAGTGTGGCAGAGGTTGCGTAGCCTCTGTCGAGCCCGTCACAGTTCCTTACTTTTTTGCCCCAGAGCCCTTGAAGACAGGCACCTGTGCCAACGTATTCTTACCATCGCCGGCATAGTCTCGGCGAAGGAATGCGGTGACCTGTGCACATGTGGATGTGCCGTCGCCCTACAATAATAATTCAGGAGTCATCCCCGTGAAATCAGTCAACCTCCCGCGAAAGGCCACTGCGGTGGTAGCCTTGTGTGCCACTCTTGTGTTGTCGCCGTTCGTCCAGGCGGAATCAGACATCATGGAGCGAAGCTTCTGTGTGTTTGATCCGGTCGGTGCCAACGGGCCTCTGTTTGCCATTACCAAAACCTTCCAGCCAGTGGCCCTCAAGGAAGGTATCAGGCTGGACCTGCGTGCCTATACCGACGAGAAAGTCGCCGCCGAGGACTTCAAGGCCGGCCAGTGTGACGCCGTCCTGCTGACCGGTACCCGCGCCCGTGAATTCAACAAGTTTACCGGCACCCTGGAAGCCATGGGCGCTGTGCCCGGTGAAGAGGAAATGCGGCTGCTGTACAACACCCTCAGCCAGGAAAAGGCACGCCCGTTCCTGATTGACGGTGACTACGAAGTGGCTGGCGTGTTCCCCGGCGGCGCGGTGTACCTCCACACCCGGGATCGGGCCATTGATTCGGTGGAAAAACTGCAGGGAAAACGCATTGCCACGCTGGATTTCGACACCGCGTCCGTGCGCATGGTGCGCCACGTGGGGGCGTCTGTGGTGGGATCCAACTCGGCCAATTTTGCCGGCAAATTCAACAACGGCAGTGTTGATCTGGCCTACGCCCCGGCAGTCGCATACTCGCCCCTGGAACTCTACAAGGGCGTGAATCCGAACGGCGGGGTGTTCAAGTACGCGTTGGCCTATATGAACTTCCAGGTGATTATCCACCGCGACCGCTTCCCGGACGATGCTGGCCAGATGGTGCGTGACCAGGCCATCAAACGCATTGACGAGGCCTATGAAATCATCGCCGAAGCCGAGGCTGGTATTCCCGACGACGTTTGGATGCATCCGCCACAGGAAGATGTGGCCGAGTACGACAAGATGCTGCGCAAAGTGCGGTTGTCGTTGCTGGAGGATGGTGTCTACGACACACGTGCGATCAGCCTGATGAAAGCGATTCGTTGCCGGGTGGACGGTTCCCGTTCCGAGTGCGCCTCCTGAGCCGAGAATGGAAGGGGCCCGGGCGGGCCCCGGTTAGCGCCTTAACGGATGGAGTCTTTCAGTGCCTTGCCTGCCTTGAAGCCGACGGTTTTGCTGGCGGGTATCTTGATGGTTGCACCGGTTTGAGGATTACGGCCATCCCGAGCCTCACGGCTGCGGATGTTGAAAGTACCGAAGCCGATCAGAGTGGTATCTTCGCCACGGGCAGCGGCCGAGGAGATCTGATCGGTAAAAGCGGTGATGACTTCGCTGGCTTTGTCCCGGGACAGTCCGGTTTTATCCGCAACGGCGGCGGCAAGTTCAGGTTTGCGCATCGGGTACTCCTTTTTGTCGTTTTTGGTCACTGGCCGGCGGATGCGAAACCGTCGGCTGATCAAATCTATAGCGGTTTGCAGGCCAATGTGCAAACCGGTAATCAGAATGCATTTGAAACTCCGTATCCAATTGCGGGACGTGTCTCATAAAAACAGGGAGTTGTCGGCGATAATACCGTTTTGGTTACAAACCGTAACAGATTGTGAGTGCTGCCTCGGCCTGGCGACACTCCGGTTCTGAACAAATGCTCCGCACAACAAAAACGCAGAAAAGTGGAAGGTATTACGTTATGACGAGTTTTCAGAAACCCGCCAGTCCGGCTCACCGGGGCAATACACGTTTCCGTGGAGCAATGGCCGCTGTACTTGCCAGTGTGGTTTTGAGTGGTTGTGGTGTCGTCAACAACATGATCTACAAAACCACCGGCGACGTGATGCAGGGCTTTTCTCGCAACCACACCGTACCCTATCTGCTGGAAAGTGACGATCTCGCCATGGGTTGCGCCATGAGTGAGGCCACCGCGCCCCTGCTGATGTCTTTCGGTCGGGTTACCAGTGAGCCTGACCAACTGGCGGTAATGCTGTACCTGTCGGCTGGCGGGTGTGCAGAGGAGCAGGCACGGGAACACGAATTGGATGGCCTGGCGGCACTGCGCGCGATGGATGCGGAAGAAGCGGAAGACGCCATGATTCGCCAGAAGCGCGCACTTTCCCTGGCCGCCAAACGCTATCACCGGGGCTGGAAGCACCATAACGCCTTCTATGGCAAACCCGATGCGGGTGAGTGCCCTGGTTTCGATGATGACCTGGGCGAGTTCATCTACATGGCGGGCTTGTTGTCTGGCTTGCAGGCCCTGAACGCTGAAATTCAGTCCACCTCGTCCATCGGCGTCCCCAAGAACATTGGCTCTACGGTTTCGCGCGCGACCCGTTGTCTGGAAAACGACAAATGGTGGGGGGCTCCCATGGCACTGCGTGCGACTGTCTGGGCAATGATTCCTGGCGCACTGCCAGAAGGCGAGGACCCTTTCGAACGGCTGGAAATTGCCGACGCCCAGGGCGAGGAAGCTGGTGTCAGGATCAGCCATGTGTTCCACGCCATCGCGGCCCAGAACGAAGGTGACGAGGAACGCCTTCGCGATGTGATCCGTAGCCACGCTCAGGCCATCGAGGAAACGCCAGCGAACGAGGAGTGGGCCTTTGTCGATGCGATGGCCACGGACATGATTGTGGCGATCTCCGATCGACTGTGGATGGAGAATACCGGGCACCGGACGCCCATGGGGCAACTGGGTACCTTCTGGGATGACGAGAAGGAAGCGGTCGAAACCATGGATCTGGACGATCTGCTGTAAATCAATGTTCCCAGAGTGAGCTGTTATGACCCAGGGTGGTTTTCGACGTAATGGGTTGGAGTGGTTGTCCTCTCTGCCGGCCTGTCTGCTTCTGCTGTCGGTGGTGCTGTTTTCCACCAGCAGCGACATCCACAATCAGATGCTGCGCGGCGGCGAGCAATTGTGGAGCGGCTACTACAAGCTGAGGGTCGACCCGGTACAACCCACCTGTGACCCGAACGTGGACATCGACGCCGCCGTTCAGGAAGAGTTGGCGAAAGAGGGCTCCGACAACCCCATGGCGGCCCTTCTGGGAGAGTCCGAGAAAGACCCGGATGAGGTTCGTCTGGCCATCGAACGTTCGGTGGCGGACTGCCGCCAGAGCTATCAGAGTTACGAGAATCTCAAGGACAAGCTTACTCCAGGCGTCAAAGCCTACCGGGCTGTGGAGCTGTTTGTGGCCGACCTGATCGCCTTCGGCCTGGAGTCCCAGCGCTACATACTGGTGATCCTGGTCATGCTGTGCGCGGTGACCGCCACCCTGACTCGCCACCATATTGCCATGCGGGCCATGGAAACCCGCCTGGACTACATGGTTTCCCACACGCTGCAGACCGTCGCCAATGCCATGCTTCTGGGGTCCAGCGTGATCTTCCGCCAGTCCAGTTTTGGCGCCGACACCACCATGTCGTCTGATGAACTGTTACTCCATAACCTGTGGATTACCGGTTTTGCCGCACTGACGCTTACCAGTCTGTACCGGCTCGTCAGGGTGCCGGATGACCTGAGGGAAGGCGGTGATCTGAACAAGGCCTTCCTGGCGGTGCCTCTCTATACCGCCATGTGTCTTATATCGGGGACCTATTTTGCGTTGATTGGTCACGCCTCCGGCATCGGTATCTATCTGGGCAAAATGATGGAGCTCTCCGACATGTTCCTGAACGTCGGACTGTACGTGTGGGTAGGCATGATGCTGAAGCAGACGCGCCTGGCCACCCTGGTGTTCAACGTCTTCCGGCCCTGGCGCATGCCGCCTGAAATGCTCGCTGTCGTAGCGGTGCTGGTGGCTGCGGTGCCCACTGCCTACACTGGCGCGTCCGGGATCTTTGTCATTGCGGCCGGTGCGGTCATTTACAGCGAACTACGTGCTGCCGGTGCCCGCCGTCACCTGGCCCTGGCGGCAACCGCCATGTCCGGTTCCATGGGTGTGGTCCTGCGGCCCTGCCTGCTGGTGGTGGTCATTGCCTACCTGAACAGGGAAGTCACCACGGACGAGTTGTTTGGCTGGGGTATATGGGTGTTCGTGCTCACCGCGACCATGTTCACGGTGGTGGCCCTCACGGTGAACCGTCAGAGCAGGTTTAACCTGGCTCCGGCTTCCACGGCCTTTCCACCGATGATGTCAGCGTTGAAGCATCTGATCCCCTATGCGCTGGTAATCGCAGCGGTGGTTCTGTTGTACCGTTTTGCGCTGGATGTGCAGATGGATGAATTCTCGGCCCCCCGGTTGTTGCCGGTGATTATGCTGGCCATCCTGCTGTATGAACATGTCAGCCTGAAAAACCGCAAGGGTCGGGCCAGTGGCGAGATTAACCATCAGGGCCTGGAACGCAGCTTGCGTTCGGCCACTAACGACACCACCGCGGAAATCGGTGCGTTGTTACTGTTGTTGGGCCTGTCGGTCAGTATCGGCGGGGTGATCGAACGCTCCCACATCATGGGAACCTTCCCCCAGGCGTTCGACAGTGCCTGGTCTGCCATGCTGCTGATGGTGCTGATCCTGGTGGTGTTGGGCATGATCATGGACGCCTTCGGCGCCGTTATCCTGGTGACCGCCACCGTGGCTACCATCGCCTACAGCAGTGGCATACATCCGATTCACTTCTGGATGGTAACCCTGGTCGCCTTTGAGCTGGGTTATCTAAGCCCGCCGGTGGCGCTGAACCACCTGCTGACGCGGCAGGTCGTCGGGGAAGCGGAAGTGCTGGCGGCACAGCAGGAAGAGGGCACCTTCTACCAGCGCCACGAGCGTATCATCATGCCACTGATTGCCATGGGCATTTCACTGGTACTGGTGGCGTTTGTGCCGCTGCTGTTCTACGCCTGAGTTTCAGGGGTCAAACGGGCTCTGCAGCCCGGTGTTCGCCACGCAGCAAAGTAACGTCGGCCCTGGGCGGTGCACCGAACAGGCGACTGTATTCGCGGCTGAAATGCGAAGGGCTTTCGTAACCCACCCGATAGCTGGCGGTGGCAGCCTCAAGCCCCTCGGTCAGCATCAGGCGCCGGGCCTCATGCAGACGCAGTTTCTTCTGGAACTGCAGTGGCGACATCCGGGTCACCTGCTTGAAACTGTGGTACAGGGTGGACTCGCTCATATTGGCCGCTTCCGCCAGTTCACTGATTCGTAGCGGTTCGGCGTAGTGGTCCTTCAACGTCGAGATGACCGTGGAAATGCGGTGTGCCTGGGAATCGGTGGCGGCAAACTTGCGCATCCGTGACCCCATCTCGCCAATCAGTGCGCGATAGATGATTTCCCGCCGAGCCAGAGGCGCCAGAATAGGAATGTCACCGGGAGAATCCAGCAGGCTGAGCAACCGGTAGAGCGCGCTCTGCATCCGCTCATCCATCGACGACATGCACAGGCCACACTGCACTTCCGGGCAGGCTTCGTTCGGGTGCAGCGGGGGTGCCTTGTCACCCAGTTCGAGCACCAGCTCCGCCACTTCCTGAGGGTCTACCTTGAGCTTTGCTGCCAGATAGGGGTGTTCCTCCGAAGCATCAACAATTCGCCCCAGTACCGGAAGATGTACCGAACTGGCGAGATAGGACAGGGGCTGGTAGGTGATCTCGCGGTCACCCAGTTGGATGATCTTGGTGCCCTGAATCACGAAGCATAAAGAAGGCTCATAGACACTGGACCCACAGCTGGAAGGCTCGTCGCAGCGTATTAATTCCAAGCCATCAATGGCGGAACCCTGAATACCCTGGTGTGTCGTCCATTGACGGGCGACACGAGCGAGCTGTTGCTGCAGGTTGAGCGTGAGATTTCCGGAAATCTCAGGAACGTTGGCAGTCATCGGTGGGTCTCCCTTTAGCGGCAGTATAATCCTTCATAACCTGAACTGTACGGGGTCTCATGCGCTTTCTGCAGGATCAGGCAATGACCGCGCAGAAATCGGCAACCCGGTCTCTCCGGCATAAATCATGCCGGCAGAATCGGGCAAGCTTCCCGCAGTAACCCGATACCGCTTTTATCCTTCCACTGGATATTGTTGTGCTCCCGTTGGGTAAACATTACCCGATCCGATAAACCAGCGCTATGTCACCCATAGCCAGCATTTCGATTCAGGGCCATTGACCTCAAGTTAGCTTGAGGAAATAGGCTTCGTGTCGAATTTGTTATACCCCAAGCGACTTAACAAGTGATCCAACCGATTACTTGGCAACACCGGGAACGCCCACAAGGCGGCCCCGATAGCGGAGCGAGAAACCATGGAAAGTCTGACTGCAAAACCGTTCAGAGGGTCTGGCCGTTTACTGGGCCTGGCTGTAGCGATAACTGTTTTATTGACCGGCTGCGAGGCGCAAAGCGATGAAGCGGCGAGCATGCCGCCTCCGCCGGAAGTGGATGTGGCGGAAGTGGTCGTGGAACCTGTCACTCTCTGGGAATCCTTCACTGGTCGTGTGGCATCGCCGGAAACGGTGGACTTGCGGCCCCGCGTCAGTGGCTACATCGATGAAGTGGCCTTCGAAGAAGGGGAATTGGTGAAAGCCGGGGATCTGCTGTTCCAAATTGATCCACGCCCCTACGAAGCCCAAAAGCAGGCGGCCAGCGCTGAATTGGCGCTGGCCAACAGCCAGCTTGATCTGGCCAGAAGTGAAGCTGGTCGGGCCAGGACGCTGCTGGAAAGCCGGGCAATATCCCGTGAGGAATACGATCAGCGCAATACCGCGTTGATGAGCGCGCGGGCCCGTGTGCAGGCGGCCCAGGCCGCTCTGGATACCGCCGAGCTGAACCTGCAATACACCCGTGTAACCGCACCCGTCAGCGGCCGTACCGGCAGGGCCCTGGTGACTCAGGGCAACCTGGCGAACGCCGACCAGAGCCTGCTCACCACCGTGGTTTCGGTGGATCCGGTGCACGTGTACTTCGAAGCCGACGAACAATCCGCGTTCAGTAGCCAGCAGTTACTTGCCAATGGCCAGCCCAGGGGTGTGCGCATTTCGCTGGGTGGCGAGGGCGGCGGTCAGTACAAGGGCGAGCTGGACTTCGTCGACAACCACCTGAACCCGGGGACCGGCACCCTGCAGTACCGTGCCGTGCTTAACAACCTGGACGGTCTGATTAAACCCGGCCAGTTTGCCCGTGTGGAAATGCCCGTTGCCGAGTTGGACCAGGCACTACTGGTAAGCCGCAAGGCGGTGTTGACTGACCAGGACCGCCGTTTTGTCTACGTGGTGGATGAACAGAATCGGGTTGCACCCCGGCAGGTCACCACTGGCCGTCAGGTGGATGATCTGCAGGTGATCCGTGAAGGCCTCAACCATGGCGACCTTGTGATCATTAATGGTGTGCAGAAGGTGTTTGGCGCCGGTATGCAAGTCAAGCCGCAGCTGGTTGCCATGAAAGAATCCGCCCGGGGAGAAGGCGCCGTTGTCGTAGCTCAGGAGCTGGCGCAATGAATATCTCCCGATTTTTTGTCGACCGGCCGATATTCGCGGCAGTGCTGTCCATCATCATCTTTGCCATCGGGCTGATTTCCATTCCGAACCTGCCGGTCAGCGAGTACCCGGAAGTGGTGCCGCCGTCGGTTGTCGTGCGCACCGTCTACCCCGGCGCCAATCCCAAGGAAATTGCAGAAACCGTGGCCACGCCGCTGGAAGAAGCCATCAGTGGCGTTGAAGACATGATGTACTTCAAGTCCGTGGCGGGCTCGGACGGCGTTCTTCAGATGACTGTCACCTTCCGGCCAGGCACCGACGCCGAGGAAGCCACCGTGCGGGTGCAAAACCGTGTCAGCCAGGCCCAGGCCCGGCTGCCGGAGGAGGTGCGGCGCCAGGGCGTGACGACCCAGAAGCAGTCGCCCACGTTCCTGATGGTGGTGCACCTGACCTCGCCGAGCGGCACCTATGACACGCTATACCTGCGCAATTACGCGCGGTTGCATGTGCGTGACCGGCTGGCCCGTATCCAGGGTGTTGGCGACGCGCAGATCTTTGGTGGCGGTGATTACGCCATGCGCGCCTGGCTGGACCCGGACCGTATTGCCGCCCGTGGTCTGACGGCGAGCGATGTGGTCCGCGCCATGCGTGAGCAGAATGTGCAGGTATCAGCCGGTCAGATTGGCGCGGAGCCGGTCCCGGACAGCGACTTCCTGACACTGATCAACGCCCGTGGCCGGCTGGAGACGGTGGAAGAGTTTGGTGACATTGTGCTCAAGCGTGGCGACAACGGCGAGATTCTGCGCCTGGAAGACGTGGCCCGGTTGGAAATGGGGGCCGGTGACTACACCTTGCGCTCGCAGCTGGATGGTAAGGATGCGGTGGCCCTGGGTGTTTTCCAGGCGCCGGGCGCCAACGCTCTGGAAATCCGCGACGAAGTGATCGCAACCATGGATGAACTGGCTTCCCGTTTCCCTCAAGGGGTTGAATATGAAGCGGTTTACGACACTACGATCTTCGTCAGCGACTCCATCAAGGCGGTCATTGCCACCCTTCTGGAGGCGGTGTTGCTGGTGGTATTGGTGGTCACGCTGTTCCTGCAGACCTGGCGGGCGTCGATTATCCCGTTGCTGGCAGTACCGGTGTCGGTCATTGGCACCTTCGGCGCGCTATACCTGTTGGGCTACTCCATCAATACCCTGACGCTGTTCGGCCTGGTGCTCGCTATTGGCATCGTGGTGGACGACGCGATCGTGGTGGTGGAAAACGTCGAACGTAACATCGAGGAAGGCCTGAAACCGCTGGCGGCGGCTCACCAGGCCATGAAGGAAGTGTCTGGTCCCATCATTGCGATCGGTCTGGTGCTGTGCGCCGTGTTCATTCCAATGGCGTTCCTCTCCGGGGTGACCGGCCAGTTCTACCGGCAGTTCGCGGTGACCATTGCCATTTCCACGGTGATTTCCACCATCAACTCGCTGACACTCTCTCCAGCTCTGGCGGCGATGTTGCTAAAGCCCCACAGCGCGCCCAAAGATCGGTTGCAGAGAGTGATTGATGCGTTGTTTGGCTGGGTGTTCCGGCCTTTCAACCGTTTCTTCAACGCCAGCGCCGGGAAGTACCAGGGCGGAGTGTCCCGTTCCCTGCGCCGGCGTGGCGCTGTGTTTGTGGTCTATGCGCTGTTGCTGACCGGCACCGGGCTGATGTTCAAGGCGGTACCGCCAGGCTTTATCCCGACCCAGGACAAGCTGTACCTGATCGCCGGTGTGAAACTGCCGGAGGGCGCCTCCCTGGAGCGTACCGATCAATTGCTCCAGAAAGTCACCGACATCGCCATGGAGACCGAGGGTGTGGCCAACGCCGTGGCGTTTCCCGGCCTGAACGCACTACAGTTCACCAATACCTCCAACACCGGTGTGGTGTTCTTCCCTCTGAAACCGTTTGACGAGCGCAACCTCAGTGCCGCGGAGATCAATGCTCAGATCAACCAGCGAATCAGCGGGCTGAAAGAAGGCTTTGCCTTCGCCTTCATGCCTCCGCCGATCCTGGGCTTGGGCAACGGCTCCGGCTATCAGTTGTTCATCGAGGACCGTGGGAATCTCGGTTACGGGGCCCTGCAGAACGCGGTGAACCAGTTCCAGGGGGCCATCAGCCAGACACCGGGCATGGGGTATCCCATCACCAGTTACCAGGCCAATGTGCCGCAACTGGATGCGGAAGTGGACCGGCTCAAGGCCAAGGCCCAGGGCGTGCCCCTGACCGAACTGTTCGACACCCTGCAGACCTACCTGGGGTCCACCTACGTCAACGACTTTAACCGGTTTGGTCGTACCTGGCAGGTCATCGCCCAGGCAGACGCCCCCTACCGCGACAGCGTGGAGGACATTGCCCGCCTGCGTACCCGCAACGACCAGGGCGAGATGGTGCCGATCGGCTCCATGGTGAACATCCGCCAGAGCTTCGGACCGGACCCGGTATTGCGGTACAACGGCTACCCCGCTGCGGACATTGCCGGGGAGGCGGACCCCAGGGTGCTGTCGTCGGCTCAGGCCATGGATACGCTGACCGCACTGGCGGACCAGGTGCTGCCTGCCGGAATGGCGTTTGAATGGACCGACCTGAGCTATCAGCAGGCCACCCAGGGCAATGCCGCGCTGGTGGTGTTCCCGCTGGCCATCCTGCTGGTGTTCCTGGTATTGGCAGCGCTTTATGAGAGTTGGACTCTGCCGTTGGCGGTGATCCTCATTGTGCCCATGTGTATGCTCTCAGCCCTGATCGGCGTGTGGTTTGGCGGCGGGGACAACAACATCTTCGTTCAGGTGGGGTTGGTGGTGTTGATTGGCCTGGCCTGCAAGAACGCCATCCTGATCGTGGAATTCGCCCGCGAGCTCGAGCTGCAAGGGCGGAGCATTGTAGAGGCGGCGCTGGAAGCCTGCCGGTTGCGGCTGCGGCCCATCATCATGACCTCCATCACCTTCACGGCAGCGGTTGTTCCCCTGGTGCTGGCTACCGGTGCGGGCGCCGAGGTACGTGAGGCTTTGGGCACGGCCGTGTTTGCCGGCATGATCGGGGTCACCCTGTTTGGCCTGTTCCTGACGCCGGTGTTCTACGTGGCGCTGCGCAAGCTCTCTGGAAGCCACCCGCTGAAAAGCCATCATACATCCACACTGTCTTCCGATGACGGCGAAGACGCATTGCCAGGAGGTAGCCATGCTTAAAGTCATCACCATGACTGGGGCTATGGCCCTGTTAACGGGATGTGCCGTGGGCCCGGATTACCAGGCCCCGACGACACCGGAACCGAATGCGTTTTCGGAAGGGCGAATCATGTTTGCCGGTGGAACCGACCAGCAGCGTTTCTGGCAGGGATTTGATGATCCTTTGCTGGCACGCCTGATTGATGATGCCCTGGCCGCCAACCTCAGCCTGGAAGGCGCCGTCGCTCGCTATGAGCGCGCGGCCGCGCTGCTGTATGGCGCCGAGCGGGATCAGTGGCCCAGCGTCACCGCCAGCGCCTCCGCCGCCGAACAGTATCTTGCGGATATTGAGCAATCTCCCCCCGGTGCCGGGCCAGAACGGGTGCAGCGTTACCAGGCTGGCGTTGCCGCCAGTTGGGAGCTGGATCTGTTCGGGCGCCTTCGCCGTGCGACGGAGGCCCAAAGGGCGGAACTGGAGGCAGCCGGTGCCGATCTCGGTGCCGTTCAGGTAGCCATCGCGGGGCAGTTGGCCAGCAGCTATTTTGAGCTGCGAGGGCTTCAGGAGCAGTATCAGGTCGCCCGCCAGAGTGTGGCTTTGCAGCAGCAGTCACTGGACATTGTGGAAGCCCGGGTAAAGGCCGGGCGTGGTACCGAGTTTGATCAGGTGCGTGCCCGTGCCCAACTGGAACGGACCCGGGCCGAGTTGCCCACCCTGCAGGCCGGGATACGTGGGGCCATGCACCGCATCGCTGTGCTGACTGGCCAGCCGCCGATGGCGCTTGTCGAAACCCTGTCGCCTCGTGGAGCATTGCCGGAAACATTACCGACGATTCCCGTGGATAGCCCAGGGGAGGTTCTGCGCCGCCGCCCGGATATCGCCGCCGCTGAGCGACGTCTGGCGGCCTCCACCGCCCGCATCGGGGTGGCCACCGCTGACTTGTTCCCTCGCTTTACCCTGAGCGGGCTGATCGGTTCCGTTGCCGGCGACACCAGCGATCTGTTCACTGGCTCGGCGGAAACCCGCCGCGTTGCCCTCGGTATCGACTGGACCTTCCTGGACCACGACAGGGTCAAGGCCCGTATCGAGGCGGCAGGGGCCGATAGCCGCGCGGCCTTGGCCAGCTACCAGCAAACCGTGCTGGTAGCCCTGGAAGAGGCAGAAACGCGGCTGGTGCGTTATCAGCGGGCGCAACAGCGGGAAGAGCGGCTAGAGCATGCGATGAATAACGCCGAGCAAGCCGTGGAACTGGCCCGGGCTCGCTATGAGGAGGGATTTATCGGCTATTTCGAGGTGCTGACGGCGGAACAGGAGTTCACCGCTACCCGGGATGCCGCTGTGCGTAGCCGCACAGCGGTGACCCTGGCGATGGTGGATGTATACCGCTCGCTGGTAGGTGCGCCGGGGTAAGTATCCCGGCGATTATCATTACTTCATTTCGAAGCCCTTGCCACGCAGGAAATCCCGCATGTGGGGGCGCAACTTGGATGTAAACAGTGGTTTCAGCTGTTGCGACCAGGTGGTGTCCTTGGTGCCCCCGGTGCGGGCCTGGTAATAGGTGTTCATGGTAGTGTCGAACTCTGCCACCAGCTCCGCATCGCGTTCGCTCTGGTAGTAATCCTCTTTCAGGATGGACGCCAGTGGCAGTCGCGGTTTCACCTCCGGAGCCTGGTCCGGATACCCCAGGCACATGCCGAATACCGGATACACGTGCTCTGGCAGGCGTAGTAACTCGCTGACCTCCGACGGGTTGTTGCGGATGCCACCAATATAACACAGGCCCAGCCCCTCCGATTCCGCCGCTGTGGCAACGTTCTGGGCCACCAGGGCGGTATCGATACTGGCCACCAACAATTGCTCGGTCATCCCGCGGACCACCTCGGCACCCGCGCGTTCCGCCGCATCCGTGGCCCGTTTCATATCCGCGCAGAACACCAGGAAATCTGAACTTTCCGCCACATAGCGTTGGCCGCCACTCAACTCGGCCAGGGCCTCTCGGTTCCTCGGATCGACCACATGGATAATGGAGTAGGCCTGCACGTGGCTGGATGTAGCGGCGCTCTGGCCGGCCCGGATCAGTTCCTCGAAGAGTTCGCGGGGAATCCTGCGGTTCTGGAACTTGCGGATCGAACGGTGTGATTTAAGAAGTTCAATGGTGGGATTCATAGCGCCCTTCAGCATGACAACGGAAAGCGCTTATCCTGCCATTGGCGGACAGTGATAGCAAAATACCCACGGGATAAAGACGTAGGGCCGAAACGGTCAGTCTCCCACTGAGTAAGACAGAATTCGCGACAGGTGGCTGTAGGGCAGGCCGGTTTCCTTATGCCAGTCGTTGAACGCCTGCTGCGCCTGCACCAGGGCCTTTTTGCTGCCGGGGCTGGCATCGAGCCGTTCTTCGCGATGCAGCCCGGCAGCCACATCCGACGACAGGACAAAGCCATCCCAGCCTACCCGGCGCAGGAAATTCTGGGCGGTGTTGCCGCCAAGGCGGGCACCGTGGCGTTTGAACCACATCAGCAGGCCGACCTGATCGTGAGAAGGCCACTGGCTCAGGAAAGCGCCAAAGCCACCGTGCTCACGGGCGCCATCCACAATCATCCGGGCGTTGTCAGGCACCGTGCGAATTTTCTGCATGTTGCGCACAATGCGCTCATCCTGTGCCAGTTCCTCCAGCACTTCCGGCGGAACCTGCTGCCAGTAAAGCGGCACGAATCCCTTGAAGGCATCTTCAAACCCCGGCCACTTGTTCTCGATTACCCGCCACACGAAACCCGCTTTAAAGACACAGCGGGTAACTTCCGACAGGTAGCGGTCGTCACCCATGGCTTCGAGCTCACCGGGCTCTGCAACCCGCGGCAGCATGGCACGTAGCGCGACTTCGCCTCCTTTTCGGGCGGCCGCCTGATTATAAATTCTGGAGAAGGACATGGAGTAACTTCCGAATCCGGTTGTCGGGTTGAAGGCGTGTGGTCCACTATAAGGTAAACGGGTTCATTGAAGGAGCCAAGCCATGCCTCTTATCGGATGGGTTATTGTCCTAGTTGCTTTCGCCCTGATAGTCGGCAGCCTGATGGTGCTGCGTGACAATGCTAACAGCATGAAAATTTCTGATGAAAAGATGAAAAAGATTCAGGAGCGCAAGGCCGAAGTCGAGGCGGAGGAGAGCGCGGAAGACCGGGAGCAGTGGTAAGCCGCCGACTTCGCCATTGTACATTTCACGAGAATTCACATTGTTTTTGAAACGATAGAACAACACAGCCCGTAAGTGTGATGGATTTCTCATTTCACGGCAGTTTGGCCACTGGCGAAACTGATCGTGAACAGCATCCATCCAGAAAACGGGTTTCAGAATGACGGGATATTACGATTACACCCTGGTTGCCGCATCCTTTGTGGTTGCGGTTCTGGCGTCGTACAGCGCGCTCTATTTCGGCGCACAGCTTGTAACTCTCGAACAGGCAAAAGCCAGACTATGGCTGGTGCTCGGGGCTCTGACGATGGGGACCGGGGTCTGGGTTATGCATTTCGTAGGCATGCAGGCTTATGTGATGCCGATGGAAATGAGCTACGACCTCACCATTACCCTGATTTCCTGGGTTGCCGCTGTGGGAGCCTCGGGGCTGGCCCTCCATATCATCGGCAAGGACCGAGCGGGCGCGCTGCAGATCGTCATCGGCAGCCTGTTTATGGGCGGCGGCATTACGTCCATGCATTACGTCGGCATGGCGGCCATGGAGATGGAGCCGGGGATGCGTTACGACCCGGTTTTATTCAGTGCTTCCGTTGTTATTGCGGTCGGAGCCTCGGGCGTGGCCATGTTCATTTGCCGCCGTTTGCAGTCAATACAAGGCCTGAAAGGAACCGCCCTCCAGCTCGGCGCCGCCCTGGCCATGGGCGTAGCTATCTGCGGTATGCACTACACTGGCATGGCCGCCATGATCTATCCTGAAAACGCCATGCCCGCCGCAGATAACCTGCTATCGGGTGATTGGCTGGGAGCTCCTCTGGCTCTGGTCAGTGGTGTGTTAATCCTGATTGCTCTTTATGCCTCCGCCAATGACGTCAAGCAACGCCGGAACGCTGAAATACAGGCGCTGGAGGAATCACAGCGTGTTGAGCGCAAAGCGCTGTACGATTCGACCACAGGACTGCCCAACCGAGCCAGCCTGGCGAATCATCTGGTCAGGGAGCTGGCAAGGAGTGAAACCGACAGACACGTCTTCGCGGTGCTCTACCTGGAGGTTGCCAACCATCGGGACATTCCTGACAACCAGGCTGAGGAGGCAATAGCAGCTCTTGCCAAGGCTGTGACGACAGCCGTTGATGACGGAACTTACCTGTCACGTTATTCAACCAGTGCGTTTGTGTTGATCGTGACGAACCCTGCCCACCACAAGTACGAAGACATGTACCAGCGTCTTCGTGACCTTCCGAGAGAAACGGATGGGGGCGTTACGCTCGAACTTCGGGCCGGGCAGAGCGTGTTCCCCAATTCAGGGCGTAATAGCCGGATGCTGATGAAAAAAGCGATGGAAACCTCAGAGCTCCGAAAGCTGGGACTCGCCAGCCTGAAGGAAGAGGTAAAATCTGCGGATTACTTTGAGGCGCGTTCAGCACTGCCGGAAACATGATGCTGGCGCGTCAACGTCGCCAGTTCAGTTTGCAGCCGGTCCAGCAACTGAGCTCTGACGGTAGGATGCACTCGTGACTCCGGGTAGCAGATGACCAATCGAACGTGGGATATGTGTTCGTCCTTCGGGAAGACAATATTCTCAACGTACTGGCCTGAGCGGCTGGCTTGCACCAGATTGCGCTCAGGCTTTTGATCGGAGCCAAGCCGGTCGCCCTCGGAGAAAAAATTCAGGCATCTGGATACGTTGGCCGGCACTTCGCGGGGATTGAACCCCCATTGGGCCGGTAACGTTCGGCCCAAGCCACCCGCCGCAATGGTCACAACCAGGTCGACTGTGATGTCACGCCGGGCGAGTTCACGTGCCACCTTGATCGCCTCGAAACCGCCCTGACTATAGCCGACGATGGCTATCCTGCGGTTGGCGCCAACTGCTTCGCATAAATCGTCCGCGATGGCTTTCGTGGGATGCAAATGGCTGTATATCGTTGCATCGCGGTAACCGGTCTCCCTCATCATGCGAAGCAGGTGTTTCCGCATAAGGTCATGGCCCATGAGGCCATGAATCGCCGCCACCTTTGGCCCATCGAAACCCGGTTCAACATCTGGGTAGTCCGGTGCCTGGGGAAAAGGAATGCGTATCATCGGCGGCGTTTCTCTCTATTAGGAGGTGCTTTCTATTGGGAGGCGCTTTGATCCACCAGCCGAAGCGCAACACCGATATGTTTCGCCCCGGCTTCAGTTTGGAGGCTGGATCCGAGAAAACTTACCCATTGGCCTGCTTCCAGCACCAGCGTCCCCTGGCCTGAGAGGCTGCCATCAAGAGTTGTGTATTCACTGGCATAGGTGATCTGGAACGAACCCGAGGGCTTTTCCACCGGGCTGATCTCATATCCCATGGAGAGCGCCCGCGAAGCAACAAAGTTACTGTGTTCGGTTGTGACTGCTCCCACCCTTAGAGCCCTCGACTCATCCAGAAACTCCGGCAACACATCGCCTGGGGCGCCACCAGGTGTGGTGGCCGGGCACTCACAGTAGCGGATTTCCAGCAGCAAAGGCTTGCTGGCGAGGTAGTCAACCGATGTGGGCTGGCCGGCTAACGTCAAGGCAGGGAGGGTGAGAAGTGCTGACAAGCTGATATTGCGCAATGTCTTCCTTGGCATTTTGGGCTCCTGAAGTCGGTTTACACCACTGGCTCAGACCAAACGGCATACTCATTGCCATTGGGGTCCGAGAAATGAAAACGGCGACCGCCTGGAAACGAAAAAATGCCCTGCACGATGGTGCCACCCGAAGACGTTACTTTGTCGAGGGTGGCATCCAGGTCAGTGCTGTAGAGGACAATCAGGGCACTGCCGTTACTGGTGGTGGCGGCTTTATCGGATTTGAAGAAGCCACCATCCAGCCCGGCATTTTCAATAGCAACGTATTCTGGCCCGTAGTCTATGAACGACCAGCCAAACGCGCTGGCAAAGAACCGCTTCGTGACGTCAAGATCTCGCGAAGGGAGCTCAACATAGTTGATCTTTCCGGTTTCTTTCATGTCCTCTGGTTCCCGTCAGCGTCAGTTAGCCGAAGGCAGGTTGCCTCCCAGCATGTTCTCAACCACCGCGGCATTATAGAAGGCTTCAACCGTCTGGATCTTATCGTTGCGCACGCGGAACCAGACGGCCAGTCGCACATCCCCAATTGGTTCAAAGTTGGTCCGGTAATCCAGAATCGCGAATACGTGCTCCCCGTCGGCACTGAGCTGGCGGAGGACGAGGTCTTTCTGGATGGCGGCCATCCCGAACTGGTAGGACAACATGTCATCCGGACTGAGGAAATGCATGTTCGGCCCCACATATTCAAACCCGTCGGCAACCAGCCACGCTTTTGCCTCATCAAAGCGATGAGCCCGGGTATCGGCGATGAACTGTTCCACGACGTCTTTTGGCTGCATGTACAGACTCCATTCCAAGACAGGACGATTTAAATGCCTGGATATGAGTAGATTGCATTGTTCTACCACCCAGATCAAAGCATAGCGATTATTGTTATCGCCGTGGAGTCTTCAACCTTATTTAATCCCTGGCATCCGGAGGTATCCCGGTAGCGATTTCATACCGTCGATCCAGGCCTGAATGGCCGGTTAAGGTTCGAGAGTTACTCACCCTGCCCATTGTGCCTGACGGCGAGGTGTGGCAGTTTCAGAAATGTTTGAAACCATTGCTATCGGATTCTCGTTTACTCCAACGTATCGCTACAACGTGAGACCGGATTCATACTCATATCATCCATGCATAGTAGATGAGGTTCAACAATGGCAGGCGTCGACCTGGGGCCAAAGGGCCAAGAGCTGAGGCAGCGATATATTGAACGTCTTCCTGCGCGTCTGGAAGAACTCCATGCGTCCTGGCATTGGCTGCAGCACGTCAGTTGGGACTCGAAATCGCTGACTACCATGACGCAGTGTGCCCACAAGTTGTATGGCAGTGGTGCGACCTTTCAGTTCCCAGACATCAGCCACTCAGCCCGGATTCTGGAAGATCAATTGCAGAAAGTGCTGAACAAACCGGATGTAACGGTGGACGAGCGACATGCAATCGAGACGTCTCTCGACAATCTGGTAGGAGCCATTGAGAAAGCAATCCATACGGCCACACCAATCCAAGCGGTAACGGCGGTTAGGGCGGCCACAAAGAGCCACCATCGCATTGCCGTCATTGAAGATGATCGTAATCAGTCGGATTTTCTGCAGAGTTGGCTGGAGCAGTTGGGCTATACAGTGGAGTGCTTCGAGACGCCAGAGACATACAGCCGGAAAGTGGACGACCACAATCATCACCTGATTCTGCTGGACATCAGTTTCCCCGAGGGCGCACTGGAAGGGATCGTTTGGCTTGAGCGACTGAAATACCGATGGGATGCCAGTATACCGGTGATCATGATGTCGGCTCGCAGCGATATGGTCGCGCGAATGCGCGCGCTCCGGGCCGGGGCGGATAGCTATCTCACCAAACCCCTGGATCTGGGAGACCTGGAGAAGCAGATCGAGCAATTGCTGAATACCAACGCGGGCTCAAGACCGCGGGTGCTTTGGGTGGAAGACGACAGCGATTTACTCGCCTACTACGAAAGTCTGCTGGCTGGGCAAGGCTATGAGGTTGAAGGTCTGTCTCAGTCGGTGCGAATCCTTGATCGCATTGAACAATTCGAGCCGGACGCCATTGTACTTGACCACGAGATGCCCGGGGTCCAGGGGTTGGAATTGGCACAGGTGCTACGTCAGGATGCCCGGTACATGACCATTCCCATTCTATTTGTGTCGGCCTCACAAGCGGTCTCGGAGCAGATTGGCAAGTACAGCATGACGGGCAACGAATTTTTTCAGAAACCGCTGGACAACGAGCGGTTTCTGGCCGCGCTTCATTATCACCTCGCGCAGGCTCAGCTGCTTTCAGCGCGCATCAACCTGGTGAGCCAGCGCAACGAACGCCAGGGACTGCAAAACCACGACTATTTCCTGACCGAACTGGCTACTTCGATTGCCTACCTGGAAACGACGCCGGCCAGTCAGGACTGTTTTTTGGTGCAGGTTGGCATTGACCGGGAAGAGTATCTGCGCGCTCAGTACGGAGCGCGCGCTATGGCGAGTCTCACTGCTCGCATGGAGCAGAACTTTGCCAATCAGTTGGGTGTGAGTGATTCCGGCTGTGCTTTGGGGGGTGGTAGCTTTCTGTTCAAGGTCATTATTCCCGCGGGTACAGAAGTCGGCGCGTACCTTGAGCATTTTCACCAGCGTTTGAACAGTCAGGGGTGGGCTCTGGGCGAGCCGCCCATCCCGATTACCCTCAGCATCGGTGTGCTGCCCCTTACCGAAGCGGTGAATGAAGACAAAGCGCTACTGGAAGTCGAGCAGGCCTGTAGCGAGGCAATGCAAGCGGGAGGCGGATGCCTGATGTGGCACCAGCCGCCGGAGCGCTCTGAGCACAGTAGTCTGGATGATCGTATACGTGAACTGCTGGATGCCAAAGCCTTCAAGTTGCACTATCAGCCGATCGTGAATATGGATTCCGGAGACATACTGTTTGAGGCACTCGTACGATTGGTGGACGAGGACAACGCCGTGTATTTCCCCGGCCAGTTTTTACCTCAATTGGCAGACGGCGGTCATGGATCTCTCTATGATCTGGATCGTTGGGTTATGGAGCACGCATTGGAGGGGCTCTCAAAGCTGGAGGGGAAAGCCGCTGCCAGCCACTCTGTGGCCATTAAGCTTGCCTCACCAATGACGGACGTGGCGAAGTTGATTCCATTTCTCACCAGCCAGATGCGCAACGCGCGCATCAAGGGTAAACGCCGAATCTATCTTGCCCTATCCAGTCCAACCGTGTTTACGGATGTGGCGAAGGCCAGACAGGTGCTCAAGGTGCTTCAGGATATGGACTGCGGACTGATTATCGAACACATCGATATCAGTCAGGCGACCATTGATTTGCTGAAAGAACTGCAATCCGTCGATTTCGTGAAACTTGGGCCAAAATATGGCTCGACTGTGGAACAGACACCGGAGCTCGAAAACCTGATCCGCCAGCTTACCGCTATTTTTGGTTCCAGCTTGCCGATTGTGGCCACGGGCGTGGAGGATGCCAGGGCAGTGTCCTGGTTCTGGGAGCGAAACGTTCGCTATTTCCAGGGGCATTTCATCCAGGCGCCAGAAGTGGTTATGAATTTCGAGTTGTGAGGGTGGTCACTGGCGCAACGCCGAGCACGGTTTTCCCACCCCTGAGAGAGGGGTTGAGTTTTCGTAGCTGTCGTACGTGACGGGCCTACTCAGATACAAAAAAAGCGCCGTACTCAAAGAGCAGGGCGCTTTCTTCAGCAGAGGCGGGCTTACACTTTTGGCCCGGCCTCCACAATGGCGTCGGAAACATCAAACTTCTTGAAGTTTTCCACGAACTGGCCAATCAGTTCGGCGGCCTTGGCGTCGTAGTCTTCCTTGCTGGCCCAGGTGTTGCGCGGGTTTAGCAGGTTGTTGTCCACGCCCGGTACGTCAACTGGCACGTCCACGTTCAGGGTGGGCAGGTGCTCGGTTTCGGCATCGTCCAGGTCGCCATTCTGGATGGCGGCGATGATGCCACGTGTGGTGGGGATGCTGAAGCGTTCGCCCACGCCGTAAGGACCGCCGGTCCAGCCAGTGTTCACCAGGAAGACCTTGCTGCCAAATTCGTCCATGCGCTTCATCAGCAGCTCGGCGTAGACGCCGGCCGGGCGCGGGAAGAAAGGTGCGCCAAAGCAGGTGGAGAAGGTGGCTTTCAGCTTGGAAGAGGAGCCCATTTCCGTGGAGCCCACCAACGCGGTGTAGCCACTGAGGAAGTGGTAGGCCGCGGCTTCTTTGCTGAGGATGGACACGGGCGGCAGTACGCCGGTCATGTCGCAGGTCAGGAAAACGATGTGTGACGGCTCGCCGGCGCGGTTCTCAATGACTCGCTTCTCAACATGCTCCAGCGGGTAGGCGCAGCGGGAGTTTTCGGTGAGGGAGACGTCGGTATAGTCCGGTTCGCGGGTTTCCGGGTCGATAGTGACGTTCTCAACGATGGCACCGAAGCGGATGGCGTCCCAGATGATGGGTTCGTTTTTCTGGCTCAGGTCGATGCACTTGGCGTAGCAGCCGCCTTCAATGTTGAAGACGGTGCCTGGGCCCCAGCCGTGCTCGTCGTCGCCGATCAGGAAGCGATCGGGGTCGGCGGAGAGGGTGGTCTTGCCGGTGCCGGAGAGGCCAAAGAACAGGCAGGTTTCGCCGTCTTCGCCGACGTTGGCGGAGCAGTGCATGGGCAGCACGTCTTTTTCCGGCAGCAGGAAGTTCTGTACGGAGAACATCGCCTTTTTCATTTCGCCGGCGTAGTGCATGCCTGCCAGCAGTACCTTGCGCTTGGCAAAGTTGATGATCACGCAGCCGTTGCTGTTGGTGCCGTCGCGCTCGGGCACGCACTCGAAATTGGCGGCGTTGAGGATCTGCCACTCCTGCTTGTCGGCCGGGTTGAAACTATCCGGGCGAATGAACAGATTCTGGCCGAACAGGTTTTGCCAGGCGGTTTCGGTGGTCATGCGTACCGGCAGGTAGTGTTCCGGGTCGGAGCCGACGTGTACCTGGCTTACAAAGCTGTCTTTCTCGGCGATGTAGGCTTCAACGCGATCCCAGAGGGCATCAAACTTGTCCGCGTCGAACGGGCGGTTGATGGGGCCCCAATGGATATCGTCAGAGGTGCTGGGCTCTTCGACGATGTAGCGGTCTTTCGGGGACCGGCCTGTACGTTCACCGGTTTTGACCACCAGGGAACCATTTGCGGCCAGTTGGCCCTCGCGTCTTTCCAGTGCCTGCTCAACCAGTTGTGCTGCACTCAGATCATTATAAGTGTTACTCACTTCGACCTCGCCCTCGGGATGTGATCGTGATTGCTCGGGCCGTCCCCCCTAAAAATTGACGGAAATCTGAGCAATCGGGTCAATTCAGGCGCGCTATTATGCCAGAGACGCCGGTAAAAAACGACTGCCCCGGAAGCCGCTCTACGACTGGCTTCCGGGCCATTCAGCCGGGTGTTCAGTGTAACGTATGGCCGGTGAAAAGGTGATCAATATCGTTTCTATCGAAGCGATAGTGTTGATGACAGAACTGGCAGTCCATTTCGATGGAGCCCTGCTCGTCGAGGATACTGTAGCACTCCTCCTTGCCGATGGATTCCAGGGCGCCCAGGGTTCGCTCCCGTGAACAGCTGCAGCGGAAGGCGACCGGTTCGGCATCGAACAGGCGAACCGTCTCTTCGTGGAACAGGCGATGGAGCACGGTTTCGCTGTCGAGGGTCAATAGCTCCTCGGCTTCCACGGTGCTGGCCAGGTGGTTAAGGCGATCCCACAGGTCGGAATCCTTTTCTGTGTTGCCGGGCAGTTTCTGCAGCATCAGGCCGGCGCTGCAGTTTTCATCGGCAAACAGGAAGAAGCTGGTGGGGATCTGCTCGGAGCGTTCGAAGTATTCTTCCAGGCAGCCGGCCAGATTTTCCTCTTCCCGGGGCACCACGCCCTGGTAGCGTTGGCCTTTGTCCGGGGAGATGGTGATCGCCATGCGGCCTTCGCCCAGCAGCGCATTGAGGGAGTCCTCGGTCACGGCGTGTTCGTCGTAACGGGCCAGGCCGCGGATGAAACGGTCATGGCTGCACTCGGCCATCAGCGTGCGCAACGGGCCATCGCCCTGGGCTTGCAGGGACAGGGTGCCTTCGAACTTGAGCGTACTGCTCATCAGTACGCTGGCCACCAGGGACTCCCCCAGCATGCGCCGCACGGAGGCGGGGTAGGGGGCCTGGTTGCCTATTTCGCTGTAGCTGTCGTTCAGCTTCACCCAGGCTCCCCGGACCTGGCTGTCTTCAAAAATAAATCGCTGGAACTGGTCCCGGGATGCCATTGGTATTTCTCCTGAGCGTTAAAGTCGGAAACGGTGATCATTGGGGCGAAAAACAGGAATGCTAGAGCCCGTTCTGTTCCCGGAAGCGCTGTATGTCCCGTCGGTCTTTCTTGGAAGGCCGTCGGGCCGGGGGTAGCTGCGCCGCCTGCATGGTTTTGCGCTGCCACGAGAGTTCTTCCCGGCGTTTCACGCTGTCGTCGGTTTCGTGATAAAGCTTCTGGGCTTCGGGAGCGCCCCGGCGCCGGTCACTGAGGTCGTCCACTACCACAATGCGTTCCTGCCAGCCCAGCCGCAGGGTAACTTTGGCGCCTGGCTCCACCAGTTTTCCGGGTTTGGTTCGCTGGCTGTTGTAGTGAACCTTGCCCCCTTCGATGGCCTGCTTGGCGAGGTTGCGGGTTTTGTAGAAACGTGCTGCCCACAGCCATTTGTCGAGTCTTACGCGGGTGTCGTCAGTGGTGGTTGCCGTCATTTCTCCTCACCTGATGAGCGTATACGCATAGTATAGCTGGCTCACTGGCCGGATGGCAGGGGTTGGCGCTGACGCAGTGCCGGCAGTATTTCATCAAAATGATGGATCGAGGGGATATCAGGGTGCCGGTCGCGGGCGGGTTGCCTGCTGTCTGGTGCCAGAATGGCAAGACATTGGGCGATGCCGGCGGTGCGGGCGCTTTCCAGGACCGGGAAGCTGTCGTCCACCATTAATGTGGCGGCAGCCTGATAGGCTTCAAGGCCGGCGAGGTCCTGCCAGAAGGCGGGATCTTCCTTGGGTTTGCCCAGTTGGTGGCTAGAGATGATGTTGTCCACCCGGCTGTCCAGGCCGGTGCGCTGAAGTTTCAGGCTGAGGGGGTCGGGATGGCAGTTAGTGACAATCACCGAGCGCAGGCCGGTATCACGGACAGCGTCGAGAAAATCCGTCACATGCGGGCGGTAGCCAATGCGTTCTCCCACTTCGGCCTTGAGCCCGGTGATGTCCATATCCAGCCGGTCGCTCCAGTAGTCGGTGCAGTACCAGTTCAGGGAACCACGCTCGGCCATGATCATCGGGATGATGGTGTCGCGGGCTTCTTCCGGGCTGAGGTTGTTGTATTCGGCGTAACGCCTGGGCAGGTGCTCAAGCCAGAAATGGTTGTCGAAATGCAGGTCGAGCAGTGTTCCGTCCATATCCAGGAACACCGTCTCAAGGGAGTGCCAGTTCACCATAAACAAAAACAGCCTGAAGTTGGTTAAACGTCAGGCTGCCGAAGAATGCACAAATTGGCAAGGCGGGTTTTTACGGATCAGTTACTGCTTTGTTCAATGGGCTGTTGTTTCCTGCCGGTGCGAGTACAACCGAGGCAGCGAACAAAGGTGGCTTTGGCCGGGCCAACAACCAGAACCTCGCCGGCTTCCGCTGCGTTACCGCCCAGTGCGGAGAACGGCAGGGACACAAGGTAAACCACGCTTCCCACGATGGTGGTGGCAAACAGGGCCGGGCGAACAAACAGCGCATCACCTGTCATTGCCAGCGCTGTAGGCTCTTCGTCAATGGCTTGGGCGTGGCCGACGGAGGAAAAAGCCAGCAGGCAAACCGCTACGGCTGTAATAACGATGTGGGAAATCTTACCGGTCATTTCTTGTTTCTCCTGAGCTTACCTTAGCTTGTCGGCATTCTGATCTGGCCGATGGTCGCCCTGCCTTTAATGGCTGACGATACATATACCGCACATTGTATCTTACGATTATGGATACTCTGTTAACTATGAATCATATTTGCGTATTTTCAAACGGTTTTTCTGTTTCATTAGTTGTCTGGCCGCCGTTCAGCGCTGGCATTTTCCGCAGTAAACCGTCGAGCGCTGGTTCATCCGGATTTCCTTCAGCGGATGGCCGCACTCGCGGCAGGACTCGCCATTGCGGCCATACACCAGCAGCGACTGGGCAAAATAGCCCGGTTTGCCGTCGCTGTTCACAAAGTCCCGCAGGGTGGTTCCACCCATGAGAATGGCCGCACTGAGCGTTTCGCGGATGGCTTCCACCAGGCGGTTGTAGCGGTCCAGGCTGATGCGGCCGGCGGCGCGACGGGGGTGGATGCCGGCCTTGAACAGGGCTTCGTTTGCATAGATGTTGCCCACGCCCACCACCACATGGTTGTCCATGATGAAGGATTTTACCGGTGTCTTCTTGCCCCGCGAGAGTCGATAGAGCAGGCGCCCGTTGAATTCCGGTGCCAGGGGTTCCGGCCCCAGGCTGGCGATCAGTGGATGCTGGTCCGGTGTTTCGGACCAGAGCCAGCAACCAAAGCGGCGGGGGTCGTTGAAGCGCAGGCGAATGCCGTTGTCGAGTGTCAGTTCCACGTGGTCATGAAGTAGGGGCTCGCTCTGATCGGTGATCACCCGCAGGCTGCCGGACATGCCCAGGTGCACGATCAATGTTCCGGCAACGGTGGCCGAGCTTACGCCAATCAGCAGGTATTTGGCCCGGCGGTCCACGGTGTGGATGACAGAGCCTTCGATCAGTTCCGCGAGGTTGCCCGGCACGGGCCAGCGCAGGCGTCCGTCGCGCACGGTTACCTGAGTGATGGTCCGGTTTTCACAATGGGGGGCGATGCCGCGTCGGGTGGTTTCTACTTCGGGCAATTCGGGCAAAGGGGTATACTCCAGCGGCACGGGCGGTAACGGATAAGTGTAATCGGTAACAAATTCGCATCCAAATGCGGTTGTTCGGGCTAACAACTGTACGCTAAAGTGGCTCAATACGGTTGTCGGGCAGTGCCGGACCCGGATTTCGAACGAGGAAAACTCTATGTGGTACAACGGTCTTCTGGACCTTTCGGTGATGCAGCTGATTCTGGTTGCGCTGGGGCTTACCCACATCACGATTATCAGCGTTACCCTTTACCTGCATCGTCATTCTGCCCACAACTCGCTGGATCTTCATCCGGTGCTGGCGCATTTTTTCCGCTTCTGGCTGTGGCTGACCACGGCCCAGAACACCAAGCAGTGGACGGCGATTCACCGTAAACATCACGCCAAGTGCGAAACCGAGGAAGACCCTCACAGCCCGGTGGTCCTGGGTATTCGTAAGGTGCTGCTTGAAGGTGCCGAACTGTACGACGAAGCCGGTACGCCAGAAACCCTGGAGCGTTATGGCCAGCGCACCCCGGAAGACTGGGTCGAGAACAACGTGTATAGCCGCTACAAACTGCTGGGCATTCAACTGATGGCGGTGATTGATCTGCTGCTGTTCGGTGTTCACGGTATCTGGATCTGGGCGGTGCAGATGATGTGGATTCCGGTCTGGGCGGCCGGCGTGGTCAACGGTATTGGGCACTTTATGGGTTATCGCAATTTCGAGTGCAGTGACAATGCTCGCAATATTTCGCCTTGGGGCATCCTGATTGGTGGCGAAGAGCTGCACAATAATCACCACACTTATCCCAATTCCTCCAAGCTGTCTCGCCGTTGGTACGAGGTGGATATTGGTTGGGGTTACATCCGCCTGTTCCAGTTCTTTCGGCTGGCGAATCCCAAGGGCTTCAAGCCGATCGCGCATTATGTGCCTGGTAAGCAGGAAGTGGATGTGGAGACGGTTCAGGCCATTACCAACAGCCGATTCGATATTATGCGTCAGTATCGTAAGCGGGTGATGGAGCCGGTATTGCGTCAGCAGAAGGCGGTGATGGATGAGGAGATCCGTCCGCGTTATCGCAGCCTGAAGCGTTTGCTGTCCCGTGAGGTGACGTTGATCAAGCCGAAGGAGAAGGAGCACTTGGAAATTGCTCTGGAGAGCAATGCGGTGCTGCGGCAGATTTATGAGAAGAGTAACGAGTTACAGGAGCTTTGGCGTCGCCGTGGTTTGAAGCCGCAGGAGAAGTTGCATGCGCTGATGGAATGGTGCCGGGAGGCGGAGGCCAGTGGCATTCGTTATCTGGAAGACTTTGCGGCGCATTTGCGGGCTTATTCTCTTCGGCCTTCGCCCTAGTTTTTTGCCTCGGGGGCTGGTCTCTGGGTGGTAGCGCTTTTTCCTATGGAAAAGAACTCGCTTCGCTCAGACACCTTTTCCCGGCGGAAAAAGCGCTACCACCCACAGCCCGATTAGGCCTTGGCGGAATCTCCCCTGCGCGGCTTCCTCAGTTGGTTGCTTCTGATTCCTCTACTCTGAACAAACAGTAGGTCACCTGGCCTGCTGTTTTTTGTCTGTGTGGTATCCAGTTGGCGGGTGCTGTGGGTGTCGACATCTCGCTTTCGTGTTCTGCGTAGATCCAGCCTCCCGGTTTTACCCACCCATTATCTGCAATCATGGGGAAAAGTTTTTCCAGCCAGCCCTGGCGGAATGGCGGGTCCATGAACAGGATGTCGAACGGTTTGGCCGGTGGCTGGGCCAGGTAGGTGTCGATGTTCTGGCAGACCACTTCTCCCTTGTCCGACTTCAATAGCCGCAGGTTGCTGCGCAGGGCCTGGGCCAGTTCCGGGGTGTGGTCGACGAAGACGGTTGTGCCGGCGCCGCGGGAGAGGGCTTCGAGGCCGAGGGCGCCGGAGCCGGCGAAGAGGTCGAGGCAGCGGCTACCGGGCAGGTGGTGCGTCAGCCAGTTAAAGAGGGTTTCGCGGGTGCGTGCCGGTGTAGGGCGTACGCCGCCGGCTTCGGGGAAGCGCAGTTTGCGGCTGCGCCAATCGCCGCCGATGATGCGGAGTTCGCCGCCGTTGCTGGCTGGACTGGGTTTCTGGGTGCGCGCCATGGGGATGAGGCCTCTCGAGCATGGTTTGGTGCGCCTGCCGGTGCAGGTTGCGCCATGTTACGAAGGTTTATGGGGCGAGTCACCTGCGGCCATCACTTAGGCCGGTCAGTCTGCTAGAATACCGCCTTTCTTGTATCCCGCGAATCGACGACCAATGGTATGACTATGACGGCAGAGTGGATTGCTATCGGCCTTCTGGCCCTTCTTGTCCTTGTGTTTGTTCTGGATGTGGCGGCAAACCGTCAGCGTGTACCCCGGCCAAAGCCGGTGCCCCAGAAGAAGCCGGAGGCTCCGGAAGGTGCTACCCCGAAATCCGGGTCGGAGGAGAAGGCGGAGCCTAAGTCCGAGCCCGATAGCGCGCCGGTCGCGGAAGCACCTGAAAAGCCTGCTGATGAGGAAGCGCCCGCTGAAACCCCGACAACGCCGGAGCCTGAACCAGAGCCGGGAGCACCTCAGGTCAGTGTTTTCGAGCGTATCCGTAAGGGGTTGGGTAAAACCCGAGCCAATCTGACCGGTGGTTTTGCGGATCTGTTTTCCATCGGCAAGAAGGTGGACGAGGACCTGCTCGAGGAAATCGAGACCACCTTGCTGATGGCGGATGTGGGTGTGACCGCCACGTCGGAAATCATTGAGTCGCTCACCGACAAACTGGAGCGCAACCAGCTCAAGGACGGCGAAGCCCTGCGCAAGGCCCTGAGGGATGAGCTCCATGGCCTGCTGGCAGATGTGACAAAGCCCCTGGAAATCGATGCGGGCAAAAAGCCCTACGTCATCCTGATGGTGGGTGTGAACGGTGTTGGTAAAACCACTACGATCGGTAAGCTCACCAAGCTTTTTCAGCGGGACGGCAAGTCGGTGATGCTGGCGGCGGGGGATACCTTCCGTGCCGCGGCGGTTGAGCAGTTGCAGGTGTGGGGCGAGCGTAATGACGTTCCCGTCGTGGCCCAGCATACCGGCGCCGACAGCGCATCCGTCATCTTTGATGCTGTTCAGTCTGCGCAGTCCCGTGGTGTGGATGTGGTGATTGCGGACACCGCCGGCCGCCTTCAGAACAAAGACAACCTGATGAGCGAGCTGGAGAAGGTTGTGCGGGTCATGAAGAAGCTGGATGAGTCCGCGCCCCACGAAGTCATGCTGGTTCTGGACGCCGGCACCGGCCAGAATGCTTTGAGTCAGGCCCAGGTGTTCCAGCAGGCGGTGGGGGTCAGCGGCATTACCCTGACCAAGCTGGACGGCACGGCCAAGGGTGGTATTGTGTTTGCCATCGCCCGGCAGTTGCAGCTACCCATCCGTTACATTGGTGTGGGGGAGCAGGTAGACGACCTGCGCAGCTTCGATGCCCGCACCTTTGTGGATGCGCTGTTTGATGAAAGCCCGGATAAGTAACCTTCAATGATCGAGTTCCGCCAGGTCACCAAACGTTATGACAGCGACCATACCGCGTTGCGTCAGGTCAATTTCGGCCTGGAGCGTGGTGAGTTGGCGTTTCTTACGGGGCATTCCGGTGCTGGCAAAAGTACGCTGCTAAAGCTGATTATGGTGATGGAGCGCCCCAGCGCCGGCGAGGTGATTGTGGGCGGGCAGGTGCTCAATACCCTGCCGCGCCGTCAGGTGCCGTACATCCGCCGACACATCGGTGTGGTGTTCCAGAATCACCAGTTATTGTTTGATCGCACCGTGTTCGACAACGTCGCCATGCCTTTGGAGGTGATGGGCACCCCGGCCCGGGATATCGGTCGCCGCGTGCGGGCCGCTCTGGACAAGGTGGGGTTGTTGAGCAAGGAAAAGATGAACCCGATGCAGCTATCCGGGGGTGAGCAGCAGCGGGTGGGCATTGCCCGTGCCGTGGTGAACAAGCCCCCGGTACTGTTGGCGGATGAGCCCACCGGTAACCTGGACCCGGAATTGTCTGCCGATATCATGCGGCTGTTTGCGGAATTCAGTCAGGTCGGGGTCACGGTGTTGATTGCTACCCACGATATTGCACTGATTAACGATCTTGGTCGCCGTACGTTGACTCTCGATCATGGTCGGCTGGTGACAGGCGTTGGCGCAAAAGGGGGGCTTCATGGCTAACGATCCCCGACGGCAGTCTGCCCGGGGCGCCAAAAGTGCCCGTTCTCCCTGGCGCCAGCAGGCCGAAAGTTACCTGAATCATCATCGTAAGGTGGCCCGGGACAGCGCGCAGCGTCTTTGGCACTCGCCAGTGGCGAGCATGATGACCTGGACGGTGATGGGCGTGGCACTGGCGCTGCCAGTGGCGCTCATGCTGTTGCTGGCCAGTCTGGAAGGCGTCAGTGCCGGCTGGGAAAGCTCGGCAAGGGTGACGGCCTATCTGAGTGACTCCGTTTCTATTGAAGATGCCCGGTCATTGAAAGCCGAGGTGGCTGATGACAGCCGGGTGGCGGAAGTCGAGCTGATCGATCGTGAGACTGCGCTGGAAGAGTTCCGCGCTTCTTCCGGCCTTGAAGACGCCCTCGATTACCTGGACGGAAACCCGCTTCCCCATACTCTGCTGGTCACACCCAGTGAAGGTTCCCGCACCGCCGACGGCGTGGAAATGCTGCTGAAGGTTATTGAAGGGCTGGACGGTGTTGACCGGGTACAGGTGGATCTCGGCTGGTTGCAGCGTCTGAACGCCATGACCGACCTGTTGGGCCGTGCCGTCTGGGCGCTGGCGCTGTTGTTGGCGGCCGCCGTGGTGCTGGTGATTGGGAATACCGTTCGCCTTGCGATTGAAAATCGCCGCGACGAAATTCTGGTGGCAAAGTTGGTGGGTGGCACCGACGCTTTCGTGCGCCGGCCGTTCCTCTATACGGGGGCCTGGTTTGGCCTGGGCGGTGGCATTGTGGCCTTTATCCTGCTCCAGGTGTCGCTCTGGTGGCTCAGTGGCCCAGTGGAGCGGCTAGCCGGGTTGTATCGCAGTGAGTTTTCCCTGAGCGGGCTGAGCGTCGATGGCGCGCTGGCGTTGATAATTGCAGCCATGCTGTTAGGCTGGTTAGGCGCCTGGGTTGCCGTCAAGCGCCATCTGGATGACATTGAGCCGGGGGAAATTGCCGGCGGATGATCTCCGATCTCGGAAATACCGTATTGAAGCCAATGCAGGTTTCGGCGTAGCTTGAAGATAGAATTCGAAGGCAGCCAGATTTCCAGTTTGTTGATTTGAAACGGTTTAGATGGAAATTTGGGTTATTTGCAGAGTGCTTGGCGGGCTGAATTAGAGTTGCTATATTTATCGGTCGTCATGTTCGGAGGATAAGACATGGGTACGAGTTTACAGATCATCGACAGACTGGTTCCGGGTGCCAACCTTGAGTCCTATATCAAGGCGGCCAGCCGCATTCCGGTACTGTCTGTCGAGGAAGAGCGCAAGCTCGCCGAGCGACTGCATTACGATGGTGATGTGGAAGCCGCGCGTGAGTTGGTTCTTTCGCATCTGCGCTTCGTGATCCACATTGCCCGCAGCTATGCGGGTTATGGGCTGTCCCAGGCAGATTTGATCCAGGAAGGTAACGTAGGCCTGATGAAGGCGGTCAAGCGTTTCAATCCGGAATACGGTGTTCGTCTGGTGTCCTTTGCAGTGCACTGGATCAAGGCCGAGATTCACGAGTTTATCCTGCGCAACTGGCGCATCGTGAAAGTGGCGACCACCAAGGCGCAGCGTAAGTTGTTCTTTAACCTGCGCAGCCAGAAGAAGCGTCTGGCGTGGTTGAGCCATGATGAGGTTAATGCCGTGGCCAGTGATCTTGGGGTTGAGCCCAAGGTTGTGCGGGAGATGGAAGGCCGTCTGGCTTCCCACGATACGGCGTTCGATGGCCCCCAGGATGATGACGACGACAATGCTTATCAGGCGCCGGCGTATTATCTGGAAGACAAGCGCAGCAATCCGGCCACGCAGTTGGAGCAATCAGACTGGACGGACGATTCCAATGGTCGTCTGATGGCGGCGCTGGGGCAGTTGGATGAGCGTAGCCAGGATATCCTTCGTGAGCGCTGGTTGTCGGATAGCAAGTCGACACTGCATGAGCTGGCTGACCGATATGGTGTTTCCGCTGAGCGTATTCGTCAGTTGGAGAAAAACGCCATGAAGAAGATTCGTCTGCATATGACGACGGAAGAAGAGGCTGCTTAACTCCTGGTTAATCCGGGGTTTGTCAGAACGCCACCACCCTTTGCGGGGTTGGTGGCGTTTTTGTTTGTATAATCCTTAAAACAAACACAAACCTTGGGGTGGTCGCGAGTGGGCAGGCTCTTCCAAAACACGCTGTGAATACGTCCGTGTACGCTCGGCTCCGCCATCCATGGCTCCGCACGGTTTTGGAAGAGCCTGCCCACTCGCTTCTCCAGCTTCGGAGTAAGGATAAGAACAAATGACTGAAAATCGGTTTCATATAGCCTTCCTTGGTGTTGGCCTCATGGGTGCGCCCATGGTTCGGAATTTGTTGGATGCGGGTTATCCAATGACGTTGTGGAATCGGACGGGGAGTAAGTGCGAGCCTTTTGCCGATGAAGCTATCATTGCCGGTACACCGGAAGACGCGGTTCGAGATGCCGACATCGTCATCACCATGCTGGAGAACGGCGATGTAGTGGAAGACGTGATGGTGGCGCAAGGGGGTATCGCGGCGCTCAAGGCCGGGGCGGTCTATATTGATATGAGTTCGGTTCAGCCGTCGCTGGCGCGACGCCATGCGGCCTTGGCGCAGGAGCAGGGGGTCGGGTATGTGGATGCACCTGTGTCCGGCGGTACTGTCGGCGCTGAGCAGGCAACGCTGAGTATTATGGCAGGTGGCGCCGACGCGGACGTTGAGCGGGTGCGGCCGGTTTTTGAGGCTCTGGGGAAATGTACGCCCATTGGTCCGGTAGGGGCGGGGCAACTGGCGAAGCTGGCGAATCAGGCGATCGTGGGGATTACCATTGGCGCAGTGTCAGAGGCGTTGTTGCTGGCAGCGAAGGGTGGGGCTGATCCTGCCGCTGTTCGGGAGGCGCTGATGGGCGGTTTTGCGGGCAGTCGGATTCTGGAGTTGCACGGGCAGCGGATGATTGACCGGGACTTTTCACCCGGTGCGCCGGCGCGGATTCAGTTGAAGGACCTGCGGATGATTCTGGATGAGGCCCGTTCCGAGGGTCTGACCCTGCCGCTGTCGCAGCAGGTGCATAATGAGTATCAAAGCCTGATCGCCAATGGGCACAGCGATGTGGATCACAGTGGTTTGTTGCTGGAACTGGAGCATCTCAACGGGGCATTGTTGGGTTCTTCGTCGGCCATCAAGCGCAAGTAGCAGGCTCGCTATGAATGTCTCCATGCTGTTTGCCGAGGTGAAATGCAGGAGCACGGCGCGGGTGAGATTAACTTTCGGAATGTTTTCGCAGCGTTGGACCGCCTGGGCTATGGTGGTTGGATGAACTTGGAATATTGCCTTGCGGGCTATACGGTGTCGAGACTAGGCTGGTTCGGGGTATGTCGTGACCGTCGCCATTGGCGACACCCTCTTACAAGATCGTAACTGGTCGGCAACGGATGTTCTTCGTACCCTAGCTGTTAATGTAATCCGCTATCGGGAGGAAAACCGGTGAAAGCACTGGTAATTGAAGACGATCAGGACGTGGCAAACTACCTTGTTAAAGGGCTGAAAGAGTCTGATTTTGTCGTGGACCACGCGGCGGATGGCAAGGAAGGCATGATGATGGCCGCCAGCGAAGACTACGACATCATGATTGTGGACCGCATGTTGCCAGGTATGGACGGCCTGTCGATCATCAAAACGGTGCGTGCCACTGGCAACCAGGTTCCAGTGTTGATCCTCAGCGCCCTGGGCGATGTGGATGACCGGGTGGAAGGCCTGCGTGGTGGTGGCGATGACTATCTGACCAAACCGTTCTCTTTCACCGAGCTGCTGGCCCGTATCGAATCCCTGGTGCGCCGTAATCGCCAGTCTGCGGAAACCGAGACCGTGCTGCGGGTGGCAGATCTGGAAATGGACCTGCTTGCCAGAACCGTTAAGCGGGCCGGGCACAACATTGATGTTCAGCCCCGGGAGTTCCGTCTGCTGGAATATCTCATGCGAAATGCCGGGCAGGTGGTCACTCGTACCATGTTGCTCGAAAAAGTATGGGACTATCATTTCGACCCCCAGACCAACGTCATCGACGTACACATCAGCCGTCTGAGGGCGAAGATCGACAAGGAATTCGAGACCCCCTTGCTGCAGACCATACGGGGTGCAGGGTACATGTTGCGTGAAACTGCTTAGCCAGCTCAGAACCTCATCGTTCCAGTTAGCCCTGCTGTACATGGTGGTGTTCGCCACCTCGGTTTTTTTGCTGCTGGCGTTTATCTACTGGCGCACGGCAGGGTTCATGACTGCCCAGACCGATGAGACCATCGAGGCCGAGATTGCCGGCCTCGCGGAGCAATACCGTGGCAGCGGTATCAATGGCCTTATTTCCATCATCCGCGAGCGTGTTGCCCGCGACCCCAACGCCAAATCCATCTATCTGTTGACGACGGACGACTTCGTCAAGCTCGCCGGTAACATCGAAAACTGGCCCAAGGGTTCTCGCTCTGACAGCGGCTGGATCAATTTCACTCTGAATCCGTCAGTGGGCTGGAATGGTCCGGAGCGACTCGCACGGGCTCGCATTTTCGAAGTGCAGGGTGGCCTGCGCCTGTTGGTGGGCCGTGATGTGGACGAGCTCACTAACCTGAAACGGGTGATCGAAACCGCCATTAACTGGGGGATGGGTATTACCCTGGCGCTGGCGCTGCTGGGCGGGTTCCTGATGAGCCGGAGCACCACGCGGCGCATTGAAGTCATCAACAACACTTCCCGGCGCATCATGAATGGGCATCTGTCCCTGCGTATACCAACCCGAGGTACCGACGACGACTTCGACCAGCTGGCAGAAAACCTGAACCAGATGCTGGATCGCATTGTGTACCTGATGGAAGGTATCCGGCATGTGTCCGACAGCATCGCCCACGATCTAAGAACCCCGCTGACCCGGCTGCGCAATCAGCTTGAAAACACCCTTATGTCGGTAGACAACGACGAGGCCCGGGAGCAGGCCGGCAAGGCCGTGGCAGAGGCGGACCAGTTGTTGGCCACCTTCAATGCCCTGCTTCGGATCGCGCGTTTGGAAACCCGTGGCAATACAGCGGACATGCAGCAGGTACCCCTGGGAGAGCTGGTTAGCGATGCGTGTGAGCTGTATGAAGCGTTGGCGGAAGACAAAGAGCAGCAGTTCGAGCAGTCCCTGGAAGATCATGTGGTGATCGAGGGCGATCGGGACCTGCTGTTCCAGATGGTCAGTAACCTGATTGATAACGCTATCAAGTACACCCCGGAACAAGGCGAGATCCGGGTAAACGTACGCAAGGACGGCAACGACGCGATTTTCGAGGTTGGGGACAGTGGCATTGGTATCCCCGATGACGAAAAAGACCAGGTGTTCCAGCGCTTCTACCGGGTTGGAAAAAGCCGGTCATTGCCCGGCAACGGCCTTGGGCTCAGCCTTGTCAGCGCGGTCGCGGAGATCCACCAGGGTGTTATCTCATTGAGCGATCATCACCCAGGGGAAGATTATCCGGGGCTGATGGTCACCATTCGGTTGCCCGCCTACTCGCCGAACCGGAAACGTCTGAAAGACACCCAGACCATTTCCGCTTCGGAAGCCGGAGAACAGAGCTCCCCGGGGGAGCTCAGGGGCGTTTGATCAGTTGCTGGATGCGCCGCGGAACTGATTTACGCGGCTGATCACTGGCTTCAGCAGCGTGTCTACCTGTGAGCGGCGACGATCGAATTTGGCCTGGATGCTGTCCCACTCACCTTCCAGATGTTTCTGTTCCAGCATGATAAACGCCGCCAGGTTATGACGGTTCAGCTTGCCGGTGATGCCGTATTGGTCAAGCCGATAGCCGATACTGTCGAGACCATTGAGGGCCGTGTTGAGAAGCTTTTTGGTGTTCATTCTGGTATCCCGTGCTTGGACGTTAAATCGGAAATTCAGTTGATTGAACGCTAACGCCTGCGTCTAGAGTGCGCAACCTAATCTGGCCCTGACCAAAACGTAATTCGGCCGCCACCACTGTGTAACCTGTTCTGTGGAAAATGGAAGGTGTAGCTAAGGAAGCCGGCGGAAACTCCGCTTGCTTCTCCCTCCAGCACAGCGCTAGCCTTACCCCGTTTTTACGGGGTTTTTTTATGTCTATACGGTGGTTTTTCTATGGCCAGAACCCGCTACATAACCGCGGAGGGCGAGCAGGCTCTTCGTGAGGAATTGCGTTTTCTCTGGAAGGAGAAGCGTCCGGAAGTGACGCAGGCGGTGCGGGAAGCAGCCGCTCAGGGCGATCGCTCAGAGAACGCCGAGTACATCTATGGCAAGAAGCAGTTACGGGAAATTGATCGACGCGTGCGCTTCCTGACCAAGCGGCTTGATGAGCTGACGGTGGTGGATCGTCTGCCTGATGACCGGGGCAAAGTGTTTTTTGGTGCCTGGGTGACCATCGAAAACGAAGGCGGCGACGAAAGCACCTACCGGCTGGTTGGGCCGGATGAGTTCGATCTGTCTCGCGGTTACCTGAGCATCGACTCTCCCATGGCGCGTGCGCTTTTGGGCAAACGCATTGACGACGAGGTGGGGGTGCGAACACCGGATGGCTGGAATCACGTTGTGATCACCAACATTCATTATGAACCGCTAACGCCCGACAAGTGAGGAGTGTCACAAAACTGGCGACTGACCGGGTTTTTTGTCGTTTTTGGCGATAGACTGATCAAAAATTGTCAGTCTGAGATGTATTTGTTCAAATAATGGTCAGGCTCGACATGACATAGAAAAGGCAGTCGTTATGGGCGGATTCGATACAAAAAGGACTATGATCGGCGCGATCGTGCTGGTGGTGGCGTTGTCACCTCTGGTGTGGGCACAAACCGGCGAAGAAACCGTCGAGGGAGGCGCCTTCAATTATGAAGAGCGTTCAACGCTGGAAACCATTCCGTTCAACTCCATGGAAGAAGAGTCTCTGGCCAATACCGTGATCGAAGGTGGCCTGGAAGCGCCGGCGGCTGGCGTGCCCGTGCAGCCGCGAACGGACGAGGATTTCTACCTGGATCCCCTTGCCCTTCAGCCCCGTGATCCACGCACGGATCTCGGGCGAAGCGAAATTCCGGTGGAATTCCGCTTCAGCAACCCCAAGTCCATTCCCGGGCAAACCCACGGCGACAACTACATTATCCGCCCACCGACCAATCGGAACTACGGCGCGTTCAATACCACAACGACGGAACGATAATTCGTCTGCCGCGAGGGTTCAGGCGGCAACAATGCCTTCGGGTTCAGTTCTGCCCAACACATCTTCGTAGAAGAACGCCAGCGCCTGTTTGGCCTGATTGAGGCGTGCCCGTGACACTTCCAGGCGTTCGCTCAGGTAAGCCAGGAATAATTGCCGGTCGCCGGGTTGCAGCGTTTCCGGATTTTTCAGGTCGTGGAAAAGCACGAACCGGGAAATCCAGTGGAGATAGGTTTGCTCTGCGCGGTGGTTAAGCTGATGTTTGCGGATGGCGCCAGTCACTCGACTGACAAGCCCGGGCTGCGACTGTTCCAGCGCCTCGGTGATATCCATGATGCGTCTTCCGTGTGAATTGTTGTTCTTATGATGCGCGCATCTTATGACAATCGTTTGACCGCCGCAAAACTTTTGCGAGGGAAATTGAGTGGGAGCAGAACCGTCGGTGCGGCGGCTGCTCCCGATCAAGCTGGACTACGGGTTACTTCAGGGATTCCAGCTTATCGATGTACTTCTGCATGGCTTCCTCGGAGGAGGTGCCCTTGACCTTTTCCCAGGCGTCGTACTTGGCGCGGCCGACAAAATCCATCATGCCCGGGCGTTTGCCACTGACATCACCTTCGGTGGCCTGCTTGTAGAGGGCATAGAACTCCAGCTTGAGTTCGTTGGAGGGTTTGAAGTCGCCCTCGGCGTTCTGGATGTAGTTGACGGCTTCGTCAAAGCGGGTTTTCAGGTCACTCATATGGCGGTTCCTTTTCTGGTGTTGAATCCGATATTCACGATGCGGAAGAGTATAGCCAGAGACAGTGTGACCGTCATTGGCCGATCGTTCCAATCCTTCGACGAATGGGGTATTGTCCGCATCCTTCTTTTAAGATAAACGGAGATGCCCCATGGCCGCCGCCAACAAACTGGCAAGCATTGTTGCCAAGATCAATCAGTTGCCGGAATTTGCCCGGCCCAAGGCTTTGTCGCTGTTTTTCGGCAAGGCGGTTCCGTTCACTGGTACCACCGGCATTCGCATTGAAGCCCTCGATCAGGAACGTTGCGTGATCTCCCTGAAGAACAAGCGCAGGGTCCAGAATCACATCAAGGGCGTACATGCCGTGGCTTCCCTGTTGTTGGCGGAATCCGCTACGGGCTTTCTCGTCGGTCTGAACGTGCCGGATGACAAGGTGCCCGTGATCAAAATCGCGCATGCCGAATACACCCGCCGTGCCAAAGGCGATATGAAGGTGGAGGCGTACCTTACCGCTGAGCAGCGTGAGCGTATGCTGACCGAAGAGAAGGGCGAAACCTCGGTGCCGGTGACCATCCACGACAGCGAAGGCCAGCAGCCGATCGAGATTGAAATGATCTGGGCCTGGACGCCAAAGCGTCGCTAGTTGCGATAGGTCATTGTTGTGAAAGGCCCCGGGATGTCGAATGGTTGGCAATTCTTTGCCCGGGGTCGAAATATTGCCAGAAGCTGGCCAATTTTTGCTTGAGTACCCGATTTATCCTGTGTAGAGTTCTGCCTGTAGCGTGCCAGGATGGTGCGCACAATGGACTGTAACACCGCAACTGAGTTTGCACATGGACCACAGGGAGCAAGCGCATGTCTTCAAAAGACGGTTCCGTCGCGCCGAAAGAGCGCATCAATATCAAGTATGTCCCCGCCACCGGTGATCAGCAGGCTGAAACAGAACTGCCGCTGAAGATGTTTGTCGTTGGTGACTTCAAGGGGCAAGCCGAAGAAACTCCGATCGAAGACCGTAAGGCGATTTCCGTCGACAAGAACAACTTCCGTTCTGTGATGTCGGAAGCCGGTCTCACCCTCTCCACCACGGTCACCAACAAGCTGGACGAAGAAGCCGAAGAATTGCCGGTTAACCTCGAGTTCCAGACGCTGGACGACTTTTCCCCGGATAGCATTTCCCGTCAGGTACCTGAGCTGAAGAAGCTGATTGAGCTTCGTGAAGCCCTGGTTGCCCTCAAGGGCCCGCTGGGTAACGTGCCATCGTTCCGATCCAAGCTGCAGGAACTGCTGGACAACGATGACGCCCGCGACAAACTCCTCCAGGAGCTTGAGCTGGCCACGGACGAAAGCGGCGAATAATCCGGACTCTTGATTCGAATTCTGCCATTGCTGGCAGGTTTCACTTTTCTATTAAAACGTACTGAAGGGATGTGGTATGTCTGATACTGCTGAGCAGCAATCTGCTGCCTCCGAAGCTGCTGCGGAAGGCTCACTGCTGGACCAGGTAATGGCCAACAGTCGCATGGCTCCCGCCGATGAAGGATACGATGTGGCGCGCCGCGGCGTGGCAACGTTTATCTCCAACCTGCTGAAAAGCGACGAGAAAGGCCAGCCGGTCAACAAGGCACTGGTCGACCAGATGGTGGTCGAGCTGGATCGCAAGATCAGCGCCCAGATGGACGAAATCCTGCATGCGCCCAAGCTGCAGGAACTGGAGTCTTCCTGGCGCGGCCTGAAGCTGATGGTGGATCGCACGGATTTCCGCGAGAACATCAAGGTGGACATTCTTCACGCCACCAAAACCGAACTGCTGGAAGACTTCGAGTTCGCACCCGATGTCACCCAGACCGGTTTCTACAAGCACATTTACTCCACCGAATACGGCCAGTTTGGCGGCGAGCCCGTGGGCGCAGTTGTCGGCAACTATGCCTTCACACCCTCCACGCCGGACATGAAGCTGCTGCAGTATGTGTCTTCCGTAGGCGCCATGGCCCACGCGCCGTTCCTCTCCTCCGTTGCGCCAACATTCTTCGGTGTCGACAGCTATCAGGAACTGCCGGCCATCAAGGAACTGAAAGCCGTCTTCGAAGGCCCGAAGTACGCCAAGTGGCGCTCCCTGCGTGAGTCGGAAGACGCTCGCTACCTGGGTCTGACATCACCGCGCTTCCTGCTGCGTGTGCCTTATGATCCCACGGAAAACCCGGTACGCAGCTTCAACTACAAGGAAGACGTGTCCGGCGACCACGAGCATTACCTGTGGGGCAACACCGCCTACCTGTTGGCGACACGCCTGACCGAAAGCTTCGCCAAGTACCGCTGGTGCCCGAACATCATCGGCCCGCAAAGCGGTGGTTCGGTGGAAGATCTTCCGGTTCACACGTTCGAATCCTTCGGCCAGCTGGAAGCCAAGATTCCGACCGAGGTGCTGATCACCGACCGTCGCGAATACGAAATGGCTGACGAAGGCTTCATCGCCCTGACCATGCGTAAGGGCAGTGACAACGCAGCGTTCTTCTCCGCCAACTCGGTACAGAAACCCAAGCAGTTCCCGAACACCAAGGAAGGCAAAGAAGCGGAAACCAACTACAAGCTGGGTACGCAACTGCCTTACATGATGATCGTGAACCGCCTGGCGCACTACATCAAGGTGCTGCAGCGTGAGCAGATCGGTTCCTGGAAAGAACGCCAGGATCTTGAGCGTGAGCTGAACACCTGGATTCGCCAGTACGTGGCCGACCAGGAAAACCCGCCGGCGGATGTTCGCAGCCGTCGACCACTGCGCGCCGCCAAGGTGACTGTTTCCGATGTGGAAGGCGATCCGGGCTGGTACTCGGTATCCCTGGCAGTTCGTCCGCACTTCAAGTACATGGGTGCGAACTTCGAACTGTCACTCGTCGGCCGTCTGGACAAGGACTAATCCGTGTTCAGGAACACCGGTGCTGACGGTGTTCAGGCTTCGGGCGGCAGTCTGTTCGAGCGTTTGGAACAGGCTGCCGAACCTGCGGGGCAAAGCATGGGGGAAGTAACCCATGTGGTGGATTCCATCAAGCGCCACCTGGTTCGCCTGCTAAATGCCCATCCGGGCAACAGTGAGAGCGTGCCGGATCTGGGGTTGGTGGATTTCAATGACGCCACGCTCGGTACCCATGACCTGAGCATTCGTATTCGAAGCGCTATACGGCAGTGTATTGAGAAGTTTGAACCCAGGGTGAGCCGGGTGGATGTGATGGCGATGCCCCAGGGGCCCGATCCATTGCAGTTGCGGTTTCAGGTGACGGTCTACCTGAAGGTGGGTTCGGAAGACGATAAAACGACCATTGATTTGTTATTGGATGACAAGCGCTATTACCGGGTGATTTAACGCCACGAAATAGCTTGAAGACACGGATGAGAGTGGGGGTGCAGTCAGGCTTCCAAAAGTGTGCGGAGCCATGGATGGCGGAGCCCAAGCGCCCATGGATGGGCTTGCAGCGTCTTTTGGAAGCCTGACTGCACCCCTGCTCGGAGTCAGAGGCGATGGCGATACCTTTCCTTCTGGGAAAAAGAACTCGCTTTGCTCGGACACCTTTTTCCCGGCAGGAAAGGTATCCCCATCCCCTCGGCCGAACTTTGGTGTAGTAGTCGTTATGAAGTTGAATCGATTTTACAGGGACGAACTGAGTTTTCTCAGGCTACAGGGCAGAGAGTTTGCGGATGCGCATCCTCAGCTGACCCGGTTTCTTTCTGAGCAGAGTACTGACCCGGATGTCGAACGACTGCTGGAAGGCTTCGCCTTTTTGACCGGGAAGCTCCGGGAGAAGGTTGAGGACGAGTTTCCTGAGCTGACGCATTCGCTGCTGAACATGCTGTGGCCGAACTATCTGCGGCCAGTGCCCAGTTGCACCATCATGCGGTTTGATCCGCAGTTGCATGCCATTAGTGAGCGTCAACGGGTGGATCGGCATACCGAGATCAAGAGCCGCCCGCTGGGAGACGCCACGCGCCAGACCCAGTGCCGGTTCCGTACCTGTCGGGCGGTGGACGTGTTTCCAGTCAGCGTTGCGGATGCTCACGCAGAGCACTCACGGGAAGTGTCTTCCGTGACCGTGGACCTGGCGTTGCACACCGACCAGCCGCTGTCGTCCCTGGGGCTGGACAACCTGCGTTTTTACCTGGGCGGCGAGAGCCATATTTCCGAGACGCTGTACCTGTGGCTGAACCACTACCTGCAGCGTATGGAGCTGGTGGTGGGCGATTCGGTGTTTTCCATTCCGGCCAGCCAGTTGAAGCCCGTCGGGTTCGCTAACGACGAGGCGCTGTTGCCGTATCCCAAGAACGCCTATCCGGGCTATCGGATTCTGCAGGAGTTCCTGAGTTTTCCGGAAGCTTTCCGGTTTGTGGATATTCAGGGCCTGAAAGCACGGCTGCCAGCGGTGCAGGCGGATGAGGTCAGCCTGCGGTTCCACTTCAGCCGTATCCTGCCGCCGGATGCCAAGATTCGTGCGGAGAATTTCCAGCTTTACTGCACGCCGGCCATCAATCTGTTCACCCACGAAGCCGACCCGGTGGACCTGAACGGCCGGCAGACGGAGTACCGGATTGCGCCGTCCAGCCGGTCGCCGGAGCACTACGAAGTATTCAGCATTGAGCAGGTGGAGGGCTGGCTGGAAGGCCGGTCCGGGCGTGGGGAGCCGCGGTTGTACACCGCGTTTGAGAGTTTTCAACATGAGGTGGAACGGGATCGTGGTCGTACCGCCCTGTACTACCGGGTTAAAGCCCGGGAGAGCGTTCGTGGGGATGGCTTTGACCACTACATATCCTTCGTGCGCGGCGACGAGTCCGAGTGCCTGAACCGGCAGGAAGCGGTATCGCTGACTCTGACCTGCACCAACCGTCAGTTACCGCATCAGCTGGCGGTGGGGGAGATCTGCATGGCGACAGAAACCACGCCGGCGTTCGCCTCATTCAGCAACATTACCCGGCCCACGCACACCCTGCGGCCGACACTGGATGGCAGCCTGTTGTGGACACTGATCTCCAACCTGTCGCTGAACTACCTGTCGCTGCTGGATGTGGACGCTTTGCGCACGGTACTGCGGGTCTATGATTTTCGCGCCCTGGTGGATCGCCAGGCGGAGCGGGTATCCCAGAAGCGCCTGGCCGGCATCCTGGATATTGAAACCACCCCGGTGGACCGGATGGTGCGGGGCCTTCCGGTGCGGGGTATCCGCTCGGTGATGCGGCTGGATCAGCAGTCGTTTGCCTCGGAAGGCGATTTGTACCTGTTTGGTACGGTACTCAGCCAGTTTTTCGCACTTTACGCCAGTATTAACGCCTTTCACCAATTGGAAGTGGTGAATACAGACAATCAGGAACGGTACACATGGACGTTACAACAAGGGCAGCAGCCTCTGATGTAGCCGAGCTGCAACCCGTTCTGGGCAATGCGCGGCGCTACAGTTTTTTCCAACTGGTGGATTTGATCCATCGTCACCACGGTGATGATCTGGAACGATCCCAGGACGAGCAGCCACAGCGGGAGCGCATCCGCTTCTCCGCCTCGGCCGGGCTGGGTTTTCCCGGCAGTGATGTGGTATCGGCGGCGTCGCCGGAGCACGAGCACGCGCCCTATCAACTGGAAGTCAGTTTCCTGGGCTTGCACGGTTCCCAGTCGCCCCTGCCAGGCTATTACCTGGAGGATCTGGCCTGGGAGGCGGGGCAGAACCTGGGCATTCGTCGCCACTTCCTGGATTTCTTCAATCACCGGCTGGTGACGCTGTTTCATCGGGCGTGGCGCAAGTATCGCTATTACGTGCGGTTTCAGCCGGAGGCCTCTGACGGCTTCTCCGAGCATATTTTCTCCCTGGTAGGTCTCGGTGACCCGCAGGTCAGGGCGGCAACACCGGTTAACTGGTCGAAGATGCTGGCCTATGCCGGGATGATGGCGGGCCGTAGCCGTTCTCCGGAAGTGGTCAGCGGCATCATCGGTCATTGCTTTGATCTGGACGATGTCGGCATTGAGCAGTGGGTATTGCGTCGGGTGGAGATCCCGAAGGATCAGCAAACTCGGCTGGGGCAGGCCAACGCCGCCCTCGGTGAGGACACGCTGGTAGGCTCGGGCATTCGCGATCGCAGCGGCAAATTCATCCTGCGCATCCGCAACCTCGACCGACAGCGATTTGCGGATTTTCTGCCCAACGGCGACGACCACGACCGGCTGGTGAAGCTGGTGGAGTTTGTCACCCGGGAACAGCTGGCTTACGACCTGGAACTGCAGATGCGCCCGAGGGATGTAAAGCCAATGCAGTTGGGCGCGGATGTGCGGCTGGGCTGGAACTCGTTTGTCACCCCGGAAAAAGCCCGGAAGCTGCCAGCGGTGCGGTTGCAGATTCGCCGCTGAATTCTATGGATTGCTTAGCAGGTTAATAAAGGAAACCGGATATGGAACATCAACCAACCCATAACCTGAAACTGGTGGTCAGTAACCCCACCCAGGTTGCCAGCGGCCTGGCCCGGGAACACGTGTTCGGGATCAGCGGCGGCTCAATCGGCAGTGCCGGCAGTGATACCTGGCAGCTGTCCTCACACCGCACCGGTGCTGTCGGCGGCCATGCAGAAGTTCGGTTTATGGACGGCGTGTTCTGCCTCATTGACCGCAGCGGCCGCACCTATATCAACAGCGGCACCCAGCCAGTCGGCCGGGGCCGCCGGGCACGCCTGAAGAGTGGTGACACCATCACCATTGGTCGCTATCAGCTCAAGGCAGAGGTGCTTAGCGGCCAGCGCCAGGATGGCAACCTGCCGGAGGAAGCGGAGGACGCCACTCTGGTCAACGTCGACGAGGGCGAGCTGATGCGCGCCGAGGAGCGTGAACTGGAAACCGTTGGCGATGAACCGCTGCACGGTTTGCAGCCGGCGCCGGGTGAAACCTTCAGCGACGATCCCCTGCAGGCCTGGTCAGACCCCCGTGGCGAAAGCCAGCACGCTGATGTGGCCGAAAGCCGTGACCGGGAGTCCCTGCTGGCGGACAAGCCAGAGTGGTACGCCAGCGAGGGCGCTGTAACCGACGAGTATCGCGAGAACCGTGACGTAGCCATGGGCTTGCCCATGCGAAAAGGAGAGGGTGACAGGATGTCAGAGACCACCAAGCCGGCCCGCCGCCGGGAGACCAGTGATCAGAGCCGCCAACACATCAGCGGTGCGCCGCTGTTGCGCGGCATGGATACCGATCTGGGCTTCGCCGACAGCGACGAAATGCGCCTGTTCCTGGAAGAGGCTGGCCAGACCCTGAAAGCCACCGTGGAAGGCCTGCTGGCCCTGCATCAGGGTGAGGACAGCCGCCATCAGGCTCTGCGCACCCGCTTGCAGCCCATTGAGGACAATCCGTTGCGCCTGGGCGAAGACTACAACGAGACCGTGCAGACCCTGTTCGCCAGCCAGCGCAGCCCGGTTCATCTGTCCGCACCGGCGGCGGTCAGTGAGAGCCTGCAAAGCCTTCACCATCATCAGCTCGCTACCCAGACCGCCATTCGCGAGGGGCTGGATGCCATTCTCCACGCTTTCTCACCCGAGGCATTGCTGCGCCGGTTCCATGGTTACCGCCGGGGCCTGAAAACCGACGAAGATGAAAGCAACTGGGCATGGGAGATGTACCAACACTATTACCGGGAACTGAGTTCCAGTCGTCAGCAGGGTTTTGAGCGCCTTTTTCAGGAGGTGTTTGAACAGGCTTACGATCAACAACTGCGTCAATTACAGAGGGAGAACCTGTCGTGAAGTACTGCAAATGGAGTTTGCTGGTCGCCATTCTCGTTTTGGTGGGGTGTAGCACCCCCTACAACGCTGTTACCAAGACCGCCAAGGTGATGTGGGATCCGGACATCCCTGTGGGTTACCCGGATGAGCTGCCAAGCCGCGTGGACCTGACCATGTTGGCGGAGCCGGACGTGAACCCCAACGAATCCCTGGCGCCGACACCCATCGCCTTCCAGATCATCCAGATGCGGGACAGCTCGCGCCTGATGGCGGCAGATTTCGACCAGTTGCTGGGCGAACTGGAGCCGTCCCTGGGTCGCAACTATGTGGACCACAGCGATTACACCCTGGTGCCAGGGCAGTTCAAGTTCATTGAGCCGTTCGAAATCGCCGAGGATACGCGCTTTATCGGTGTGATCGCCTTCTACGCTTATCCCAACCTGTCTCAGTGGAAGAAGGTGGTGAAGGTGGATCCCATCGGTGGTCGTTACCACCTGCTGGTCAATCTGCGCGAGCGTGAAGTCAAACTCAGAAGGTCGGATGAGTCCTGATGTCTGCAACGAATCGAGTCGTCTGGAGTGATGGGCTGTTCATCAAGCCCCAGCACTTCCAGCAGCAACAACGTTACCTGGAACACCAGATCAACGAACGAGCCCTGGCGATTTCTGATTACCTGTACGGTTTCAGCGATCTGGAGCTGAACGCCGAATACCTGAGCTTTGGCCGGGTAGGCCTGGTACGGGCCAGCGGCCTGTTTCCGGACGGCACCCGTTTCTGCCTGCCCCAGGACGACGTGATGCCGGAACCCCTGGAGATCACTGATGCCTCCGTGGCCAACCAGGTGGTGTATCTGGCCCTGCCGCTGGGCAGCGAGAGTCTGGCGGAAGTGGAATGGCCGGAAGCCGCCATCGCTGGCCGTTTCCGGGCCCAGAGCGAGGAAGTCCGGGACCTGCATTCCATTGACGGAGACTCCCACACCATCGACGTGGCCCGGGTGGCCCCGAAACTGATGCTGGAACGGGACGATCGCAGTGCTTACGCGGCCCTGGCCATTGGCCGGATCCTGGAAAAGCGCCCGGACGGCAGCCTGGTGATGGACCCGAACTTCATCCCCACCATGCTCAGTGTGCGGGCAGCGCCCCGGCTTCAGCGTTTCGTCGGGGAAATGGCCGGGCTGATGCGCGAGCGGGCCAAGAACATTGCCGAGCGCGTGGGTGCCCCGGGGCAGGGTGGTGTCGCGGACGTGGCGGATTTCATGCTGTTGCAGATGCTTAATCGCGCTCATCCCCGTTTCCTGCATCTGGCGCGTTTGCGTCAGTTGCATCCGGAGCGGCTCTACGAGGCTTTGCTGGAGCTGTGCGGCGAACTGGTGACCTTCACCGATGAAAACCGCCTGCCCCAGGAATACACTGCGTACGATCACGACCTGCCGGAGGATTCCTTCACACCACTGATGCAGGTACTGAGGCAATCACTGAGCACGGTGCTGGAGCCGCGCGCGCTGGCTATCCAGCTGCAGCAGCGCCAGTACGGCCTCACGGTGGCGCCGGTTCAGGATGCACAGTTGATCGGCCAGGCCGAGTTCATCCTGGCAGTGAAGGCGGACATGCCGCTGGACGATCTGCGCAAGCAGTTCACCCAGCAGTGCAAGGTGGCGTCGGTGGAGAAAATCCGCGATCTCATCAGCCTGCAATTGCCGGGGATTCCGCTGTCGGCCCTGCCGGTGGCGCCCCGTCAGTTGCCGTATCACGCCGGGTTCGTGTACTTCCGGTTGGACGACCAGAGCCAGGCCTGGCAGATGCTCGACAACGCCAGCGGCTTTGCGTTCCACGTGGCCGGCAGTTTCCCGGGAATGGAAATGCAGTTCTGGGCAATCAGGAGCTAAATCATGGCAGATGCACCGGTGATGGATTCACCCAATGGCAACACGGAAGCAGGTGGCAGTGCGTTTGATGACCTGATGTTCGCGGACAGTAACCGCGATGGTCGCGTGGGCGATCAAGGCTTCGGTAATGACCAGTTCCAGCTGCGGGGCCTGGAGGATAACCGGCTGATTGATGCTGCCACACCCCTGCTGGGGCTGGTAATCCGGGTGCGCCGGCTGGCGGATTTCCACGGTGTGGAAAACCTGTACCAGCAGGTGGTGGACGAAGTGGCCGCCATTGACCGGGAACTGGTGGAGCAGGGCTACGAGCGGCCGACCGTGGTGGCCTATCGCTACGTACTCTGTGCCTTTATCGACGAAGCCGTTCTGGGCACCGACTGGGGTGCCCACAGCGTGTGGTCCCAGCATTCGCTGCTGTCCCGTTTCCACAACGAAACCTGGGGGGGCGAGAAGGTGTTCGCCATCACCGCCCGCATGGAGCAGGAACCGGAACGTTACCGCGACATGCTGGAGTTCATCTACCTGTGCCTGTGCCTGGGATTCGAAGGCCGCTACAAGGTGATGACCAACGGCCGGGACGAATACGAACAGATTATTCGTGGGCTGTATGAACAGATTCGCGGGTTGCGTCGCGACGAGGAACCGCAGCCCCTGACCCGCGCACTGGACAACGTAACCCCGGCTCGCAACCGGCTACGGACAGGCCTGCCCCTCTGGGGCATTGGCGGACTGTTTGTGGCGGCCATGGCCGGGGTATACACGCTTTACAACATAGCGCTGAACGAACGCATCAGGGATGTGCTCAGCGTACTGGAACAACTCCCGAAATAAGGAGATCACTGTGATTCGGGTAGAACTGCCGGCGCTGATTGGGCGCCTCAACGAGATTTGTCGCCAGGGAATGGAAAGCTCGGCGGCCCTGTGCATCAGCCGTCAGGGTGCGGAAATCACTCCGGCCCACCTGCTGTTCAAGCTGCTGGAAACACCGTTTACGGACGTGCGCCAGATTTTGGAAAGCACCGGTATTGACCACCACACCCTACAGCCGGTGGTGGGGGACAGCCTGAACGGCGAGCCTCAGTCCGCCGAGCCGTACCCGTCGTTTTCGCCGCTGCTGATCGAGCTGCTGCAGGACGCCTGGCTGATTGCCTCCACTGAACTGGGCCACACCGACCTGCGCTCCGGTGCCATCATGCTGGCACTGCTGATGAACGCAGACCGCTACCTGATGCCCCAGGTCAGTCAGCGCCTGAAAGACATCAACCGCGAACAACTGCGCCGCCAGTTCGATTCCATGACCCGCGGCTCGGTCGAACAGCCTCGCGCTGAGGATGGCCCCAGTGCCGCCAATCAGGCGCAGGTGGACATGGACCCGCTCAAGCGCTACGCCACCGACTTCACCAAACTGGCCCGGGACAAGAAACTGGACCCAGTGGTGTGCCGCGACACCGAAATCGATCAGATGATCGACATCCTCTGCCGTCGTCGCAAGAACAACCCCATTGTTGTCGGCGATGCCGGCGTGGGCAAAAGCGCCGTTGTTGAAGGCCTGGCCCTGCGTATCGTCAGTGGCGATGTGCCGGAGCGCCTGACAGGCGTGGAACTGTGGACTCTGGACATGGGGGCACTGCAGGCCGGTGCGTCGGTGAAAGGCGAGTTCGAAAAACGCCTGAAAGGCGTGATTGAAGCGGTGAAAAGCTCCGCGACCCCCATCATTCTGTTTATCGACGAAGCCCACACCCTGATCGGCGCTGGCAACAGTGAAGGTGGCTCCGACGCCGCCAACCTGCTCAAACCGGCCCTGGCCCGTGGCGAGCTGCGGACCATCGCCGCCACCACCTGGCGCGAGTACAAGAAATACTTTGAGAAAGACCCGGCCCTGAGCCGCCGCTTCCAGCCCGTCGCGCTGGATGAGCCAACCCCGGCTCAAGCGGTCCACATCCTCCGTGGCTTGCGCACTGTCTACGAAAAGGCCCACCAGGTCCTGATCGCCGACAGCGCCCTGAAAGCCGCTGCCGACATGTCTGCCCGCTACCTCGCTGGCCGTCAGCTCCCGGACAAGGCCATCGACGTGCTGGACACCGCCTGTGCACGGGTCAGCCTCAACCTCAGCACGCCTCCGCGCCGCCTCAGCCACGTGCGCAGTGAACTGCACCAGTTGGGCATGGAACAGGAATTGATGACCCGCGAACAGACACTCGGGCAGGCCATCGACCACCAGCGTGAAAACGAACTGGTGGAGCGCCTGGAAACCCTGCGTGAGGAAGCGGAAGAACTGGAACAGCGCTGGAATGACCAGCGGGAACTGGTGGCGCGTCTCGTCGACATTCGCGAGCAACTGCTGAGCGAGGACACTGCCGAGACTGACGCGGATGTATCAGCGGAAGACGCCACGCCGGAAACCAGCGAAGAGCGCCCTGACCTGAAAAGCGAAGCCGCCGCCATCGAACAGGAACTGGAAGAGCTGCAGGCCGACGAGCCACTGGTACACGCCCGTGTCGATGCCCGCCAGGTGGCTGAAGTCATCGCCGACTGGACCGGTATTCCGGTCAACCGCATGACCGCCGACGAGCTGGAAAAGATCACCCGCCTGCCGGAGTATCTGCAATCGCACATCAAAGGCCAGGACACCGCCATTGGTGCACTGCACCAGCACCTGCTCACCGCCCGCGCCGACCTGCGTCGCCCGGGTCGCCCAATGGGCGCCTTCCTGCTGGCCGGCCCCAGTGGTGTGGGTAAAACCGAAACCGTGGTGCAACTGGCCGAACTGCTCTACGGCGGCCGCCAGTTCCTCACCACCATCAACATGTCCGAATACCAGGAAAAACACACCGTCTCCCGCCTGATCGGTTCACCCCCGGGCTACGTGGGCTTCGGCGAAGGCGGCATCCTCACCGAAGCCATCCGCCAGAAACCCTATTCGGTCGTGCTGCTCGACGAAGTCGAAAAAGCCCACCCGGAAGTCCTTAACCTGTTCTACCAGGCCTTCGACAAAGGCGAACTGGCCGACGGCGAAGGCCGCCTAATTGACTGCAAGAACGTGGTGTTCTTCCTCACCTCAAACCTGGGCTACCAGACCATCGTCAAACACGCGGACGAGCCCGAAAAAATCGAGGAAGCGCTCTACCCGGAACTGGCGGACTTCTTCAAACCGGCATTGCTGGCACGTATGGAAGTCGTGCCCTACCTGCCGCTGGGCGAAGAAACCCTCAACCGCATCGTTGGCGACAAACTCGACCGCCTGGCCACCCAGATTGGCGACCGATACCACACCGACGTGGAACTGGAAGATGGCCTGGTGGAAGCCATCCGCAGCCGCGCCACACGCAGTGAAAACGGCGCGCGGATGCTGGAGTCGATTATCGAGGGTGAACTGCTGCCGCCTGTATCGCTGGCGCTGCTGGAGAAACTGGCGGCGAGAGAGCCGGTCACCAAAGTGACCCTCGGTGTCAAAGATAATCAATTCACCGGGGTGGTTGCTTAAGGCAATCGGGAGGTAGCGGGCCCTGTGGTTCGGCTTTCCAAATACCCTGCGGAGCCATGGATGGCGGAGCGGAGCGTACAAGGATGTATTCACAGCGTGTTTTGGAAAGCCGAACCACAGGGTACGCGGTCGGCGAACGAGAGCGGAGCGCACAGGGATGTATTCACAGCGTGTTTCGGAAAGTGAATCTGCACGGTTCGCGGTCCTTAGGGGACAAGGAAAAGGGATAAAAAGAATGGGACGGATGCAGACGGAGTTGCACACCGGCATAGACCTGGCGGTTGAACTGCTCCGGCAGGACAACCTGCCAACCCTGCTAAAAGTCGCCTCACGGCAACTCGAAAACACCTTCGGCCTCACCCGCTGCTGGTCACTAGAACTAGACCTCAGCGGCCGCACGCTCCACTGTGCGGCACTGGGCGAGCAGGGCGAATTCGACTGCGGTGACTTCAGCCACCCCTTTGCCCACCTGCTGCAACAGGGCAAACCCAGGGAATTGTCACGGGCCGCCAGCTACCACCTCGACCATCCAGGCTTCCAGGCCCTGGTCGACGCCAGCAACCGCCCCCGTTCCTTCTGGCTCGAACCCATCAAAGGCGAAGACGGCCGAACCCTCGGTATCCTCGTTCTCTGCAACGAAGAACCCGAATGGGACGGCATCACCGCCCAGCCACTGTACCGGGGTTTGTTGACCCTGCTGTCCCACCAATGGGTCAGCCAGCTCAAAACCAGCGACCAGGTTTGGCAGCGGCGCATGCTTAAACGCTCCCTGGACCACCTCCACGACGCCGAAGCCGTACGGCAGCGCTGCGAAGAATTGGCGACCACCCTGGTTGGCAACTCCAAAGCCATGACCGACCTTCGCGCCCAGATCGTGCGGGCCGCCGGCAGCCAGCTGTCGGTTCTGGTTCAGGGTGAAACCGGCTGCGGCAAGGATCTTGTGGCTCAGGGCATTCACCGGTTTTCGGATCGGGCCGAAGGGCCGCTAGTGGTGGTCAATTGCGCCGCCATCCCGGACTCGTTGCTGGAAAGTGAACTTTTTGGCCATACCAAGGGTGCGTTTTCCGGTGCCGACCGAGCCAAGGAAGGTCTGCTGGCGCAAGCGGATGGCGGCACCCTGTTCCTGGATGAGATCGGCGACATGCCCATGGCTCTGCAGTCCAAACTGCTGCGGGTGCTGGAAAGCCGACGCTTCCGCCCACTCGGAGCTCAGCAGGAACAACACTCTGATTTTCGACTGGTCGCGGCCACCCATCAGCCACTGAGTGACTGCATCGAAGAGGGCCGGTTCCGCCGCGACCTGTTCTACCGGCTCAGCCAGTTCCCGTTGCGGGTCAAGCCATTGCGGGAGCGCCCGGAAGATCTGGAGCCCCTGTGCCGGCATTTCATCCGTGAGTACACGGCCCGCGAGGGCGCCGGCCCACTGGGTATCAGCAGCCATGCCTTGGGAATGCTGGCGGCATATAACTTTCCCGGCAATGCCCGGGAACTGAGGAACATTGTTGAGTTTGCCTGCCTGCAAACCCCGGTGGGTGACGATATCCAGCCGGAAGTACTGCGCCTGGATGACCTGTTTCCGAGCCAGGAAACCTGTGTGGCCAGTGACTTTCAGGGAACTGTCGTACCGGGCATGCCCCAGGCGGATGAAGTGGACGACCTTCGGGCTGCGGCCCAGGCGTTCGAGGCAGCCATCATTCGTGAACGCCTGCGCCAGTACGGTGGCAACCGTGCCCAGGCAGCGGAAAGCCTGGGGCTGCCCAAGCGCACCCTGGCCCATAAATGTCTGAAGTATCAGGTGACAGAAGCGTGAACCCAAGTATTCGAAGTAACAGCCTCCTTGCCATTGTGCTCTGTGCCCTTGGTACGACGATGTCTCTGGCCGCCAATGCGCAGGGCAATCCCCAGGTGGCCGAGGCCATGGCGTGTACCGAAGAGAGCCAGCGCCTGGAACGGTTGGCGTGTTTTGACGAGGTGTTTGGTACCCCGTTTTCAGTGGCGGTTGAAGACGCCATCGTTGGAAACCAGCCCGAGCGCTGGCGCCAGGCCTTTGCTCAGGAACAGCGCCGCCGCCCGGGTGACGGCCCGCTGTATCGCAATACTTCGGAGCTGGCAGGACATCTGCTGACGCTCAGTGCCCTTGGGGTCAAACCGCCGAGGCCGCTGCTGGCGGTGCAGTGTCACAACAACATCACCGAACTGACGTTGATGATGCCGGAGGCAGTGAAAGAGGAACGGGTCACCGTCGATTTTGGCCAGGGCCGTCAGATCTGGCGGGTCCGGGACGACGGTTTCGTGATCAGTGGGGGCCGGGGGCTACCCGCTATCCGAACCGTGCGAAACATGGCGGCCGCGTCCGGAGTGACTGTGGCGTCGTCCAGTGGTGTCGTCGACGGGTTGATGTTCGACCTGACCGGGTTTCGGGAAACCCTTGAGCCACTGCGGGAAGCGTGTGGCTGGTAGTGATCTTTATCAAGAATGTGTAGTGCCATTTGCAAAGACAGGGATTGGACATGCAGGCAGTAGAGCAGCATCCATACGTTGAACAGGTGTTGAATAGGCTTTCCGGTGAGAGCGCCACGGGTGAAAACCTGATGGACGACCCCACCATGGAATACCTTGAGAACGAAATCATGAAAGTGGGCTCGCTGGCCCACACCGGTGTTGAATGGGGCAAGGTGGAGAGTGAGTCGCTTCGCTTGCTGTCGGACACCAGTAAAGACCTCAAGGTGCTGGGTTTTCTTCTGCTGTGCCTGCAGCGTGGCGGCAACGGTGAACGGTTTGCGCTGTCGCTGTACCTGTTGCACCGGGTACTGGACAGTTGGTGGCACGACGCCTGGCCCTATCCGGGCGACAAGGGCAAACGCGCCCGCAAGATGCTGATGACCCAGATTCTGCAACGAGCCCTCAAGGAAGTGTCGGCACTGAGCTTCGACGGCGGCGTGGGCGATGGCCGGGAATTCTGCCTGACCACGCTCGCCAAGCTGCTGGAACAGGCGAGTGCACTGGAGCTGCCGGATGACGGCCTGGTGGACTTGCGTCGGGCCGTGGAAAAACTGCCATCGCCTTCCGATACGCCCAGGCCGTCGGAAGCCACCGATAATACCGAAACCACGGGTACGTCATCGGCCGGCTCCTCTTCGCCGCAAGCCAGCAGCACCTCTTCCGCGTCTCTGGGCAGCCTGACCCTGGACCCTGCCAATGAGCGGGCCACCCGCCAGAGCCTGCTTAAAGTGGCGGATATGCTGACCGAAACCACGCCCGCCGATGCATTGGGCTATCAGCTCCGCCGTTACGCCATCTGGCAGACCATTACCTCGGTTCCACCAGCACGCGACGGCATCAAGAGCGATCTGGCGGCGGTAAGTGCCGACAGGGTGGCTGACTATCGCGAGAGCCTGTCCAAATCCCCGGATCTGGCACTTTGGCAACGCATTGAGCAAAGCCTGTCGGTCAGTCCGTTCTGGCTGGAGGGCCACTGGTTAAGCGCACAAGTGGCGTCTTCGTTGGGGCATGAGACCTGTGCCGAAGCTATCCGCACGGCGGTCAAAGCCTTCGTTGAGCGGTTGCCAGAGTTGGCGGACATGACCTTTAACGACGGCACGCCTTTTCTGCCCAAAGCGGTAGCCGACTGGATGCTCAGCGGCCCGGCGAAAGGTGGCGCCGCAGGCGGCGCGAGTGCATGGGAACAGGCTTACGAGGATGCCCGGGCAGTGATGGATCAGAAGGGTCTGGCGCCGGCCATGAAGCTGCTGGAAGAAGGCCTGGATTCCGCCCGCGAGCCCCGTGACCGATTCTACTGGCGGCTGATGAGCAGCCAGTTGATGAAAGACAGCGGTATGAAAAGCCTGGCGAAACAACAGGTGCAGGATCTGCGTGAGCAGACCCGTGGGATGAATCTTGAAGACTGGGAGCCCGGCCTGGTGGCCAGGCTGGACAGACTCGCATAACAACTGACGGATCAAATTGACAGGAATGGACACCATGTGGAGACAAGCCCTACTCATTGGACGACGGATACTGCCCTTTGTGCGCAGTGCGGCGCCGATTACCCTGGCGCTGGGTGTGGTGGTACTGCTGGCTGCAACCTGGTGGTTGGGCCCGCGCCTGGAAATCGGCGGTGAATACCCGTTGGCGGCCTGGCAGATGCGTGCCCTGGTGACGCTGGTGGTGGTACTGCTGGTGGCTATGGTCTGGGGGATGATGCTGGCGCGCAAGCTGCGTAAAGTGAACGTCGCCAAGGCGGAAGAGCAGAAGGAAGAGGAAGATCCCATCCTGCCGCTGGAACGGCGCCAGCAGCGCCTGCTTGATCGCCGCCTGACCGAACTCAAGAGCAACCTGCCGGGCCGAAAGGGTGTCTATCGTTTGCCCTGGTACTTGGTGATGGGCCTGGAAGATGCCGGTAAAACCAGCCTGATTCAGCGTTCCGGGCAGACATACACGCTTACCAACGTCACCCGTAACCCTCGTACCGAGCGAAATCCTTTTGGTTTTGAATGGTGGGTCGGTGATAACGGCGTACTGATTGACCCGGACGGCGAACTGCTGAGCCAGAACGACGGCGAGGGCGCCACCAGCGATATCCAGCAGCGGTTGTGGACCCACTTCATCACCTGGCTGGAAAAGAACCGCCCCCAGCGCCCCTTGAATGGCGTTGTGCTGGCGGTTGATCTTGCCCGTCTGAGCACTGGCAATGAACAGCAGCGCCAGGCCCAGGCCATCCTGCTTCGTACCCGGCTGCGGGAATTGATGGAGCAGTTGGGCTCCCAGTTGCCGGTGTACATCAGCTTTACCAAAATGGACCTGCTCTACGGGTTTGCGCCATTTGCCCGCACACTCTCCAAAGCCGAGCGTGAACAGCCCCTGGGCTTTACCTTCCAGTTGGACGGCCAACTGGATGCCGACGACTGGCTGGGCGAGTTTGACCAAAGCTTCAGCAAACTCGCGGAGCAACTCGGTGAGCGGCTTCCGGACGTGCTGTCTGCCACAAGGGATGCTGAAGAGCGTGCCGCTGCTTATTCCTTTACCCGCCAGTTGGCCGGCCTGAAGCCAGTGCTTGAGCAGTTCCTGGCAGACCTGCTTTCTGCGGATGCCTTTTCAACGCCGGCCCTGGTGCGAGGCACCTACTTCACCTCCGTGGTTCAGGAAGGCGTACCGGAAGATGCGTTTGTCTCAGCCGCTGCCGCGAATTATGGGCTTGCCAGCCCGATACAGCCTGCTCAGCGTGGTGGGCAGTCCTCAAGCCTGTTCACCGAAAAGCTGTTTCCCAACATTATCTATCGCGAAGCGGGCCTGGCTGGTGACAACCAGAAAGTGGTTGGTAGTCGGCGTCGCCGCATTGCTGTCGCGGCCGTCGTGGCCGTTGCCGCCGGCCTGGGTATGACCGCCGGATGGCAGCACTACTTTATCGAAAATGCACAGGCCGCTACCGCGGTGGAGGAGCGGGTACGCAGTTTTATCGATAACTGGCGCCCCATCGGCTACGAACCTGACACCACTGGCCGCAATTTGCTGGAGCCTCTGGACCAGCTACGGGAAGCCACCCTGGCGTTTGGTGATTACCGGGCGGAACCGGCTGTCGTGGCGGATATGGGCCTGTATAAAGGCCACAAGGTTGGTCCGGAAGTGGAAGAATCCTACCTGGACATGCTGGCCTACCAGTTCATGCCCGCGCTGATGCTGGGCGTGATGGAAGAGATGAGCGATGCCCCGGACACCAGCTCTGAGCGCCTCGACCACTTGCGTGTGTTGCGGATGCTCTACGATGCCAGTGGCCGCCGCCGGGACATTGTTCACAGCTACATGAGCGATTATTGGCAACGCGCCTACCCGGCGCAGCGGGATCTGCAACAACGGCTGCTCAGCCACCTGGACTATGCGATGCTGCACACGGACCTGAACCAGAGGGTGGAAGCGGGTGACAAGACCGCGGACATGGCCCTGGCCCCCTTCCGCAGCAGTGTTCAATGGGCTCAGCACGAGCTCGGCCGCATTGCGACTCCGGACCGGGTTTATCGGGATCTGGAGAAAGAAGCGGAGCAGAACTTCCGCTCACCGCTGGATCTGGCCCGGGAGTCCGGACCGGCCTTCAGCACCGTGTTCGTACGCCTGGATGAGTTCGGCGAACCTCTTGATGAGGAGAACACCGAACAGGAAGATCCGGTGGTGATTCCATCACTGTTGACCCGTGAGGGCCTGGATTCCTGGTTCCTGCGCAAATCCGGCTCGGTGACGGAACTGGCTCTGGTTGATGCCTGGGTATTGGGCCGTCGGGACGATGTGAACTTCAGCAAGGCGGATGAAGCGCGGCTGCAGGCGCAACTGCAATCCCTGTACGCGGAAAACTACGTGGCGAGCTGGCGTCGGGCGCTGAGCCGGCTGGACATCCAGAGCTTCAGCGACCTTAACCATGGTGTGCGTATTCTGGAAAGCCTGACCAGCGGTCACGAGCCGTTGAATCAGTTGCTGGCGCAGGTTACCGCCAATACCCGATTGATTCCCGGTGGTAGTGAAGAAGCCGAAGCGGCCCGCAAAGTGATGGAGCAGTCCGCCCACTTCCAAATGGTTCAGGAAATTGAACGACAGTTCACCGACCTGAACGCATTGATCGACAAACGGGGTGACAACCCCAGCGATATGGAACAGGTGATGGACGTGGTTCAGAACCTGCACACCTATCTGCGTGGCATCCAGGAAGCACCGGATCGTGGCAAGGCTGCGCTTTCCGCCGCCCGTGCCCGGATGGGCCTGCAAGGCGCGGACCCGATCTTCACCCTGCAACGGGTAGCCTCAAATCAGCCGGCACCGCTGGACCGTATGCTTGAGAAGCTGGCATCGGAAAGCTGGCGCGTGGTGCTGGATCAGGCTGTGGCGCAGCTGGAACGCCAGTGGTACCAGGAAGTCTACCAGCCGTTCCAGCAGAGTCTGGCCAGGCATTACCCGTTCAATCCGGGCGCCGGCCGCGACGCCGCACTGCAAGATTTCGAGCGCTTCTTTGCGCCGGACGGTGTGCTGGACCAGTTTTACAACGACAATCTGAAGCTGTTTCTGGAAGACCATCCGGAACACATTGCCGGTTCCAAGCGCGCCAGCCTGGTTCGTCGTGATGTGCTGGCCTCGCTGGAGAAGGCTGAGAATATCCGCCGTGCCTTCTTCACGCGAAGCGGCTCATTGGATGTCGAGTTTGCACTGGAGCCGTTGCACCTGTCTTCCAACAAGCGCCGCAGCGTGATGAACGTGGACGGGCAACTGGTCGAATTCAGCCACGGCCCCAGCCAGAGCATTCCGCTGGTGTGGCCCAATACACTGAGGGATTCGGTTGAGAGCCGGGTGACCCTGGTGCCCACGGAAGTGAACCGCTCGCCACGCAGTATTTCGGAAAACGGCCCCTGGGCGTTGTTTCGCCTGCTGGACAAAGCCGACATCACCGGCGTGAGCAGCAGTGCCGTGGATGTGCGGTTTGCGTTGGACGATGGCGAGATGCGTTATCGCCTGCATGCGGGCAGTAATACCAACCCGTTCACACAGCAGTTGCTGGCGGGGTACCAGATACCACGCAGTCTGTATTAGACTATGCACCAGAGCCAATACGGAAACAGGACGTTTTCCGTATTGGCGGTTCAGGATTTTACTGCTTCAAGGATCGAAGACATGCCCCAGGCA
>NZ_DFMB01000042.1:0-35285 GCF_002375325.1 Marinobacter sp. UBA3604
AAAAGCAGCGTTTCCCGGTAAAGTGGGATTAACCTTTTTTTTGTCTGAATTATCTGACCGGTTGTCGGGTAAGCCTGCGGCTTGCCCTTGTTCCAATAACATTCGATGGTAATGTAGTCGGCTTAACGATAGCAGCCCGTTCTCACACGAACCTGTCCGGCGACTCCAGGAGGTCATGACCATGAGTGTTGAACTCAATTACCGCATTACCGGCGAAGGCCCGCCATTGATCCTTCTCCATGGCCTGTTTGGCTCGCTGGAAAATCTGGGAGGCATCACCCGTCGCCTGCAGGACCAGTGGCAGATTCATGCTCTGGATCAGCGCAATCACGGCGCTTCCCCCCATACCGACACCATGGATTACCCGGCTATGGCCGACGATGTGTTGGCTTACATGGATGCTCAGGGGCTGGAAAAGGCGTCTATTCTGGGGCACTCCATGGGCGGAAAGACCGCGATGCAGGTGGCATTGCAAGCTCCGGGCCGGGTTGAGCGAATTGTCGTGGCGGATATCGCACCTGTGACCTATAAACCCCGTCATGATGCGGTGCTGGAGGGGCTGACCTCAGTGGATCTGGGCTCTATCCGCACGCGACAGGATGCCGACAGGGTGCTGGCAGACCATGTAGAGGAGCTTGGTGTCAGGCAGTTCCTGCTGAAGAACCTGGTGCGGGTGGGGGATGACGAACAAGGCCAGCATCCCGGACCGTACCGCTGGCGGCTGAACCTGCCGGTGATAGAGCAATGTTATCCCCGCCTTGCGCAGGCACCGGAGGGGGACGGTCCGTTTGAAGGTCCGGTACTGTTTATCAAGGGGGCCGATTCGGCCTATATCCAGGAGAAACACCGCGACGACATCCGTCAGCGCTTTCCTGCAGCGGATTTGCGAATCATCAACGGCACAGGGCACTGGTTGCACGCAGAGAAACCCGACAGCTTTGCGGCACTGTGTCGTCGTTTCCTCACGGATTAGCGCCTGGTAGCGGCGGGTACCTGCCAGTTTAGCCGCTGGCGGGTGTCTGATAAGGTTACGGAATCGTATCTGACAGGAACAGGTATCCTCTATGAAGTGGCTTCTGGGCGCATTGCTGATTGGTTTTTTGGTGCTGGGGGGCTTCCTGTTGTCGCCATCTCCCATTAATAGCCAGGCCTGGAACGCCCCTTCGCCGCAGCCATTGACCGGTAAGCTGGCGCCCAACGAACGCCTGAGACTGGCAGACCTGCTGGCCAGGGGAGAGGTGTACGGCCCTGAAGACACCACGGTGGATGACGACGGTATTCTCTACACTGGCACGCAGGATGGCTGGATCGTGCGGGTCAAACCGGATGGCCAGACGGAGAAGTGGCTGGAAACCGGAGGCCGGCCGTTGGGGATGGTGTTTGATCGCCACGGCAATCTCATCGTGGCGGATGCCTGGAAGGGGCTTCTCTCCATAGCGCCGGACAAGACCGTCACCGTACTGACCCGAGAGGCAGAAGGCTTGCCATTCCGTTTCACCGACGATGTGGATATTGCCCCGGACGGCCGCATCTACTTTACGGATGCCAGTTCGCGATTCCGTCAGCCTGAGTATCAGCTGGATTTGCTTGAGATGCGCCCTCACGGTCGCCTGCTTCGTTATGATCCGGCCACCGGTAAAACCGAGGTGTTGCTCAGCAACCTGCATTTTGCCAATGGTGTGGCGGTGTCGCCGGACGGCGAGTACCTGTTGGTGAATGAAACCTGGAAGTATCGAATCCTCAAGTACTGGATCGGTGGCCGCTATCCCGGACAGGCGGAAGTGTTTGCCGACAACCTGCCCGGGTTCCCCGACAACCTGGCGGTCGACCACGAGGGCCGCTACTGGGTTGCGTTTCCCACGCTCCGGAATGCCCAGGTGGATGCCCTGCATCGGCAGCCATGGCTGAAAGACCTGCTGGCCAAGCTGCCAGACTATTTCAAGCCGAAGCCCCAGGAATACGGGCTGGTAGTGGCCATGGACGCGGACGGCAGCGTGATTACCAGTCTTCACGACACCAAGGGTATCCATCTGCAGGAGATCACGTCGGTCAACCCCCATGACGGTCACCTCTACTTTGGTTCACTTCACAACGACCGCATCGGCCGGCTAGCCTTGTCGGCTATTCCGGGGTTGGGAGACAGCGACAATGAGTGAGTTTGATCCGGTGAACTGGGATCTTCCCGAACCATTCACCATGACCATCGACGTCCGGGACGCGGACACTGACAGGCTCGGGCACGCCAATAACGTGGTGTACGTGCGCTGGCTTGAAGATATCAGCTGGCAGCACATCGACAGCCTCGGCATGACCTGGGAGCTGCATGAAAAAACCGGCAAAGCCATGGCCATTACCCGTACTGAAATCGATTACCTGGCGTCCGCCAATGCCGGCGACCGGCTTGTGCTGGGCACCTGGCTGACCGGGTTTGATGGACGCTTTCGCTCGGCGCGGCAATTCCAACTGGTGCGTGAATCCGATGGCAAGACCCTGGTGCGCGCGGTATCCACCCATGCCTGTGTCAACATGAAGAGCCAGAGGCCCTCGCGGATGCCTGCGGAATACGCCGACATCCTCGGTGGAGCGATGGTGCCCGGTGGTCGCGGCTTTGATACCACACCTTGAGGATTCTGCTAGTCTGAACAAATGATCCTGTCCCTGAAGCTGTCTGGAGAGCCCCATGGAAAACACCGTTGATCCGAATTCTGGTCATGCCATGCGTCACGTGGTCTATGACCACTTTGGCGATACTGACGTACTGCGGATCGAAAGTTCCACCATCCCCGAGCCGGGCGCCGAGGAAGTTTTGCTCAGGGTGGCGGGCGCGGGGTTGAACCCCATCGACTGGAAGACGCGGAAAGGCCTGGGATTTGCCGCCCGGCAGATTGAAGACCACCTGCCATGGACGCCCGGCTACGATGTTTCGGGCGAAGTGATTGCGGTTGGTGCTGACGTGACGACGTTGGCGCCAGGCGATCGGGTGATGGGCATGGTGGGCTTCCCGGCTGGCGGAGGAGGTTATTCCCAATACGCAGTGGCTCGCGCCGACGAGTTGGCCATTGTGCCCGAGGAACTGGACCTGATGACTGCCGGCGCTTTGCCGCTGGCCGCGTTGACCGCCTGGCAGGCATTGTTCGAAGTGGCGGAACTGGAGGCTGGTCAGAAAGTGCTGATTCACGCCGGTGCTGGCGGAGTCGGGCATTTCGCCGTGCAGTTTGCGCTTGAACGGGGCGCCCATGTGATCGCCACTGCTTCAGCCAGTAATCGCGATTTCCTGGCGGCTTTTGGCGTCCATGAGGTGATTGATTACCACACCACCGACGTTGTAGACGAGTGCTATGGTCTGGACGTGGTGCTGGATCTGGTCGGCGGCGAAGCGGGCAAGCGTTCCCTGCACACCCTGAGTGAGCACGGCGTACTGGTCACGATTCCCACCGTGACGGCAGATGAGATCATAACCGCGGCTGAGTCCCTTGGGTTGAGAGCCCATGGCATGACCGTCCGCCCCGATGTGTTTCATCTCGATGAGATCGCCGAACTGATCGAGGACGGCGAGGTGCGTGTCCATATCGACAAGGCCTTCCCGCTGGATCAGGTCGCTGATGCCCACCGCTTGCTGGAGGGTGGGCACGTTCGGGGTAAACTGGTCCTGGACTGCGGGGCCCGCTGATACGCTCAGGTTGGAGCGGGTTCCGGTGGCTGTTCCGGCGACTCCCCGGTATCCCGCTCCTTGCGTTCCTTCCTCGCCTGGGGTGGCACCAGGCTTACCAATGTCCAGTCTTTCTCGGGCTTGATGGCCTCCATGCTCTTGACCGGCGTGATGTGTTCGCGCGTGTTCACCACGAACAGCACCATGGCCTGACGGTCGTACTTGTCCAGGAAATCCTCGAACGTAAATTCGTCACTGAGCTGGGTGGTCTTCACCGTATACCCCTGGCTGGCCAAACTGGCCAGCTTGGCGTAGCTCACTCCGTCGAAGAGTCCTCTCGTAAGCTGTATTTTCTCGGCGGTCTGGTGCCGGGCCTTCTGGTCCTGATCCCCTTCGGCCAGGGTTAGCACTGAGTCTTTTCCGAACCAGTCCAGGAAGTGGTAGGTGGCCAGGGAATTCATGTGCTTGTAAGGGGAAATAACCAGCAGGTTGCCAATGCCGGTGAGATCCAGGTGGGTCGACGCATGCTCCGACACGGGGTTGCCGAAATACACCTGGAGGTTTTCCATGCGCGCCTGTTTGACGTTCTCCCAGTTGGTGTCCGCCAGGGTAACGGGGACCTCCAGCTTTTTCAGTGCCAGGCCGATTTTTCGGGCCACCGGGTTGGCACCGAGAATCAGGAAGCCGTATTCCGCCGGCTCGGCGACCTTCAGAAGCCTCGCCAGAGGCCTCGCGGTAAGACTCTGCAGGGTGACGGTGGCGATGATCAGCATGAATATCAGTGGCACCAGGGCTCCGGCGCTTTCGTAGCCCAGTTTCTGCAACTGAAACGCAAACAGGGCGGATACGGCAGCGGCTACAATGCCTCGGGGGGCGATCCAGCTCAGGAACAGTTTGTCGCGCCAGTTGAGACTGGTGCCAATGGCCGACAGGAAGATGCTTGCCGGGCGTGCAACCAGCATCAGCAACGCCAACACGGCCACCAGCCCCCAGCCCAGTTGAGCGATGGCTTCGAACTCCACCCGTGCTGCCAGGATAATGAAGAGAGCGGAAATCAGCAGCACGCTCAGGGATTCCTTGAACTCCAGGATGCTGTCGATGGGGACCTGCTTCATGTTGGCCATCCAGATGCCCATCACAGTGACCGTCAGCAGGCCGGACTCGTGGGCCATTTCATTCGACAGGGCATAGACCCCGAGCATGAACGTCAGGGTGCCGGCGTTGTGCAGGTATTGCGGCAGAAGGTGCTTGCGCAACGCAATGCCGTTCAGCCAGCCCGCGACAGCGCCAATCAGGAAACCCACTGCCAGGGTCTTGCCAAAAATATACAGCGAGTGGCTGAACACGTTGCCCTGGCCCCAGGACACAATGCCCTCGAAGACCAGCACCGCCAGCAGGGCGCCCACTGGGTCGATGATGATGCCCTCCCAGCGCAGAATGTTGGCCAGTTTTGCGTCCGGTCGCACAGATCGGAGCAGAGGGGCGATGACGGTAGGGCCGGTGACGATGGATATGGCGCCAAACAGGAGGGCCACCTCCCATGACACATCAAGGATCCAGCGGGCGGCCAGGGTGCCAATGATGCAGGTGACAATGGAGCCGACGGGAATCAGATTGCGAACCATCTTGCCATGGCCACGTATTTCGTCGTAGCGGAGCGTCAGGCTGCCTTCAAACAGGATAATGGCAACGGCCAGGGAGATGACCGGGAACAGCAGGTCTCCAAACACGATTTCGGGGTCCAGAAATCCCAGCAGCGGCCCTGCGGCAATGCCGCCGGCCAGCAGGAACAGGATGGCCGGCATGCGAACCCGCCAGGCGAGCCACTGGCAAAACAGGGAGAGCACACCGATACAGGCAAGGAGAAAGACAGTGCTGACGGTCATAATGGGGTCAGTTCCGTTGAAGTATGGGTTTAATTCTGTAGTCCTGCAGGAAAGTCTGCCGTCTTGTCGGAATTGGCCTTGCGCGCCAGGCGAGCCAGCAACCGCGCCGCCGCGAAGAAACCAAAACTGGCGGTGACGGGGCTGGCAGCACCAAACCCGGAGGCGCAATCCAGACGGACCGGGCCTTCGGTGGCAGGCTTCTGTAGGCAAACCTCACCGTCCCCTGCAGGATACGTGAGCTGTTCCAGGGAGTACACGGCTTCAATTCCGAAACGCCGTTTGGGATTGCGTGAGAACCCGTACTCCCGACGGAGTGTATTACGCACCTTGGCCAACAATGGATCCTGTGTGGTTTTGCTCAGGTCACTGACGCGGATCTGGGTCGGGTCCATCTGACCGCCGGCGCCGCCAGCACACACCAATGGAATCTTGCGACGCTGACAGTGTGCAATCAGCCCGGCCTTGGCTTTGACGCTGTCGATGGCATCGACCACCCCTGACATCTCCGAGGTAATCAGTTCATCGACGTTTTTCGTGTTCAGGAACCCGAAATGGACCCGAATGTCACCCTCCGGGTTGATCGACCGCAAACGGTCTGCCATGGCGTCCGTCTTGGTGCGCCCGTATTGCCCGCTAAGCGCGTGGAGCTGGCGATTGGTATTGGACACGCAGATATCGTCCATGTCGATCAACGTCAAGGTGCCGACGCCGGAGCGGGCAAGGGCTTCAGCCGCCCAGGAGCCCACGCCACCCAATCCAACGATGGCAATGTGAGCGTGACGGAAGTGCTCCAGTGCCCGGCGGCCATAGAGTCGTTCGATACCGCCGAAGCGGAAATGGAAGTCGTCACCCGTCATGCTGCATCTCCGGAGAAAAGTCACGATTGTAACCCAGCCCTGCCGGCTGTCTCTAATCAGTCGTCGGATATCGTATTCATGGGGTGAAGTGAGCAGGCATAAAAAAGGCCACGCAAGAGCGTGGCCTGTAAGCAAGTGCCCAACCCGACGGGGGGTGGGCCGGACTAGTTCAGAGACACTAATCAACGTAATCAGTATCGTTTATCAACGTGTCGTCCGGAAGGTCACAAACTGACAAAGGCCGGTCATTTTCGGCCAAGGCTTCGGCCAGGCCGGTACAGTTTCCGGTCCATCCGCCTCAGCGTATAAAGGGGTTCAATAAGCGAGTGAACGTGCCGGTTAATTTAACCGGTGCGCTGAGCACCGACAGGGTGATGCAGTCTTCGCAGCCAACCGCCACAGGTTTGTGCTCGTCTTCCTGATTGAGTACCACGAAGTCCCACTGGTTGAACACACCTTTCTGGTCTGAGAATGCACCCTGAAGAACTATCGTGGTTTCACTCCCTCTGTGGGTATGCGCGGGTGCCTTCCCACCGGCGGCCAGTTTCTGAAGCACCACCTGCTCGCTCTGGCCGGGAAACCGTTCGCTGATATCCAGCACACTGACATCGCCGAGCTGACGTTTCCAGGGCAGCGAGTTGAGATCGTCGCCCAACAACTTTTGAAGAGGGCTCATGCGCTTGGCTTGTGTACTGATGTAGGTCTCCGTCATGTCAGGCTCGCTGTCTATGCGTGACAGGATAGCGTCAAACATGTCCGATGAAACACCGACCTGGGGCTGACTTTCCATCATGACGGCCCCCAGGCTGTCGAGCGTATCCACACGGCTGCGACAATGGGGGCACTGGTCCAGATGGAGACGAATGCACAGTGCGTGGGGCTCACTGAGGTTGCCCGCACTGAATTCCATCAGGGTAAGTGCGTCTGGATGGTGCCGTGTCATACGTTCTGGTCCTGCAAAATCACTTTCAGTTTGTTCAGCGCCAGGCGTACCCGGCTTTTTACGGTACCTAGCGGTATGTTGAGCTCGTCCGCCACCATCTGGTGTGACTTGCTTTCCATGTAGACCTTGGCGATTACTGTAATCTGTTCTTCCGGCAGGTGGCTGAGGGACTCTCGCACGCGACGTTCAGACATCAGGCGGTGCAGCGACGTAACCGGCTCGTCTTCGTTTTCGCCGGGAATTTGCCACAGATCTTCCGTTTCAACCGGCATCTCCGCACTCGTGCGCTTCATCTTGCGCAGCATATCAATGCGTTGGTTACGGGCGATGGTGAAAATCCAGGTCGACGCGGCTGCCTTCCTCCAGTCGTACAAGCAGGAGCGCCGCCAGATCGATACGAAAACCTCCTGTACCAGCTCCTCGGCGTGACTCGCCATGCCATTGGCCATGGCGTAATACTTGATCTGGGGACCAAAGTGCTCGAACAAAGCGTGGTAGGCCTGCCGATCCTGGTTCTTTCCCACTTTCTCCAGCAATTGGCTCCAGGGGTCCTTGCGGCCCTCGGCTCGTGCTGGCTTCTGATCCAGTGTGGACACCGGACGCTCCTTGACAGTCGCATGATTTGGCATTGTTGTGTTCATCATTCTATGCACTCGCCCCGGGTTTGTCAGTCACGATATTTACGGGGGCGATGGGCAGACGGATCTGTTGGGCGGTATTTTTTCCCCACTGGTACTGGCTGGCTTCTCCGCCGCTCGGTGTCGTCTGCAGGGAGATTGCCGACCGCTATCATCACGGCTAATCTTTTGCAGGTATTTATTCAGGAACGCTTGGCCAACATGAATGCTCCCGGAAAGACCGGCAATCTGCCCGTTATTCGCGCCCACTACGCCGATATCCTTTGCCAGTTGGCGGAAGAGAAGGGTGCTGCGCGTCCCGAGTTGCTGCGCTCGGCCGATATTCGTCCGGCCATGTTGGGGCACCCCGACAACTTCATCACCGTGGAGCAGTTCAGTAGTCTTTGTCGCTCGGCATTGGCATTGAGTCACGATCCGGCCCTGGGGCTGGAATATGGCAAGCGCCTGAAGTTCACTACCCATGGTTCCCTGTCACAGGCCGCCATCAGCTGTGACAACATTGGCCAGGCTCTTACGGTGCTGATCAAGTATTTCCGTATCCGATTCGTGTATATGAATCTGAGTTTCTTTACCGAGGGCAGCGACGCTGTGCTGCAGCTCGATATCGTGCACGCCCTGGATGATCTGCATCGGTTCAACGCAGAAGTGGTGCTGGCCTCGCTTATGGATGTGAACCTGCTCCTGTTCGGACGCCGCCTGCTTGATGGTGGAAGTTGTCGACTGAATTATCCGCCACCGGAGTATGCCCAGGCCTATGAATCCCTGTTCGGCAATCGTATCCGGTTTGACGCCGGCGCCAATCAGCTCCGTTTTCGCAAGGAGTTTCTGGAACTGCCAATTTCCCTGTCCAATCCTGTGGCGCGTCGGGTAGCGGAAGCGCAATGCCAGGAGGAAATGCGATCGCTGGAGGCGACCACATCGATTCCCGAGCGTGTGGGGCGGTTGCTGGAATCGGTACGGGATGGCCGGCTTCCGGGTATTGATTCCGTGGCGGCGCAACTGGGTGTGTCACCCAGGACGCTGCGCCGTCAGCTCAGTGCCGAAGGCGTGAAATTTCAGGGCATCCTTGATGACATCCGCCACCGGCGCTCCCTGGAGTTGCTTCGGCGCACCGACCTCGGGATCGATGACATTGCCTATCGCCTGGGGTATAGCGACCCGTCGAATTTCGGCCGTGCCTTCCGCAAGTGGGAGGGTCTGTCACCCTCAGCCTGGCGCGCAAGCAGGGTCTGATCCGGGTTACTCTTCCAGGTAGGTATAGCCGCCCAGGCCATTCTCCAGTTCTTCCAGCAGGCTCGTCTGTATGTCTTCTGGCAATCCGCTGGCGGCAAATTTCTGCTGATAGGCCCGAAGCAGGGCAGTGGGTTCGAAGTTCACATACTGCAGCACCTTGGCCACGGTGTCTCCATGGATTGGCTCACTGACGGTATGGCCGCCGCCGGGGTTGCGTCGTACATCCACCGAGTGGGTGTCGCCGAACAGGTTGTGCATGTCACCGAGGATCTCCTGGTAGGCACCGGTCATGAAAAAGCCCATCAGCATGGGTTCTTCCGGCGCCTCTTCAGGCAGCGGGAAGGTGGTTTCGATGCCCTGGCCGTCCACGTACCGGTCAATTCGCCCGTCGGAGTCACAGGTAATATCCTGGATGACCGCACGACGGGTGAGGGGGCGATTCAGTCCGTTCACAGGCATGATCGGGAAGATCTGATCAATACCCCACACGTCCGGCAGTGACTGGAACAACGAAAAATTCACGAAGAGCTTCTCCGCCAGTTTTTCATTGAGCTCGTCAATGATCTCCCGGTGCGCGCGATTCGCGGAGTTCAGCTGTTTTCTCAGAGCCCGGCAGCAGGTGGTGTAGAGCGTTTCCGCCCGTGCGCGGTCCGCCAGTGACAACAGGCCGTGGGCAAACTGGGTGTGGACATCCGCCATGGCGTGGAGCACGTCGTGGTAGATCTCAGCCAGGGAACGGCGCGATGCCTCATCCCGCAGGCTCTCCAGGTCGCGCCACAAATCCTGCAGCGGTGCCGGGGCATCACTGACCGGTTGTTCAGGCGGACGCTTGTCGGGTATCTCCCGGTCAATCACATTGGTCACAAGTACCGAGTGGTGAGCCGTCAGCGCACGGCCGGATTCACTGATCAGGTTGGGATGGGGGATGCCCGCCCGATCGCACTCCGATTGCAGGATATGAATCACGTTGTAAGCGTATTCGTGTACGCTGTAATTCATCGAACAACTGCTGCGTGAACGGGTGCCCTCGTAGTCCACACCGAGCCCGCCGCCAATATCGACCGTACCTACCGGTGCCCCCATGTGGCGCAACTCACTGTAGAAACGGGCGCACTCGCGCAGCCCGGTCTGGATGTCTCGGATATTGGCTATCTGCGACCCCAGGTGAAAATGCAGCAACTGAAGGGATTCCAGGGCCTCGGCACGGCGCAGGGTTTCGACCACATCCAGTACCTGGCTGGCGGACAGGCCGAATTTCGACTTCTCACCGCCGGTGTTCTGCCAGTTGCCTTTGCCGATGGTGGCCAGCCGTGCGCGCACACCAATCAGCGGAGTCACTCCCAGACGGCGCGCTTCCTCGAGGATGAGCGGCAACTCGGACTGTTTTTCAACCACAATGAACACCCGGTGCCCCAGTTTCTGCCCGATCAGCGCCAGCCGGATATATTCGCGGTCCTTGTAGCCATTGCAGACAATCACCGACTCCTGCTGGCGCGACAGTGCCAGAACCGCCATTAACTCCGGCTTGCTGCCGGCTTCGAGGCCAATCTGGTTGTCGCTGGCGGCCGGTTCGGCGCAGAGCAGTTCCTCAACCACCCGGCGCTGCTGGTTGACCTTGATCGGGTAGACGGCGGTGTAGCCTCCCTGGTAGCCGTGTTCGCGAGCGACCTTGTTAAACGCGCCACACAGTTTGTTGACTCGATCATGGAGAATATCGGTAAAACGGATTAACACCGGAAGCTGAACCCCCTCACTGACCAGGGAGCGGGTAAGGTCGGGCAGGTTGATGTCCTCGCCGCTGTGCCCCCGGTCGGGTCTTATCAGTACCTCGCCACGGGCATTTACATCGATATAGCCATCGCTCCAGTGGGCGATGTTGTACACCTTGTGGGCGGCGCTGAGGGTTGGTTCACTCATGGGGCTTTCCTGTGCTGAGTCCGCAGCCGGCAACGGGCCGGCCTATGGCGCTCATTGTATGGATTCCACCGCCCCGCTAAAAGAACAACACCCGAAAAACACGGCCCGGGGGTAATGATAGTCCTTTAGGTGTGCTGGTTACGCACCTACAATAGCCTCAATACGAACAGGCTCAACGCGCACATCCGGAGACACGACATGACTGCACTGAACGATGGCTGGTTTACCGAAGTATTCCAGGATCAGGGAACCGCCTTTTCCCTGCAGGTAAAGAAAAAGCTGCACGAAGAACAAACCGAGTTCCAGAAACTGGAAATCTGGGAAACCGAAACCTTCGGCAACCTGATGGTGCTCGATGGCTGCGTGATGCTGACCACCAGAGACAACTTCCTCTATCATGAAATGATGACTCATCCGGCCCTGTTTACCCATAAAGACCCGAAGAAAGTGGTCATTGTTGGCGGTGGTGATTGTGGAACCCTGAAAGAAGTCCTCAAGCACCCCGGTGTGGAAGAGGCCTGGCAGGTGGAAATCGACGAACGCGTCACTCGCCTCTCGGAACAGTACTTCCCCGAGCTATGCGAATCCAACACTGATCCACGCGCCAACTTCTTCTTTGGCGATGGTATCCAATGGATACGTGATGCGGTGCCCGGAAGTCTCGACGTCATTATCATCGACAGCACCGATCCGGTCGGTCCCGCCGAAGGTCTGTTCGCCCTGGACTTCTATCGCGACTGCATGATCGCCCTGCGCGACGGTGGCATCATCGTCCAGCAAAGCGAATCGCCGCTGCTGCACACCAACACCATCATCAAAACCATTCACGACGACATGAAAAAGGCCGGTTTCGACCACGTTCGCACCCTGCCGTTCCCGCAACCGGTGTATCCCACCGGCTGGTGGAGCTGCACTATGGCGGGTAAGGAAAAGCCGGTGGTGTACTTCCGTGAGGAAGACGCGGATCAGCGGCCGTTTGTGACCCGCTATTACAACGCCGACATCCACCGTGGGGCATTGGCGATGCCGCAGTTCATGGTGGATGCACTGGAAGATGAGGTGATGTCGAGCGAGCGGTAAAGTGGAAAAAAAGAGGGGCGCCCGTGGGCGCCCCTCTTTCGATCCAGTGTCAGCCCATATTACTTGCTGCTGACAAACTCCGGATAGGCTTCCATGCCACACTCGGACAGATCCACACCTTCGTACTCTTCCTCTTCGGTCACCCGAATACCCATGATTGCCTTGAGGGCGCCCCAGACAATCAGGCTGGTCACGAAGACCCAGACGAAGATGGTCAGCATACCAACCAGCTGACCCATGAAGGTCGCGTCCGCGTCGGACAGCAGTACCGCGAAGATACCCCAGATACCAACCACACCGTGTACGGAGATGGCACCGACCGGGTCATCAATACGCATCTTGTCGAGTGTCACGATTGAGAACACCACGATAATGCCGCCGATGGCGCCGATAATGGTCGCCAGCAGAGGCGAAGGATCGGCGGGTTCAGCGGTAATCGCAACCAGGCCAGCCAATGCACCGTTCAGGGCCATGGTCAGGTCAGCCTTGCCGAACATGATGCGGGCTACAATCAGAGCACCGATCAGGCCGCCGGCAGCGGCCGCGTTGGTGTTCAGGAACACGTTGGCCACTTCGTTGGCAACACCGATGCCGCCCAGTTTGAGGGTAGAACCGCCGTTGAAGCCGAACCAGCCCATCCACAGGATGAAGGTGCCCAGAGTCGCCAGCGGCAGGTTGGCACCAGGGAAGGCCTTGATCTGGCCATCCGCACCGTACTTGCCTTTACGGGCGCCCAGCAGCAGGACACCGGCCAGAGCCGCAGCGGCACCCGCCATGTGTACGATGCCAGAACCTGCGTAGTCGCTGTAGCTCAGCTCATAGATACCGAATACGGCATCGCCGTTCCAGGTCCAGGAGCCCTGCATCGGGTAGATGAAGCCACACATGACAACGGCGAAAGCCAGGAAGGCCCAGAGCTTCATGCGCTCGGCCACGGCACCGGAAACGATGGACATGGCGGTTGCAACGAAGACAACCTGGAAGAAGAAATCAGAAGCCCCGGCGTATTCACCCATCTCACCAAAACCGGCTTCGTTGGAAGCAGCAAGGACTCCGGCAATCGCCGCATCGTCCATTTGAGCGACCGTGGTAACGCCGCTGAGGAAGAGACCGCCACCGTACATGATGTCGTAGCCGCAGATGAGGTACATCGTGCAGGCAATGGCAAACAGGGAGACGTTCTTGGTCAGGATTTCAGTGGTGTTCTTGGCACGTACCAGGCCTGCTTCAAGCATTGAGAAGCCTGCGGCCATCCACATGACCAGGGCACCGCAAATAAGGAAGTAGAAGGTATCCAGCGCATACTGGAGTTCAAAAATATGATTGAGATTGCTTTCCATGTGAAGCCCTCCGCACGAGGCTTTTCAAGTTATAAATTTTTTGCGTTGGCTGTCTGGTTGATCAGGCTTTGATCAGACCGCTTCTTCGCCGGTTTCCCCGGTTCGGATTCGGATCGCCTGTTCCAGTTCGGTCACGAAAATTTTGCCGTCACCAATCTTTCCAGTGTTGGCAGCCTTGGTGATGGATTCGATGACCTGATCCAGCAGGTTGTCGCCGATAGCAACTTCAACCTTGACCTTGGGCAGGAAATCCACCACGTATTCTGCGCCACGGTAGAGTTCGGTATGACCCTTCTGGCGACCGAAGCCTTTGACTTCAGTGACCGTTACGCCTTGTACGCCAATCTCGGATAGTGCCTCACGGACATCATCCAACTTGAAAGGCTTGATGATCGCTGTCACAAGTTTCATTGCTTTCTCCTTGGTAAAGCCGTCTCAACATCTGGAACTCTTCGGCCCGTTGTTGAGGTCGGGATGCTGCCACCTCGCACACCAATTGTGCGGATTGCGTACAAGGCTTTTAGCATCGGGTGTGCCAACGCAAAAAATAATATAACTATCAGACAGTTGGCTGTCTGTTGATCCAGAATGGATCGTCAGGTCGCACCATTTCGGGGCTTGTCTGTCTTGGGCGAACCATAATGATGCACGAACTCGGTGCAAGCATTAGGGGTGCCTGAGCCACATTATACTGTCGACGGCCACAGTATGGCAGGGGAGGCATTAGTGTTACACTCCGAACCGTCGTTCAGGCACGACGAAAAGCCCGCCGAGGACGAGGTATAGTCCAGCGCAGCGATTTTGACCGGTGATTTTGAGAGGTGATTCGTGAAAGGTCCACAGGATTTCTTTTCCCAGCTTCAGGGACAGTTCGGCCAGTTCGTTCCCGATATGGCCCGTGCCGCCCGTGAGGACTTTGAAGCTCAGGCCCGCGCCACGGTGATGACGGTTCTGTCGCGCCTTGAGTTGGTCACCCGAGAAGAATTCGATGCCCAGCAAGCTGTACTGATGAAAACCCGCGAAAAGGTCGAAGCGCTGGAAAAGCGCGTGGCTGACCTGGAAAAGCAGTTCCCGAATAACTGACCGGCAGGACGCCCGTCAGGCGGCTAGGCCGCTATCACCTATAACCATGGAAGGTTGTCATGTTTGCCGTTGTCCATACCCGCGCCAGCATTGGCGTTTCAGCACCCTCCGTTACCGTTGAAGTCCACCTGTCAGGCGGCCTGCCGGCGCTGTCCATCGTCGGGCTCCCCGAAACGGGTGTTCGCGAAAGCCGGGAGCGTGTTCGCAGTGCGCTGATGAACGCCGGCTTTGAATTCCCCGCCCGCCGAATCACCATCAATCTGGCTCCTGCGGACCTGCCCAAGGAGGGCGGCCGCTTCGATCTCCCCATTGCCCTGGGCATTCTTGCCGCTTCCGGACAGATTCCGGCGGAAAGCCTCGCACAGTATGAATGCGTGGGAGAGCTTTCCCTGGATGGTGCGCTGAGACCGTTGAAAGGTGTGCTCCCGGCGATACTGGCAGCTCGCAACGAGGGGCGTCGGTTGCTGATCCCCCAGGCCAATGCCGCGGAAGCCGCACTGGCCAGCCAGGACGATGTGTTGCCAGCCGGCCATTTACTGACGGTCTGCGAACACCTGTGTGATCGGGCAAGGATTTCCCCGGTACCGCCAGCGGTGCCGGAAACGGGCGTGAACGCCGGTCCGGACCTTGCGGACGTGCATGGTCAGAGCGTGCCGCGGCGGGCGTTGGAAATCGCCGCCGCCGGCGGGCATAACCTGCTGATGTTTGGTCCACCGGGCACTGGTAAAAGCATGCTCGCCAGCCGTCTGCCGGGTATTTTGCCACCGTTAACCACCGAATCTGCGCTTGAGGTAGCAAGCATCCACTCTGTGGCCGGTCTTCCCGTACGGGACGGAGAGTGGTGCCGGCCGCCTTACCGCGCGCCCCATCATACTGCCTCGTCGGTTGCCATGGTGGGTGGCGGTAGCAGTCCGCGCCCCGGAGAAATCTCCCTGGCGCACCGCGGCGTGTTGTTTCTCGACGAACTGCCAGAGTTCGAGCGCCGGGTGCTGGAAGTGCTGCGGGAACCCATGGAGTCCGGCGAGATTGCCATCAGTCGCGCAGCAAGGCAGGTGACTTTTCCGGCCTGCTTCCAGGTCGTGGCGGCCATGAACCCGTGCCCGTGTGGCTATCTGGGGCATCCGACGATTGAGTGCCAGTGTACGCCCCCGCAGGTGCTCCGTTATCGGGCAAAGATATCAGGGCCACTGCTGGACCGGTTCGATTTGCATGTGGAAGTGCCGGTTCAGAGCGGGGAAGTGCTGATGAAGCGTGACGGTGGGGGTGAGTCCAGCACGGTTGTGCGGGATCGGGTGTATCAGGCCCGCGAGCGGCAAATACAGCGAGGATCCGGAAACGCCGCGTTAAGTGGCGGTGAGCTGCAGACGCACTGCCGCGTGGATGCAGCAGGCGAGGCCATGTTATCCGCCGCCATGGAGCGGCTGGGGCTCTCTGCCAGGGCATTGCATCGCATCCTGCGGGTGGCACGGACCCTGGCGGACCTGGACGGCCTCGACCACATTGGCAATGGCCATCTGGTTGAGGCGTTGGGTTACCGCAAGCTGGACCGGCAGCAGACCCGGAATGCGCAGGTTTCGGTATAGTCCGCTGGGCGGCCTCTGGTAAACTGTCGCCATAACCCATTGAAGGAAAACCGCACAGGGCGGTTGAGGACGTCAGATGACTGATCACAACGATGTTTCCGGCGATTCACCCGTGACGACCCGCCGTGGCGTACGCAGTTTCGTGCTGCGCCAGGGGCGGATGACCGAAGGCCAGAAAAAGGCCTACGACCGCAGTTGGCCCAAATACGGCCTGACCCGTGAACAGGGCATGATTGACCCACGCCAGATCTTTGGACGGGACAACATGCTTAACCTGGAGATCGGGTTTGGTATGGGCAAGTCCCTGGCAGACATGGCGGAAGCGGCACCGGAGCAGGACTTCATCGGCGTGGAAGTGCACCTGCCCGGGGTTGGTGCACTGCTGAAAGAGATTGAAGACCGGGGGCTGGAGAATGTTCGTGTCTACGCCATTGATGCCAACGATGTGATCGACCGGTGCCTGCCCGATGCAGCGCTGGACCGGGTGATGGTGTTTTTCCCGGACCCGTGGCACAAGAAACGTCACCACAAACGCCGGCTGATCCAGCACGAATTCGTCCAGCGCCTGCGCCATAAACTGCGCGTGGGCGGGATCCTGCACCTGGCCACCGATTGGGAAAACTACGCGGAACACATGATGGAGATCATGGGAGAATCCGAGGGTTTTGCGAACTCACAGGACATCGGCGAATATTCGCCGCGCCCGGAAGACCGCCCGATCACCAAGTTTGAGAAACGGGGCGAGACGTTGGGGCACGGCGTCTGGGATCTGGTGTTTTACCGCACCAACTAGGCTGTCGGTACGCTGACGGAAGTTGCTACTCGTGGGCCAGCGGATGGCGCCGGGCGGCACGAATGATCACCAATCCGGCGCAGCCCAGCATCAGGCCGGTGAATTTCACCAATGCGCAGAGCGTGGCGGACAGGCTGACCATATCCGTGGGCGGGTCCATGTTATTGAGTAGCAATATGTTTTCCGTTAGATCGCCGGCCCCCGCGGTCACAAACAGGGCCTTCACCCAGCGTGCCACGTTACGTTCCCGAACGCCCGGCCGGTCCCGCATCAGGTGATTGGTCAGGAAAATCAGCGTGGCCAGGTAAGCGGGTACAAACAGGAAGTCCAGCCAAAGGGATATCTGTGCCCATAGCATGCCGTCCTGTCGCCAGCTGCGCAGTATGGCCATGGACTGGTCCGCCGTGGCGGCCATCTGAAGGCTGACGATGCCCTGGGGAGCCGAACCGGTCTGCAGGGGCTGATTGACCACAACCAGGACCAGCAACAGGACGACGGTGGCCGCCAGGCTCAGGTTGAGCCGTTTGGGCAACAGGGTCATAAGGCGCGGCAGTGACATCAGAGGAAGCGCTCCAGCAGACTGTTCAGATAACGCTGTCCGAGTTCCGTGGTCTGTATCCGTCCCGGTTCCAGCATGTTTTCTTTTCTTAGCGCCTCAAGTTTTACCGCAACTCTGCTCAACGGTAAACCTGTACGCTCTGTGAACAGGTTTTCCGGCACACCGGACGTCAGCCTCAAGGCATTCATCAGAAACTCCAGTGGCCGTTCTTCCGGCTCGACCATTTGGCTGCCGGAGGTGCGGCTGCCGATGCGGTTCATATAGGCCTCGGGTTGCCGGGTTTTCCAGAAACGCCGGATGTCGCCGTTGCGGAAGGTGACCTTGCCGTGGGCGCCAGCGCCCAGCGCCAGATAATCCCCGAACATCCAGTAATTCAGGTTGTGGCGGGACGCCATGTCGGGCCGGCTCCAGGCTGATACCTCGTAGTCCTTAAACCCCTGCTGATGCAGGTAGTCGGCACCCTGGCAATAGATTTCCCAGAGGTGGTCGTCGTCGGGCAGTTGGGGCGGGCGGCTGTAGAACTCGGTGTTGGGCTCCAGGGTCAGCTGGTACCAGGACAGGTGCGGGGGTTGCCACGACATGGCCGCCCGCAGGTCATCCAGGGCGTCTGCCGGTGTCTGGCCCGGCAAGCCATGCATCAGGTCCAGGTTGAAGTTGTCAAAGCCGGCATTGCGGGCGGCCTCGATAGCCCTGTGGGCTGCCTTGTCATCGTGGATGCGCCCCAGTGCCTTCAATCGCAGGGGATTGAAACTCTGGATGCCCAGTGAAAGCCGGTTTATGCCGGCGCCACGGAAGCCGTTAAAGCGAGTCTGTTCCACTGTGCCCGGGTTGGCCTCCAGTGTAATCTCGGCATCGTCAGTAAACGACAGGTGAGTGCGCAGCCGGTCGAACAGTATGTTGTAGAAGTTCGGCGACATTAACGAAGGCGTGCCGCCGCCGATGAAGACGGTTCCGATCGGGCGCCCCTGAATTAATGCGAGGTCACCGGCAAGGTCCTCCATGATTGCATCAAGATAGTCGTTCTCGGGAATGTCGCCGGTCAGTGCGTGGGAGTTGAAGTCGCAGTAAGGGCACTTTTTCACGCACCAGGGTACGTGAATATACAGGCTTAGCGGGGGCAGGGTGCTCACCGCTGTGTCGGGCGTCGGGGTCATGGTCACCCCGGCTCTTTCCCCAACTGGTCCAGAAGCAGCGCCAGTGCCCGCCCGCGGTGGCTGATACGGCCTTTTTCGGCGCGGGGCAGTTCAGCGGCACTGGTGCCGGTTTCCGGTACCAGGAACACCGGGTCGTACCCGAAACCACCCTCACCCCGGGGCTCTGGCAGGATGCTTCCTGGCCAGCGGCCATGACAGATCACCGGTGTGGGGTCATCGGCATGGCGCAGGTAGACCAGTACGCAGTGGAACTGGGCCGTGCGTTGGCCCTCGGGAACGTCTTTCAGCGCGTCGAGCAGTGCCCGGACGTTGTCTGCGTCGCTGGCTGTGTCACCGGCGTAACGGGCCGAACGGACGCCGGGTGCCCCGCCAAGGGCATCCACCGCCAGGCCAGAGTCATCCGCAAGGGCCGGCAACCCGGTGATCCGGGCGGCATGGCGTGCCTTGAGGATGGCGTTCTCCACGAAGGTGACCGCTGGCTCCTCCGCCTCGCCAACCCCCAATTCACCCTGGGCTACGGGCGTCAGCCCGAGTGGGCCGAGCAAGTCTGTGAGTTCGGCGATCTTGCCCTTGTTGTTGCTGGCAATGACCAGTCTGTTGGTGGCGTTAGTCATCAGTCGTTAAACAGCGTGTGGGTGAAACGGATGGGCAGATCCTGTCTGGCACCCGTGGGACGGGTGGTGATCTGGAAGGTCATCAACTCGGCGTTGCTGTATTGGTATTCGGCGATGAAATAGACAGCGTTGCCTTCCTGGATGCGTCGAAACGCCAGGAACCGGGCCTGCTGGATATCGTTCATGACCTTGCCTTCCACCTGGCCTGATACCGGCTCCAGGCCGCTATCCTCGGTTTCCCTCATGATGGATATGTTGACGATACCGATGCCGCGGCTGCGATTAAGGTTGTTCTCGCGGGCAATTTCCGGGGCCAGGAAGGTGCTTGGGAAAACGCTCCAGTGTACTTCGAATTCACCAAAATCCTTTGAGTCGGCATGGCTCTGGCTGGCGAATAGAATCAGGCACGCCAGCGACAGTATCGCCTGCCAGTGATTGCGACTATGTATGGTCATGATTCCTCCCGGGTTATCCGGTAAATGGCGATCTGCCCTAACATATTGGGCCAAAGGCGGCTGAGCCAACGATCCTGGTGTTCACCGTCAACCACCGTGCGGTTCAGTATCCGGACGTCCTTGCGGAAGCAGAGGGCTTCAAAATCCTTGAAGGTGCACAGGTGGATGTTAGGGGTGTTGTACCATTTATACGGTAGCGTTTCGGATTCAGGCATACGACCCCGGCGCATCAGGTACCAGCGCAATCGCCAGTAAGCGAAGTTGGGGAAGGTTACGATGCCCTCGCGGCCCACGCGAAGCATCTCGTCGAGGACCATGTCCGGGCGCCGGACCGCCTGCAAGGCTTGTGTCATCAGCACGGTGTCGAAGGAGTGATCTTCGAAGTTCCCCAGGCCCTGGGTGTCCAGGTTCTGCTCAATGACGGACACGCCGCGACCCATGCAGGTGGTGATATGGTCCGGATTGATTTCCAGGCCAAACCCTGTTGCTCTTTTTTCCCGCTGCAGGTAGTCCAGCAGGGTGCCGTCGCCGCAGCCCAGATCCAGTACATGGCTGCCGGCGCTGATCCATTGCTCGATGATTTTCAGGTCTGTTCTCATGCGCCTACCTCCCGTGCGACCCGGTCCATGTAGGAATGGAAGATGGCGGTGTAACGTGGTGTGGGAATCAGGAAGGCGTCATGCCCCCAGGGTGCGTCGATTTCGGCATAGCTGACCTTGCAGCGGGCCGCGATCATGGCATTTACTAATTCCTCGGACCGTGCCGGGGTAAACCGCCAGTCGGTGCTGAACGACACGACAAGGAATTCGCAGCGCGCACGGAGCAGCGCCTTTGCCAGGTCATTGTCGTGCTCGTAGGCCGGGTCAAAGTAATCCAGAGCCTTGGTCATCAGCAGGTAGGTATTGGCGTCGAATGACTCCGAGAAGCGCTCACCCTGGTAACGCAGGTAACTCTCCACCTGGAACTCTGCGTCATAGCCGAACTTGTAGGCCTGGTCCCGCAGTTCACGGCCAAATTTTTCGCCCATGGAAGCATCGGACAGGTAGGTAATGTGGCCCACCATGCGTGCCAGCATCAGGCCCCGGCGCGGTAACGTGTCGTGCTCATAGTAGCGGCCGTCATGGAACTCACGGTCGGACGTAATCGCCTGTCGCGCCACCTCATTGAAGGCAATGTTCTGGGCGCTCAGGCGTGGGGTAGAGGCAATGGTCACGGCGTGACGCAAACGATCCGGGTAGTCCAGGCTCCACTGAAGTGCCTGCATACCACCAAGGGAACCTCCCACCACGGCGGCCCAACATTCAATGCCGAGCCGGTCGGCCAGCAGCGCCTGGCTGTGGACCCAGTCGCGTACCGTGATCACCGGGAAATCAGGGCCGTAGGGCTGGCCGGTCTTCGGATTGACGCTGCCGGGTCCGGTGCTGCCATGGCAGCCACCCAGATTGTTCAGGCTGACAACGAAAAACCGGTTGGTATCGATGGGCTTGCCGGGGCCAATGCAGCTGTCCCACCATCCCGGCTTGCGGTCTTCCTTGCTGTGATAACCGGCGGCATGGTGGTGGCCGCTGAGGGCGTGACAGATCAATACCGCGTTGGTGGCATCCGCATTCAGCTTGCCGTAAGTCTCAATCACCAGATCGTAACTCTCCAGCGTCTGACCGCAGGCGAGAGTGATCGGTGTATCGAAGTGCAGTGTCTGTGGGGTGACTATCCCGACAGAATCCGTTGGCAAGGGATCGGGCATTGGCGCGACAGGTTCCTGATTCAGTCCGTATTATCTGGAAGACGTTTCAGGCAATGGCCGGGCGGAAACCTGCATGTAAGTGCAGGCCTAACTGATATGGCCAGGCGATTGCCAGCCAAGCAGTTTAAAGGCCGGCCTGCATGGCTGCAACCGCCATTTCCGGCGCCGGTCAGACCGCGCCGGAAATGTTGACCACCTTCTGTTGGATCAGAGTGGGTGCTGGTTTACGGATTTGCCGCTGCATGGCGTCAGCCAGTTCAAGCTGGCGTGTCAGATCGCTGATGGTGTTCTGCAGTCGTTCGCGTTCGGCCCGGCTGTCGCGGTCGCTGCGAACCATGTCCCGGAGGCGGCGGATCTGGTGCTCCAGCAACTGCTTCTGTTCCATGGAGTACTGCATGATTGGTAGTAGTGCTTCCGATGGCCAGCGTTCGACATCGGCCCGCACGCGCAGATGCAGTGTTCGGGCTTCGCCCACCATCACGTTGAAGAAGCGCCTGACCAGCAGCGACTGCTCCGTCAACAGATTTTTGGGGCTGATGCGGAAGCGTTTTGCCTTCTTGCGCAGTTCGCGGATGGCAATAACGTGACGACCTGCCCGTAATGGAATTGGCTCCAGGTGACGGGCCCGGGTGTCTTCGTTGTAGCGGCGGTAGATGGCGCCCACCATTTTTTCGGCCAGCCGCCCTTCGCTGAGAAGGTTGCTCAGATCATTTTCCAGCAGCTCGAAGAAATGATCCATGCTGTGGTTCATGCCGGCAGTGGTCCAGCTCTTCGACATCTTCTGGCGGACTTTCTCGGCATGGGACTCAAACCGATCCTCGCTAACCAGCCCCTTGAGCATCTCGCCCTGGGAATCCATCAGCCGGCGGCTGGACCGGAGCGTAATCAGCTTCTTGTAGTAGAAGTCATAGTCCCGCTGGGCGCGGTCGGCCAGGCGCCGCAGTGCGTCAGTGTCCATGGTGACGCCAGAACAGGCCTGCAGCTCTTCTTCCAGTGCGTCCAGCCGGTTTTGCATGGCGGCCTGACTGTTCTGCAGCATGCCCAACAGGTCGTTGATCAGGCTCTGTGTAATCAGCTGTTCCTTGTGCATCAGGATGCGCTGGATGATCAACTGTTCCAGTTGGGCGAGGTTCGAACGTTCAAGCAGTTCTTCGTTGCCTTTGACCCGGGCCAGCAGGCCTTGCTTGGCGGACAGCGGTATCACGTCGTTCTGGCGCATGCCGAGGTGGTCGGCGGTGTAGCTACGCACCCGGTCAATGGCTTCCTGGGTATGCTTCTCGCCCTGGAGATCATCCCAGAGCACGTCGATCTTGTTGAGCACTGCGAATCGGCCAGCGCGGTGGTCGGCGTGCTCGGTGTCGATGTGATCCTTCCAGATCGTCATGTCGCTGGCAGTGACGCCGGTATCCGCGCTCAACAGGAAGATAATGGCGTGGGCGCGAGGCAACATACTGATGGTCAGTTCTGGCTCTGAGCCGAGAGCGTTGAGCCCCGGGGTGTCCAGTATGCGCAGGCCGCGTTCGAACAACGGATGGCGAATGCTGATCTGGGCGTTGCGCCAGGCCGGCACCACGACATTACCCGGCTTGTTGCGGTCATGCTCCAGCATGTCCTCGTCGAAGCCCAGTTTGCGGGCTTCCTGCGGAGTGACGCTCTTTACGCGAGCCACTTCCGCCAGAACTTCCCGCATGATTTCCGGGTCGCGCTCGTCCAGGTCGTGTTTGACCCAGCGTTCGGGCTGCTTGCGCAGTTGCTGCAGGGAGAGCTCGCCGGTCCTGGTTTCGATCGGGAGCAGCAACAGGTAGTTGCTGTTTGACGTGCGGTCAAAGAACAGCTCGGTCGGGCACATGGTGGTGCGGCCCGCCTGGGATGGCAGCATGCGCTGGCCGTATTCTGAAAAGAAGAGGGCGTTGATCAGTTCCGTCTTGCCGCGGGAATACTCACCCACGAAAGCAATGGTGAGTTCGTCTTCGATCAGCAGCTCAAGGCCGTGACGAATGCGGTTGCTGACATCGTCTGAAAACAGGTTGTTGTCCTGCAGCCACAGACGGTAGCGACCGATCTGCCTGATCAGTTCTTTTTTCCAGCCGTGGTAGGCCTCTACCTGCTGCGACAGGGTTCCTTGCTTGTTCATCGGACCATCCTTCTGCGCGACTTCCGGGCGACTGCGTTGGATCTTGGTTGGTTAAAGTTGTGCCAAAAATATAGCTAATGTTACCGCATTGGCGCGGCAAATCTGCGGCGGCGATCACGGGTCTGTATAGCAGGGCGACGTGTAGAAGGAAAAAAGTGCAGCTGATTCAGATAGATGAACCAGCTGCAGGTGAGAGTAGTTTATTGTCCTGATATGTAACGGAATGTGTTTTTGAGAGGTGGTCTACATTCCGACGATGGAGCCCATGCCGGCGGCTACCTTCATGTGGTCGATCACCACCGAAACCACATTGAGGATCAGGAACACGATAATCGGGGACAGATCCAGGCCGCCCATGGATGGCATCACATTGCGTACGGGGCGCATCACGGGTTCGGTGATCTGCGCAACCAGTTGGATAGCAGGGTGGCCGCTTTGTGGCGCAATCCAGCTGACGACCACGACTGCAATGACGGACCAGAAGTAGATCTTAACGATCAGATCAAGAACGTTAAGGATAGCCCAGCTGAGCAGGGTGAGTGGGTTGATCGCCGGTATGCTGCTGTTCAGGGCCACAAGAATGAGGAAAAAGGTGATCGCCTGGATGATGACCGCCAGCACCAGGGCTGCGCCGTCGATACCGCCCCAACCGGGAATAAAGCGGCGAAGCGGGCGCAGCAGCGGGTTGGTGGCTTTCACAACAAACTGCGAGATCGGATTGTAGAAATCCGCCCTGGCCAGTTGCAGCAGGAAGCGCAGCAGCACGATCGTCAGGTAGAACGTCGAGGCAATGAGCAGAATGGTGATCAGAATGTCAGCCAGCATGAAGCCGTGTCTCCCGTTATTGGTTACTGTTTATTGGCGAGTTCTTTGGCCATTTCCCCGGAGCGCTTGTAAGCGGCTGAGTAGGCCTTCTTGACCAGATCTCTCATGCCACCTTCTTCAAAGGTCTGGATGGCCTGTTCTGTGGTGCCACCGGGAGACATGACATTGCGTTTGAGCTGGCCGGGGTCGTGTTCACTGCGTCCTGCCATTTCGGCGGCGCCGGCCATGGTCTGGATTGCCAGTGCGCGTGCGGTCTCGCCGGCAATGCCGGCATCGGTGGCCGCCTCTTCCAGTGCTTCCAGCATCAGGAAGAAATAGGCGGGGCCGCTGCCAGAAAGTGCAGTCACTGCATGCAGGAGGGATTCGTCCTCCACCCAGAGCGCCGAGCCAATGCTGTTAAAGACCGACTCCACCATGGTCTTCTGCTTTTCCTTGACCTGATCATTGGCATAGAGCCCAGCAGCCCCTTTACCAACCAGCGATGGTGTGTTGGGCATCACGCGCACCAGCGGCAGTCCGCCACCGAGCCACTCGTCCAGGGTGGAAGCTTCCAGCCCGGCCGCAATCGACACCATTAGCGGGCGGGTGTTCTGCACCACCGGGGCGATGTCTGAGCAAACACTTGCCATAACCTGTGGCTTCACCGCCAGAACCACCATGTCCGCCTGCTCGGCGCAGTAACGATTGTCGGTGGTGACGCTGACACCAAATTGTTTGCGGATGGATTGAAGATGGTTGTCATCGGGGGCGCTGACCCAGATGTTGGCGGCCTTGAAGCCGCTGTCCAGCATGCCACCGATGATGGCGCTGGCCATGTTGCCGGCACCGATAAACGAAATCGTTGGTGATGTGCTCAAGGTTCACTCCACGTTTGGATCAGTAGTGGTCAATTGTCAGTCTGCCGCTGATGATAACAGGATCTGGGGCTGTCAGCCTCCGGTTACCGAGGGCCGAACAGGGCGGTACCGACTCTTACCCAAGTTGCGCCCTCCTCAATGGCCATCTCAAGGTCACCGGACATGCCCATGGAGAGGGTGTCCAGCGGGCCGCAACCAGGGGCCTCCTGGCGCATGTGTTTAAGCGCATTGGCCAACTTGCGGAAGCTTGAGCGCAACTCCGCCTCGGGCTGATCCGGGTCCGGAATCGCCATCAGCCCCCTGAGCGAGAGATTTGGCATCTCTTCGATGGCGTCTGCCATGTCGGTGAGATCCTCCAGGGCACAACCGGACTTGCTCTCCTCATTGTTGATGTTCACCTGAAGGCAGATATTTAACGGCGGGAGAGTGGAAGGGCGCTGATCGTTCAGGCGCTGAGCAATCTTGAGTCGGTCAACGCTGTGTGCCCAGGCAAATGTCCCGGCAATCTGGCGGGTCTTGTTGGATTGAATGGGGCCTATAAAGTGCCATTCGATGGCGTCCAGTTCCTTCAGCTCCTCCATCTTGTCCAGAGCTTCCTGAACGTAGTTTTCACCAAACGCCCGTTGGCCGGCGCTGTAAGCCGTGCGAAGCTCGTCGGCCGGGCGCGTCTTACTGACCGCCAGCAGATGCACGGAACCCGCGCTGCGGCCGGCCTTCAATGTTGCTTTTTGTATGCGTCGGGTTACGCTCCCGATGTTGTCTGCTATGCTGCTCATAGTGCGAATCCGCCGATTCCGGTCAGTCTCTGATACGCTGACACGTTACCCGCAGGTTACTGAAATGCCAAGTGAAGCCGTTCAGTGCCAATGACCGGAGCCGGCGCATACCGGGATAAAAGAAAAAAGCCTTCCGAGGACCCCTATGGATATTACTGAACTGCTTGCCTTTTCGGCCAAACAGGGCGCATCAGACTTGCACCTGTCTGCCGGCCTTCCCCCGATGATCCGTGTTGATGGCGATGTCCGCCGCATCAACCTTCCGCCAATGGAGCATAAAGAAGTCCATGGGCTGATCTACGACATCATGAACGACAAGCAGCGCAAGGACTACGAAGAGTTCCTGGAGACCGACTTCTCCTTCGAGGTGCCTGGTGTCGCCCGCTTCCGTGTTAACGCGTTCAACCAGAACCGTGGCTCCGGTGCTGTCTTCCGGACCATCCCGTCAAAGGTACTGACGATGGAAGATCTCGGTATGGGGCAGGTGTTCAAGGACATCGCCTCTGTGCCACGAGGCCTGGTGCTGGTTACGGGCCCAACAGGCTCCGGTAAGTCCACCACGCTGGCGGCGATGATCGACTACATCAACGACAGCCGCTATGAGCACATCCTCACCATCGAGGACCCCATCGAATTCGTACACGAATCCAAGAAGTGCCTGCTGAACCAGCGGGAAGTGCATCGTGACACCCTGGGCTTCAACGAAGCCCTGCGCTCCGCACTGCGGGAAGACCCGGACATTATCCTGGTCGGCGAGCTGCGGGACCTGGAAACCATCCGCCTGGCCCTGACGGCGGCGGAAACCGGTCACCTGGTGTTCGGCACCCTGCACACCACCTCGGCGGCCAAAACCATCGACCGCGTGGTGGACGTGTTCCCGGCGGAAGAGAAGTCCATGGTTCGGTCCATGTTGTCGGAATCATTGCAGGCGGTTATCTCCCAGACCCTGATGAAGAAGATGGGCGGTGGCCGGATTGCGGCTCACGAGATCATGATTGGCACCTCTGCGATCCGTAACCTGATCCGCGAGGACAAGATTGCTCAGATGTACTCGGCAATCCAAACCGGTGGCTCCCTGGGCATGACAACCCTGGACCAGTGTCTGGAAAAACTTTTGAAGAAAGGCCTGATTTCCCGCGAAGCCGCGAGAATGAAGGCGAAAATGCCGGATAATTTCTAAGCTTAGTAGCGGGCTTGGCACATAATTCGGGAGGTGTCGGGTAGGGCCCGTTCCAGGGACGTCAAAAACAGGGATGTTTTTGTCGAGCGTACATGGACGTATTAACAGCGTGCCCTGGAACGGGCCCTACCCGACACCCGGACACCGAAAGTCAGAAAAATAGGTAGAAAGTCATGGAATTCGAAAAACTGCTCCGTTTGATGGTGGAAAAAGGCGGTTCCGATCTTTTCATAACCGCCGGTGTGCCACCTTCCATGAAGGTCAATGGCAAGGTGTTGCCCGTCACCAAGAACGCCCTGACGCCCGAGCAGACTAGGGAGTTCGTCTACGGCGCCATGAACGACAAGCAGCGTGCCGAATTCGAAGAAAGCCACGAGTGCAACTTTGCCATCAGTGCCCGAGGCATCGGCCGTTTCCGTGTTAGCGCCTTTTTCCAGCGCAATCTCTGCGGCATGGTGCTGCGGCGGATCGAGGTGAAGATCCCGCAGATTGATGACCTGGCACTGCCGGAAATCATCAAGGACCTGGCCATGACCAAGCGTGGCCTGATCATGTTCGTGGGTGCCACAGGTACTGGTAAGTCCACCTCGCTGGCGGCCATGCTGGGGCATCGTAACCGCAACAGCCGGGGCCACATTATCTCCATCGAAGACCCCATCGAATTCGTCCACCAGCACCAGGGCTGTATCGTGACCCAGCGAGAGGTGGGCATTGATACCGATAGCTTTGAAGTGGCTCTGAAGAATACCCTGCGCCAAGCGCCGGACGTGATCCTGATCGGTGAGGTGCGTACCCGCCAGACCATGGAATACTCTGTGCAGTTTGCTGAAACTGGCCACCTGTGTCTGGCCACCCTGCACGCCAACAACGCCAACCAGGCGCTGGACCGGATTATCCAGTTCTTCCCGCCTGAACAGCACAACCAGATCTGGATGGACCTGTCCCTGAACCTTAAAGCCATTGTTGCTCAGCAGTTGATCCCAACGCCGGACGGGCAGGGGCGCAAAGCCGTCATCGAAGTGTTGATCAACACGCCATTGGTGGCGGACCTGATTCGCAAAGGCGAGGTCCATCGCCTCAAAGAACTGATGTCCAAATCCAATGAGAGCGGTATGCGCACCTTTGACCAGGCGTTGTACGAACTCTATGCCGAAGGTTCCATCACCTATGAAGACGCCCTCGCGCACGCGGATTCAGCCAACGACCTGCGCCTGATGATCAAGCTGGGTGCCGATTCCCAGGGCGCTGACAAGCTGGCTTCCAGTGTCGACAAGTTGTCGATCCAGGACGATTGATCGAGGATTAGACTAAAGTAGTAAACGATTAGGAATCTGAATCAGTAGTGATGGCATTTGAGGCCATTGGCCCGCGATGCGTATACTCCGCCCCAACGATCATCCAGGGGGATTTATGCGCAAAAACAAAGTATTGCCCGGCTCTGTTTTCCGAATCGCGACGGTATCGGCGTTGGTGGCACCCGCCGCAGCGCTGGCTGGTGGTTTTTCACTCAATGAGCAAAGTGCCAGTGCCATGGGCGTTGCTAACGCCGGCACCGCAGCCAATCCGGAAAATGCCACCACGGTTTTCTTCAATCCGGCCGGCATGAGCCAGCTTTCCGGCACCAATATGTCGTTTGGTGCCGCCGTTCTGGATATTGATGCCGAGCTCAAGGAAGGCACCGGCAGTGCCGTTCGCGATGACGGCCGTCCCGTCGCCGGTGGAAACGGTGGTGATATCGCCGACCCGGCCGTCCTTCCCAATTTTTACATGACCCACGAAATCAACGACTGGCTGGACGTGGGCTTCGGTCTGCACGCCCCCTATGGCCTTGCGGCGGATTACGAGGATGACTTCAAGGGGCGCTTTTTCGCGGACAAGACCGAACTGACCGCCATTGCATTCAGCCCGTCCATTGCCGTTAACGACGGTAATGGATTCTCCATGGGTGCTGGCGTCAATGTGATCTACGCCGAAGGCCGGCTGACCAAATTCCAGGACTACAGTGGTACGGAAGCCCGCTTCGGGTTGCCCCCGGGGACCCTGGAAGACGGTTACGCGGATATCGAAGGCAGTGACGTGGCGCTCACCTTTGCCTTTGGCTTGCTTTGGGAAATGTCGGAGCGAACACAGTTTGGTATCTCCGCCCAGACCGGAACGGAACTGGAGCTGGATGGCGACGCGGAAGTTCGTAACTATCCGCAGGGTAGCCTTAGCGGTGGTGGCCTGACGTTCAGCCAGTCCACGGTCACTGAACGGGTGACTGTCCCGCTGGATATTCCCGAGAGCATTACCTTCGGTGCCCGTCACCAATTGACCGATACCGTAACACTGCTGGCAGGTGCGACCTGGGCCAAGTGGAGCCGGTTTGAGGCATTGGATGTGGTCAGCCGTGAGGACAATGGCCCAATTTCTTCTCAGGCAGGGCCCGGTCTTGGTGATGAGCGCCTGGTGACGCACGTTTCGGAAAACTGGAAAGACACCTGGCAGGCCAATGTCGGCGCCATCTGGCAGGCGACCCCGGAGTGGGCGTTCAAGGCTGGCTATGCCTGGGATGAGTCGCCGGTGAACGACGATTTCCGTACGGCTCGAATCCCGTCAGGGGATCGCGATTGGGTCACGCTGGGCGCACAGTACGCCGACGCCCGTTCAGGCTGGACGGTAGACGTGGCCGCCGGGGTGTTGCTGTTCGACGACGAAGAGGTGAACGAACAGAACTATGACGTCAACGACGAGCCTACGCCCGGGGCGGCTCGCTACCGTGGTACCTACGAGCTTGATGCCTGGAGTGCGGGGGTACAGGTCAGCAAGCAGTTTTAAGTGATACCTTGAGGGGCGTACGGCGCCCCTCAACCAATAACCTGCCCACGATAGATAACCTTCTTCTTTCTCGTCCTTTCTGCTTCCGTTTCGGAAGCACTACTGTCGCCCCTAGACGTTTCCTCGGCAATTTCCTGTCCGCGATACATTCGCTTCGCATTGTCGGTCTCGTCGTGCAGGTCCAGGTGGGGGATCTGGGGCCTGAGTATTTCCCAGGTGTGGATGAGGTGGGCTGAGCGGGTTTTGCTGGCATAGTCCGCTAGATGCCGTTCCAGGTGCTCTTCCGTGAGGTGCAGCTTTACCCCGAACTCAGACTGAATTAAGCGGCGACACTGGTGAACCAGTTTCAGTAAACCAGGGTTCATAAGCCAACTGCGCTCGGAAGCCAGAAAAGTCATGGTGAGTGCCTCGGGTAGAAAGTGTCACAACATGGCCCCGATATTCACTCATGCGAATCCGGGGCCGACCCTCTCAAGGCCTGCGAATTTCGTGCCGTTTTCAGTCGTTGGGCCCAGTGCCGCCGTTGCTGGGAACGTGCGGGTGAGACGGCAAAAAGAATGGTGTGTTTTGGGGCGAATAAAGGTGGTTTCGCCCCAAAACGGAACCCGGGCCGGCAGATTCAGTGGGCTTCGTCCCAGTTATTGCCGACGCCGGCCTCCACCAGCAAGGGTACATCCAGCGATGCCGCAGCAGACATCCGCTTCTCGAGTCCTGCGCGAATCTTGTCCACGGCCGATTCGCGTACTTCCAGAATCAGTTCGTCGTGAACCTGCAGGATCATTCGGGCATTGTTCTGGTGATGTTCCTGTAGCCAGTCTTCGACGCTGACCATGGCCCGCTTGATAATGTCCGCGGCAGTCCCCTGCATGGGGGCATTGATGGCGGTGCGCTCGGCAGCCTGTTGCATCTGCTTGTTGCGGGCGTTGATTTCCGGCAGGTACAAACGGCGGCCGTAGAGCGTTTCCACGAAACCGTCGTCATGGGCCTGTTTGCGGATGTTGTCCATGTATTTCAGCACGCCGGGGTAACGCTCGAAATAACGATCGATATATTCCTGGGCCTGATTGCGACCCACATCCAGTTGGCGGGCGAGCCCGAACGCAGACATGCCGTAAATCAATCCGAAATTGATGGCTTTGGCGCTGCGGCGCTGGTCGCCGGAGACGTCGTCGACGGCCACGCCAAAGACCTCGGCAGCCGTCGCCCGGTGAATGTCCTCGCCCTTTTCAAACGCCTTGAGCAGCCCCTTATCCCCTGACAGGTGCGCCATGATGCGCAGTTCAATCTGGGAGTAGTCCGCCGCCATCAGCTTGTAGCCCTCCGGGGCCACGAAGGCCTGACGAATGCGCCGGCCCTGTTCGCTGCGGATGGGAATGTTCTGCAGGTTTGGCTCCGAGGACGACAGCCGGCCGGTGGCCGTCACTGCCTGGTGATAAGAGGTGTGAATCCGGCCGGTGCGATGGTGAATCAATTCCGGCAGAGTGTCGGTGTAGGTGGATTTCAGCTTGCTCAGGCTTCGGTGTTCCAGGATCAGCCGGGGCAGGGTATGTTCGTGGGCCAGCTCCTGCAATACAGGCTCTGCGGTGGACGGGGCGCCTTTCGGGGTTTTCTTCACCACCGGTAGCCCCATCTTGTCGTAGAAAATAGCCTGTAGTTGCTTGGGAGAGCCCAGGTTGAAGCTTTCGCCGGCTTCCTCGTGGGCTTCCTTCTCGAGTTCTGCCATACGCTCTGCCAGTTCCTGGCTGTGCTTGCGCAGTGTGCTGGCGTTGATCATCGCGCCCCGTTGCTCCATGCGGGACAGTACTGGAACCAGTGGCAGGTCGATATTTTCGTACACTTCCTGCAGCCGGCCGGTTTTTTCCAGTTGCGGACGCAACACCTGGTGCAGTCGCAGGGTGATATCGGCGTCTTCTGCGGCGTAGGGGCCAGCCTGCTCCAGATCAATTTGGTTGAAGGTCAGTTGCTTGGCGCCTTTGCCGGCGATGGATTCGAAAGTGATGGTCTGCTCGCCCAGGTATTGCATGGCCAGCGAGTCCATGTCGTGACGAGACCCTACGGAATTGAGCACGTAGGACTCCAGCATGGTGTCTTCCGCAATGCCTTCCAGATGTATGCCATGGTTGGCCAGCACGTTCTTGTCGTATTTGAGGTTTTGGCCGAGCTTGGCTTTCTTCGGGTCTTCCAGCAGTGGTTTCAACTGATCCAGCACTGTGTCCCGGTCCAGTTGTTCCGGGGCGCCCATATAATCGTGGCCAAATGGCACGTAGGCAGCCTCGTCGGGCTCAATGGAAAATGACACGCCAACGACATCGGCGTCCATATAACGCAGGCTGGTGGTCTCGGTATCAAAGGCGAACAGCGGTGCCTTGTTGAGGCGATCAATCCAGGTATCCAGCTCTGCCTGATCGGTCACGATTGTGTATGTTTTCTCTTTGCTGGCCGGATTGGTGCTGTTGTCGACGGCATCGTCCGCGCTTTTTTCATCGGCTGAGTCGCTGTTTTCGAGCTCGGCAATCCAGGATCGAAGCTCATATTCCCGGAACAGTTCCAGCAACTGACCGTCGTCCTGGGTCCTCAGCTTGAGGTCTTCCAGCCCGAACTCAAGATCCACGTCGGTTTTGATGGTGGCCAGTTGGCGACTGAGCGGCAGGGTTTCGGTGGCTTCCCGAAGGTATTCGCCAATTTTGCCTTTGACCTCGTCCGCATGCTCAATGATGTCATCCAGGTTGTCCCACGCCTGTAGCCATTTAACGGCGGTTTTCGGGCCGCACTTGTTGACTCCGGGAATGTTGTCCACCTTGTCGCCCACCAGCGCCAGGTAGTCCACGATCTGCTCCGGGCCAATGCCGAATTTCTCGACCACGCCATCGCGGTCCATGCGGGTATCCGTCATGGTGTTGATCAGGGTGACATGATCGCTCACCAGTTGCGCCATGTCCTTGTCGCCGGTCGATACCACCACATCAATACCCTTGCTGGTGGCTTCGTGGGCGAGCGTCCCGATGACATCGTCGGCCTCCACGCCACTGACAATCAACAGAGGCAACCCCATGGCCCGAACCATGTCATGGATTGGCTGGATCTGCATGGCCAGGTCATCCGGCATAGGCGGGCGGGTGGCCTTGTAGTCTTCGTACAGGTCGTTGCGAAAGGTCTTACCCTTGGCGTCGAACACCACCACCATTTTTGAGCCTGGAAAATCCTGTTCCAGCTTCCGGATCATGCTGATAACGCCCTTTATGGCGCCCGTGGGGTGGCTCTTGCTGGTCATCAGTGGCGGCAGGGCATGATAGGCGCGGAAGAGGTAGGAAGAGCCATCTACAAGAACTACCGGCGGAGTCTGCTGCTGTGTCATATCAAAACGGATCCGGATTCTGATTGAAGCGTTGATAGGCTTGTGCAACTCTGACATAAACGGGGTGCATTTCCCGTGTGTCAGCGTGATTATGCACGTCTCTAAACAGAACCGAAGAGTACCATGAAAATGAAACGTATCGCTTGCTCGGGTCTTGTGTTGGGTGTGCTCTGCGGGCCTTCAATGGCCCAGGAGGATGTCGATGTTGTACAGACACCCAGGGAGCCCCTGGTGGTGTCTGATTATCAGCCATCCGCTGACGGGGCGCAGATCGTGATTCGCCCGGGTGAGAACGAGGTGTTCTACGAATACCGGGTGAATGGTCAATTGGTGGAGATCAAAGTAGTGCCGGAAGTCGGTCCCGAATACTACCTGGTACCAGCAGATGGTGGTGGCTGGATTCGTGAGAGCGAGACCGACATGCTGGTGCCCAGTTGGGTCATCTTCAGGTGGTAAATTTCTCGGATGCTACTCAGATCAGGTCGACGGTAACTGCGTCGGAGCGCTTGCTTTCCAGCCCGCTGTCGTCGAGGGCGGTAATGCTGAATTCATAGGCACCCGGCGGAAAATCTTCAAGCTGGTAGCGAGTGTCTTCGTCACCGGAAAGTGATATGACCTCGAAACTGTCTCTGTGCCGCAGGCGATAATAAATGCGATAGCCGCTGATGTCGCTGGCATAGAGGCGTGAGCCGTCTTCCCGGGTGAGCGGAGCGTCCCAGCGTAGTGTGGGAGGGGTGATCGACTCCTCGTCGGCCGGAACTCCAGTGTTGGATGTCTCTTCCTGTACCGGTTCAGGCTGCCCGAGGGTGTCCCGAATGGACGAAACGGCATCTCCCAGCCTTTGTTCAGATGCTTCGTTGGCTTGGCTTGAAGCGGCCCTTGATGCCCCGGAGTCTTCCTGGCATCCGGCCATGATGGCCAGCGCCATTCCGGCAACGACCATTTTCCAAAGCTGCCGATGGCCCGCAGCGTTCTGGCTGAGTCTTATACCTGGCATGGTGTTTCTCGCAATCCGTTTGTCAGCGCGTTATTGGTGCTGTTGTTACTGTAATGGGATACGTCAGAAGCGAGGCCTGAATAAAACGGGGAGACGGGCTTTCTCATTTCAAGGCGCAGAGCATGCCGAATCTTTAAAAAATCATCAAGTGAACTATCCGTAAATTCCGAGACGATCCTGTTCCCCCGTTGACAGATGGCGAATAGGGGTTGGTTTTAGTATGAACATTCTAATTTTTGACCGTAACCTTCGACATGTGATCAGAAGTCGGCATCGGTTTGCCGGCTATAACGATGCAGATTTTCAAACCACGCATCCACAATCTTAGGAGAGTCATCATGGGTAAACTCAGGACCTATCAGGAACAGCTTCAGGACATCGTAGAGAAGGGCATCAACGCAGCTGAAGAGCAGCAGAAGAAGCTGGCTTCCAAGCCGTTCGAGTACGCTGAAAAGCTGGAAACCGAAGCCCGCGAGTACAGCGTAAAGACCCTGCGCACTCGTTACTATGGCTACAGTGAAAACCTGTTCGAGCAACTGCGCAGCCTGAACACCCGTTTCGGCAGCTTTGCGGCTGACCTGGTTGCCAAGCTGGAAAAAGAAGCGGCTGAAGGTGCAGATACCGTTGCCGACGCAGCGGACGAAGTGACCAGCGTCGCCCAGTCAACCAAGGCTACTGCGCAGGCCAAGAAGCCGGCTGCACGCAAAACCACAGCTCGCAAAAGCACCAGCACTGCCAAGAAGAGTCCCGCTACTGCCTGAACGGCAACCGGAGTTCTTTGAAGCATAAAAAAGGTCACCGTGAGGTGACCCAGAT
>NZ_DFMB01000051.1:0-106533 GCF_002375325.1 Marinobacter sp. UBA3604
CGATGAACCATAAAAAAGCCCCGGTTCAACCGGGGCAAGTTTTTTCAAAAGATGCAAAGAATCAACTCTTCAACCTGACTCTGAGGTGTTATACGTCACTCATCGTTTTTGGATCAGGTTACCCGCTTTTCCCGAGGACCGGTCATGATTCGGATTGTTTCCATTGCGTTGCTGGGCCTGGCACTCCTGGCCGGCTGCAGCTCCACCAAGATGGCGTATCGCTATGCGGACTGGGGCATCGTCTGGTGGGTGGACGACTACATACCCATGACCGCCGAACAGGAATCCCGGCTTGAGCAGGACATCCGTGGCCTCCGCCAATGGCATTGCGCCACTGAATTGCCACGCTATTCCGAGTGGCTTGCCCAGTTAAAAAGCGATGTTCGCTCTGGCAACCTGAGTCAATCCACCGTTACCCACCACCAGGAACAGCTGCTTTCCTTTTTTCCCCCACTCATGGAGCGCGCAAGGCCGGCAGCCACACGCCTGTTATCAAGCCTCAGCGATGAACAGGTTCAACAATTGGCCAGCAATATGGAAGAGAGCCAAAAAGAGCTGGAAGACGAGTTCCTGGCGGACAACCCGGAACAAACCCGGGAAGCCCGGGCCGAGCGCACGATGGAACGGGTTGAACGCTGGCTGGGGTCCCTCAACGAGCGACAGCGTGACACGGTCAACGCCTGGTCGGAAGGCCGGGGCAAGCAGACTGAAATCTGGCTGGAGGGGCGTCGGAATTGGCAACAGGCGTTAATCGATGCCCTGACAACGCGAGACAGCGACGATTTTTCAGATCGAGTTCATTATCTAATGAGCAACTACGAAGAAGTTCGGGGGGAACGATACCAGCGGATGATGTCAAAAAGCCGGGCAGCCATGGCCGGCCTGATGACCGATTTACTGCAGCAGGCCGACCAGCGCCACCTTGACCACTTGCTGGAACAGGCGGCAACCATGCAGGGCGATTTCGATACCCTCGCCTGCACCAGCGAGGGTACCGGAAGCCTTAACGGCTAACGTCAGGACGCCCGGCTCAGATCGTCAGGTAACCGCCGTCCACGTTAATGCAGGTGCCTGTGGTATAGCTGGAAGCACCCGACGCCAGGTAAAGGACCGTGCCGGCCATTTCGTCCGGGTCTGCCACCCGCTTCATGGGGATGTGGGCCATCGCCTGCTTCTTGATGGCTTCGTTGCTGGTCAGCGCACTGGCGAACTTGGTGTCGGTCAGCCCCGGCAGCAGGGCGTTTACCCGAACCTTCTGCTGCCCCAGTTCCATGGCGAAGGACTTTGTCATGGATATCACCGCTGCTTTGGTGACGGAATAAATACCCTGGAAATGGCCAGGGTTGACGCCATTGACCGAGGCCACGTTGATAATGGACCCACCGCCATTCTTCTTCATGATCTGTGCGCCGCGGGCACACATGAAGAAATAGCCGCGAATGTTCACGTCCACCGTCTTGTGGTAGGCGCCCAGATCCGTGTCTTCGATGGGGCCGAAATAGGGGTTGGCTGCGGCGTTGTTCACCAGAACATCCAGCTTGCCGTGTTTCGATTCGATGTGCTGCCAGATGTCTTCAATCTGATCCATTTCGCCAATGTGGCAGGCATAGGCTTCGGCGCTGCCCCCGGCTTCGCGGATGCTACTGGCAACCGCCTCGCAACCGTCAATCTTGCGGCTGCTGACAATCACATGGGCGCCGTAGTTCGCCAGGGTGCGAGCAATGCTCTCGCCGATGCCACGGCTGGCGCCGGTAATCAGGGCCACTTTCCCACTCAGATCAAACAGGTCTTGCTTACTCATTCTTCACCTCAGTTCGTTATCGGAAGGTCACCAGGGAGGGATCTTCGGCTTCCAGGTGACTGTAATTGTTGAACACCGCCAGGCTGCGCCGGGCCCCGGAATGCAGAACCCGGGTAACACTGGTATTGGCAATCACGGAATTCATATCCAGGGCCTTGCGATCACTCAGTTCCAGAAGATGCTGGGCGATCACGGCAATCGGGCCGCCGGATGTGGATACCAGGGTCTCGCCACCATCGGCATACTCAATCAGTTGCTCCAGCGACGTAATCACCCGCTGACGGAACGCTTGCCAACTTTCGGTGTATTCGTGATCGTGTCCGCCACTGACCCAGCGCTGCATGGCTTCCTCGAACACCTGCTGGAACGCCCTTGCCGGCTTGGGGAAGGCTGCCAGATCACGCGCCATGCGTTCGCGGTCTTGCCACTCGGGGCGCAAACGCTCCACCACCTGGGTATGATCAAACTCGTTGAAGCCATCCACCGCCAGCATGTCTGGCAGTGCATCACCGTAACCACTGGCGATCGCCTCTACCGTTTCCCTATGGCGCTCCATGTTGCCGCCGAAGACCGCGTTGGGCGTCACCTTGCCCGCAAGCCACCGGCCGAGGACACGCCCCTGCTCCCAGCCACGAGGAGAAAGCTGGTCATAGTTTTCCTTGCCGAAACTGGCCTGCCCGTGGCGAATCAGATAGATCGTTGCCATTACAGGTCACTCGCCTCGATCAGTCGCTGACAGCGTTTTTCCAGGTAGTTCGCGGCATGGCCAAAGGCGGCGAATCGCTTGTCTTTGGTCTGGCCATGGTAAAAACGGTAATAGATCTGCTGGACGATCACCGCCAGCCGGAACAGGCCATAGATCTCGTAGAAATCGAAGTTGTCGATCTTGCGGCTGGATTTCTCCGCGTAGTAAGCGACCACTTCCTTGCGGGTCAGCATGCCCGGCTGGTGGGTCGGCTGTCGACGCAACATCTGGAACGGGCCCTCGTCGTCGGCCTCAATCCAGTAGGCCAGGCTGTTGCCGAGATCCATCAGCGGGTCGCCGATGGTCGCCATTTCCCAATCAAGAACACCAATCACCTCGAACGGGTTGTCCTGATTGAGCACCACATTGTCGAAGCGGTAGTCGTTGTGAATGACCACCTGGGCAACGTCGTCCGGCATCTTGTCGTTCAGCCAGCCCATCACCGTTTCAAAGTCACCCACGTCATCCGTCTTCGCCTTGCGGAAACGGTCACTCCAGCCACCAATCTGGCGCTGCACATAACCGGCGCCCTTACCCAACTTATCAAGGCCGGTGGCCTTGGCATCGACATTGTGCAGGTCCACCAGTTTGTCGATCACATTCAGGCACAGCTTGCGGGTATCCGCCTCACTGAGCTCAAAGTCCTTGGGGAAATCCTGGCGCAGGATGATGCCTTTCAGGCGCTCCATGATGTAAAAATCGCAGCCCAGAACGTCGTGGTCGTCGCAGATGGCGACAATGTTCGGAACATATGGGAATTCGGGCTTGAGAGCCCGCATCACCTTGGCTTCCCGCAACATGTCGTGGGCAGACTTGGCAATATGGCCAAACGGCGGGCGGCGCAACACGTAAGAACGATCGCCATAGTCCACCTGGTACGTCAGATTGGATGCGCCACCGGGATACTGTTTGATCGCAGGCGCGCCTTCCAGGTCCGGGATGGCCTGCTTCATGAAGCGGTCAACGGCCGCAATATCCAGCTCTTCACCTTCGCGGATATCAACAGCCTGGTCGATCTGGGTCATACGGCTCTCCCTTACTTCCTGATTCTGTGTTAAATAATGACTTAGGCCTTGCCGCCCATTTTCTTCATCCAGCGCTTGCTTTCCTGGTACATCAACCAGTCAAACGCCTTGGGCGCGTGGCGTTTGAGTACCCACATGCGACGCTCTTTGGCGTGTGGCAGCACCCAGAAATCGCCTTTCTCTACCGAACGAACGATGTCATCGGCCACGTTTTCAGCAGTGATGGTGGAGCGTTTCATCAGTTTGTTGACGTTCTGCTGAATGCCCGGAATATCCGACCGCATGCTGCTGGTCAGATTGGTCTGGAAAAACGCCGGGCATACGCAGCTAACGTGTATACCGGAGTCTCGCAGCTCCTGGCTGAGGGTTTCCGAGAGCGCAATCACACCGGCCTTGGACACATTGTAGCTGTCCATCAACGGCGCGAGCATAAGCCCGGCCATGGAGGCAATGTTCACAAACGTGCCAGAACCTTGTTTCTTGAACTGCGGGGTAAACGCCTTGCAGCCCCGAACGACACCCAACACGTTGATGTCCATGATCCATTCCCAATCGGCCATGGTGGTGTCTTCGATGGAGCCCGCGGAGGCGACACCAGCGTTGTTCACCACCACGTCTACCCCACCCCATTTGCCGGTGAGGTCCTCGCAGATCTTCTCAAGGTCGGTCAGTCGGCGCACATCGCACTCAACAAAGTAACCTTCGCCACCCGCATTGTTGATCTCCTGCTCTACGGCAATGCCCTGCTCGGGATTAATATCGCCAATACAGACCTTGGCGCCTTCTTTGGCATACCGCAATGCAATAGCCCGGCCCAGGCCGCTGGCCCCGCCGGTTATAAATACTCGCTGTGTCATCTGTGTTTCACCGTTGTCTTAGTTATCTTAATCCGTGCAAGAGCTGAAACCCCGAAAAGCCAACTCGCAAGGTTTGACTGAGCGGACGGACGGGGTGTTCTGAAACTGTACGGAGCCATGGATGGCGGAGTCCAAGCGTCACATGGATGTGCCGAAGGAGCGTGTTTCAGAACACCCCGTCCGTCCGCTCACACTCCGAAACTAGCGGGCTCACTTCCGGTACTTTGCCAGCTCCAGACGAGCAACCATCGCACGGTGAACCTCATCCGGGCCATCAGCCAGGCGCAAAACCCGAGCATAGGCGAACAGCTGAGTCAGTGGGAAATCATCGTCGCTGACACCAGCACCACCGTGAATCTGAATCGTATCGTCCACAATCTGCTGAAGCATCTTCGGAATCACCGCCTTAATCATGGACACTTCCTGCAAGGCTCCAGAGATACCCTTGGTATCCAATGCCCAGGCGCATTTCAGCGTCAGCAAACGCGCCTGCTCAATCGCCATACGGGCATTGGCAATCACATCCGGATTACCGCCCAGTTTAGCGATCGACCGACCAAACGCCTCACGACTGGTCGCCCTTTTGATCATCAACTCCAGAGTACGCTCCGCCGCCCCAATGGCACGCATGCAGTGGTGAACACGCCCCGGTCCAAGACGGCCCTGGGCAATCTCGAAGCCACGGCCGGGGCCCGCAATAAATGCAGTCTTGGGCAGGCGCACGTTGTCAAAGGACACAACACCGTGACCGTAGGGCTCATCATAGGCGCCAAACACCGGCAGCATTCGCTCAATTTTGACCCCAGGGGTATCCAGCGGCACCAACACCATGGAATGGCGGCGGTGCTTATGGGCATCCGGATCGGTCAGGCCCATGAAGATGGCAACCTTGCAATCCGGGTGGCCAACGCCGGTGCTCCACCATTTGCGACCGTTGAGAACAACCTCGTCGCCATCCACAGTGGCCGTGGCTTCCATGTTGGTGGCGTCTGAAGATGCCACAGCTGGTTCTGTCATGCAGAAAGCGGAGCGTACTTCACCGCTTTGCAGACGGGGCAGCCATTCGGCTTTCTGCTCTTCAGAACCGTAGTGAATCAGCACTTCCATATTGCCGGTATCTGGCGCGTTGCAGTTGAATATCTCCGGGGCGATGAAACTGCGGCCGGTTTCTTCGGCAATCAGGGCGTAGTCGGAGTTGAGAAGCCCACACCCATGTTTTTCATCCGGGAAGAACATGTTCCACAGGCCCTGAGCTTTGGCCTTTGCTTTCAGCTCCTTGATGATGGGCAACACCACCCAGCGGTTTTCCTGCGCCATCAGTTCCTTGTGGTACTGCTCTTCAATCGGGAAAATCTCTTCCTGCATGAAAGTTTTGACACGCTTGAGATAGTCCTGGCCCTTCTCGGAAATACTGAAATCCATTGCCATGTCCTCTTGGTTTGACCGATATGAAGCCAGTCTAGTTTTCTGTCCACTATTACGCGACTGAATAATTCTTATCGTTTATCATAAAAATTACTTATTCGCTAAGTGGAGGCGCCCGTGGCACTCAATCGACTGGATCTGAACCTGTTGCACGTTTTCGACACCATCTACCGGGAAGGTAGCCTCACCCGCGCGGCCCGAGCCCTGCATCTCACTCAGCCAGCAGTCAGCCACTCTCTTTCACGCCTGAGAGAACATTTTGACGATCCGCTGTTCAGCCGTCAGGGCAACCAGATGGTGCCCACTCCCCTGGCCCGTCGTTTCCTGGAGTCCATGCGCCCAGGGCTGACCCAGATACAGAGTGCGGTCAACCAGTTCCACGCCTTCGACCCTGCCAATCAGCGCAAAACCTACTCGCTGGCCTTGCGGGATATCCTCGAGTCGACGTTCCTGCCCAAACTGATGGGCCGGCTGGAAAGCTACCCTGAGTTGGAGATTGTCAGCCAGCGGGTGCCCCGGCGGGATATGGAAACCCAGCTAGCAGCGGGCAAACTGGATTTTGCGGTGGATGTGCTGTTGCCCGTCAGCAATCAGACAGGTCATGAACTATTGCGACACGACAGGCTGGTGGTGCTGGCGAGAAAGGGCCACCCGCTCACCAGCGACGGCCTGACCTTGGACAAGTATCTCGAAGCCAAGCATGTACTGGTTTCGTCCCGCTCGGAAGGACCTGGCATTGAGGATTTCGAGTTATCGCGGTTTGGGGTGCAACGAGACATACGCCTGAGGTGCCAGCATTACTACGCCGCCTGCCGGGTGGCTGAGGGAACCGACCTGTTGCTGACCATGCCGGAAAACTACGCGCGGATCATCGCGGAACGGGCTGACATCGATATTCTGACCACTCCGGTAGACCTGCCCGGTATCGATGTGCATCTGTACTGGCACAAGGCCTATGAGCGGGAGCCAGCGCTTATCTGGTTCCGGGGCCAGTTGGCCAGCGTCGTGTAAGTGCCTTCAGTCAGTATGCCCCCACCAGTTTCAGGAAACCAAGAAATCCGGCGGCGGTAATCCCCAGTGACGCTACAACAATGCCGAAGCCCCACCAGATCGCTGCGCCGTCAGACACTTCAGTGTCATGTCCGCGCAAGGTGCGATAAAACGCCCAGGGGCCAAGAATAAAGGCACCCAACACCGCAAACACCAGCCCCACGCTGACGCCCGCAAATGTCCAGGTGGCCAGCACCGTGGCGCGATCAGACACCTGTTCCTTGACGCCATGGCGAAGCAGGAACTGTTTGCAGAAGAACCAGATCAGGGCGAACAGGATGATGACAAACAACAGTCCGCCAACGACGGTAATCAGGCGATAGAACAAGGTAAATCCTCAGTAAAATTAGTCAACCACAGCACTATAACCAGCAATCCATAACTGGTAAAACAAACGAGGGGTTAAATGGTGTGGAATCCCCATGGCACATGACTACACTGAATCACACAACTGACGCTACGATCACAGCAACAGGAAGGAGTATCCGGAATGGCCCAGAAAACCCGAATTGCGGTGACCCCCGGTGATGGCATCGGTCCTGAAGTGGTTGCCGAGGCGGTACACTGCCTGGAGACCCTGCGCAAACGACACGATTTGCCGATGGAGTGGACACGCTTTCCCTGGCCATCCCATGCCTGGCACGAAGAGAACGGCGAATCCATGCCGGCTGATGCTCTGGACCAATTGAAATCCTATGACGCCATTCTCCTTGGCGCTCTGGGCGACCCCGGCCCGGTCGACGACCCGGACCGTTACCTGCTGCCAGACAGTATCTCCCTGGCCCCCCTGCTGGACATGCGCAAGGGATTTGATCAGTGGGTCTGCGAACGGCCCGCCAGGCTGCTTCCCGGTGCTCGCCAGTATCTGGCGGATGAACGCGCCAAGGACATCGACATGCTGGTGATTCGAGAAAACAGCGAGGGCGAGTACGTTAGCCAGGGCGGGCGGCTCCGTAAGGGCGCACCGGATGAAGTGGCTACCCAGATGGAAGTATTCACCCGCCGGGCGACCGACCGGATTATCCGCTATGGCTTCGAGCAGGCCCGCCTGCGAGCCGCCGCACGCGCCGAAGAAGGCCGCACCCGACACTTCCGTACTCTGGACGGTAAAACCTGCGAAAGCCAGGTGTGCATCGTGACCAAACGCAATGCCCTGCGCTATTGGGGAGACATGTACACCGAAGCCTTCGAAGAAATGGCGAAACAGTACCCCGACGTAGCAACGCACCACGAACTGGTGGATGCGGCCTGCATGAAGTTCGTTCAGGCGCCCTGGGCGTTCGATGTGGTGGTGGCCAGCAACCTGCAGGGTGACATCCTGACCGACCTGGCAGCCGTATTGTCCGGCGGCATGGGCGTGGCGCCCTCCTGCAACCTGAACCCCGACGAAAACGGCATGCCCTCGATGTTCGAACCAACCCATGGCAGCGCACCGGATATTGCCGGCCAGGGCCTGGCTGACCCCACAGCAATGCTGTTCACCACGGCACGCATGCTGGAGTGGCTGGGGCGGAAGGACCCGGCTGTGGCCGCTGCCGGGCGGGAATTGTTTGACGCAGTAGCCGCTGATCTGGCGGAGAACGCCGGCAAATCCAGGGGTACACAGGAAATCGGCGCCGCCGTGCGCGAACGCCTGGAATCACTTACTCGGCCATAACGAATTCAAGCCGCCCGGGCGCAACCCTCACGTCCATGGGCACCATGCCGAACATTCGCTGGGTGAAGTCCGCTTCATCCAGCCGATACACCGGCATGGTTTCCAGCATCTGGGCAACCACCCGCATGACGTTATCCGTAACCGGTTTGAGATCCCCTTTGAAAAACGACGAATCGATGCTGCTTTCCAACAGTTGCAGCCGCCGAATGTAGATCGCTTTCTCCTTACTGTCGTAAACAGGCGCTCCTTCCACTTTCAGGGCAATATCGACTGGCAGCTTTGCCATCAGCGCATTCAGGGCGACCTGTCCTCTCAGGTCAATGACCGCCACGTCACGGCCATCCGGGCCAAGGGTAATGTCCGCATTGCTCAGGCTCAGGCTAAGTGGCGACCCGCTCTGCAGCTGCCGGCGATCAAAGTCACTGACGGTATCCTGAAAGTGGCGCTCCAACGTCGCTTCGGAAATGGAATAGGGTGACAGGCTGGCACAGCCGCCTAGAACAAACATGGATAACAGAATAACGGCCGAAAACAGGCGGGTTGATGCGTTGACCATCGAAAGACTCTCCTTTGCAGTTCCTCCTATCCTGAGCCAAGGTGGCTGCCCGGGCAAGCCGGGCAGGTTAATCATCGTTCAGGAATGAATAGACACCGCCGAAGGTTGGCGGGCGGTTATTCGTTCTCGGCCCGGACGGTCACGGAGGGGGTCAGGTTCTCGTCGAGGACCACGTGGACCAGGATGGGCTGACAGCACACCTGGCAGTCCTCCACGTACTCCTGATCTTCCACCGAAGGGTCGACGCTGAGATCCAGCGTCTCCCAACAGTAGGGGCATTGCACAAGCACTGAGTCCAGAGCCGACATGACGGTCAGAACTGCTGCTTGGCCATCCAGGGGATGATCCGGTCGAAGGCTTCATCCAGTTTCTCGCACGTGGTCGAGAAACTGATCCGAACGGCGTTCGTGCACCCTTCCCCGAAGGCATCTCCCGGCACCAGGCAAACACCCGTTTCCTTGAGCATTCTCAGCGCCAGATCGGAGCCGTCCACGTGGGGCGGCAAATCCGGGAATGCAAAGAAGGCGCCACCGGGTTTGTACCCTGTCAGATACGGTGTCTGGTCGACCAATTCCACCACCTTGTCGCGGCGTTCACGGTAGATGTCCACCATGTTCTTGACGCATTGCTGGTCTCCGGTGAGTGCCGCGACGCCCGCGAACTGGGACGGCGTGTTGGCGACAGAGGTGGTGAACATGTGAAAACGCCGCAGCGACTTGATCGCCGCCTGGCTTGCAATCACCCAACCTACCCGCAACCCGGCCATACTGTAGGTCTTCGAGAAGCTGCTGATGCACATGATGTTGTCCAGGTCCATTGAGCAGTTCAATACACTGGCGAAGTCGTCATCGTCAAAGATGAGGTGATCATAGACCTCGTCGGCGTATACCTGGATTCCCCGGTAGGCGCACTCTTCCAGAATGGTCTCGACGGTAGTGCGGGGGTATACGGCCCCGGTGGGGTTATTGGGGTTGTTCAGGATCAGCGCAAACGTGCGCGGCCCCATGGCCCGGATTACTTCGTCCGGATCCAACTGGTGGTCGTTATCCGCCCGGGTGGGCACAAACTTGACCTCACCACCGTTCATGCGAATCAGCGGTGCGTAAAGCAGGAACGACGGGTCAGTCACGATGAACTGCCGGCCTGGCGCGGACGTCGCAGAGATCGCCAGGTACATCGCCTCGGTCGCCCCGCTGGTGATCAGGATGTTGTCCCGGGTCAGCTTGCGATCGTAGCGTGCGCCGTAGTAATCCCGCAGGGCAACCAATAACTCGGGCAGGCCCGCGTCCATGGTGTACCCCGTCTGCCCGGCATTGAGCGCGTCAATATAAGCGTCAATGACATGCTTGGGGGTTGGCAAATCCGGCTGACCGATGGAAAGATGAATGACATCCTTCATGGTGGCCGCCATATTCACCATGCGACGAATGCCCGGCACCGGAACCGCCTGCATCGCCGGGTTCCAACTGGCCTTGTTCTTCCGGTATTTCACTTTACGCGGTTTGGTCTGGCCGGCTTCTCGATTGGCGGCTTCTGCCATAAACACCTCCTGGACGCGGGGCAAAATAGTAGCTACTCCTGCAGGTTAGTCAGTAAACAGGGGCCGTACAAGACATAAAACAGAAAGATTGGATTACCGGAACGAAACGCCGTAGTACCCGCTATAACAAGGGCTACGACCTTTATCTTATATGGGGTCAGGTTGACCAGTTCAGGCTCAGATACCAGACTGTAGACTCGACATCCGGACTGTCGATTCCCGCGGCCGGACGCGGACAAACTGCATTGGCGGAGGACAGATGACCCAACACAGCAAACCGGTTGTAACCGTTCTGACAGCGCCCGGTGAAAACGAGCCTCCTGGCATGGATGCCCTGCGGGCACGAGCAGAGGTTCGCTTTGCCTCTGACGAGCCCACTCTGCGGGACACCTTGCCGGGCACCGACGTAATGATGGTGACGGACTTTCGTACCGAGGCCCTGGCCGCCGCCTGGCCGTCGGCGGACAAACTGCAGTGGATTCACGCCACCAGTGCCGGCGTGGATGCCTTGATGTTCCCGGACCTTATTGAAGGCGACGTTACCGTAACCAACGCCCGAGGTATCTTCGACCGCACCATTGCCGAGTACGTGCTGTGCACGATTCTGATGTTCGCCAAGGATTTCCCCCGCTCCCTGCGCCTGCAGGCTGAGCACAAATGGCAGCACCGGGACACCGAAAGAGCTGAAGGCAAACAGGTACTGATCGTTGGAGCCGGTTCCATCGGCGGGCAGATTGCCCGGCTATGCAAGGCCGCCGGCCTGAAACCCCACGGCATTGCCCGCAAACCCCGCCACGACGATCCGGATTTTGTCGCGGTTCACGGCAATGACGACCTCACCGAGCAACTGGGCCTGGCGGATTTCGTAGTCATCGCCGCCCCACTGACCCCCCAGACCGAAGGCCTATTCAACGAAAAAGCCTTCAAGGCCATGCGCAAGTCCGCCCGCCTGATCAACATTGGTCGCGGGCCCGTGGTGAAAACCGACGACCTGATTGCCGCCCTGAACAACGGCGACATCGCCGGCGCGGCGCTAGACGTGTTCGAGGAAGAGCCCCTACCGGCGGATCATCCGCTCTGGGATATGGAAAATGTCATCATGACCGCCCACATGTCTGGCGATTTTATCGGCTGGAAACGGGCGCTGACCGACCAGTTCCTGGAGAACCTGGACCGCTGGCATCAGGGTGAGGAGCTGTTCAATCTGGTGGATAAGAAATTGGGGTATGCCAGTAAAAAGTGAGCACGCCCGCTCAAACAAAAAAAAGCGGAAATCCCATTCGCAGGGATTTCCGCTTTTTCAATTCAATAGAACCTCTGGGCCAATCAGCTACCAGACAACGACGTATCCGAAGGATCTATCTCCATTTGCTGGATCGCAATTACCGCCTGGGTCCGGTTGCGAACCCCCAGCTTCCGGAACACCGCCGTGATATGGGCCTTGATGGTAGCCTCTGAGACGTCCAGATCATAAGCGATCTGTTTGTTCAAAAGCCCCTCAGCCAGCATACCCAGCACCCGGAACTGCTGCGGCGTCAGTGACGCCAGTTTTTCGGAGAAGTCCGTCATGTCCGAATGCATCCGCTCGATCTTGTCCGCCACACCCTCCGGCAACCAGACGTCCCCTTCCAGGACTGCCTGAATCGCCTCGGTGATGGTTGGCAGAGGCGCCGACTTCGGAATAAAGCCCGACGCCCCGTAGTCGATCGAACGGCGCATCACCTGCATTTCTTCCGATCCTGACACCACCACCACTGGCAGGCCGGGGTACTGCCCGCGCATGAACACGAGCCCCGAAAAGCCGTGGGCGCCCGGCATGTTCAGATCCAGCAACACCAGATCCGCATCCGGATGCGACTCTACCGCCGCCTGCAGCGCCTTGATGCTGTCCACTTCCACTGTCTTGGCATCAGGTACCGCCTGACTGACCGCCTGTTTCAGAGCTGCCCGAAACAGCGGGTGATCATCGGCGACGATAATAGTTTGTGTCATTCAACAGATTCCTCACAGGGTCACAGCCTGATAGCAAGCAGGCCTTACTTGTTCGCACGACCGCTTATCAGGTCATCCACCACGCCCGGGTCCGCCAGAGTGGAGGTGTCGCCCAGCTGATCGTGCTCATTGGATGCGATTTTACGCAAAATACGACGCATAATCTTGCCAGAACGAGTCTTGGGCAGTCCAGGCGCCCACTGAATTACGTCCGGAGACGCAATCGGCCCGATTTCCTTGCGCACCCACTGGACCAGTTCCTTCTTCAACTCGTCGCTGGGTTCCTCGCCATGAACCAGGGTTACATAGACATAAATACCCTGCCCCTTGATTTCGTGGGGGTAACCAACCACAGCTGCTTCGGCAACCTTGTTGTGGGCTACCAGGGCGCTCTCAACCTCAGCGGTCCCCAGGCGGTGGCCGGACACGTTCAGAACATCGTCCACCCGGCCGGTGATCCAGTAGTAGCCGTCTTCATCACGACGGGCACCGTCGCCAGTAAAGTACATTCCCTTGTAGGTACTGAAGTAGGTTTGCTTGAAGCGCTCATGATCACCGTAGATGGTGCGCATCTGGCCAGGCCAGCTGTCCAGGATCACCAGGTTGCCCTCAGTCTTGCCTTCCAGGATATTGCCGTCATTATCCACCAGTGCCGGCTTGACGCCGAAGAACGGCACAGTCGCGGAACCCGGTTTCAGATCGATGGCGCCCGGCAGCGGCGAAATCAGGATGCCGCCAGTTTCCGTCTGCCACCAGGTGTCCACAATCGGGCACTTGCTGTTACCGATTACGCGATGGTACCACTCCCAGGCTTCCGGGTTGATCGGCTCACCCACCGAACCCAGCAGGCGCAAACTGTCGCGGGTGGTGCCGTTCATGCAGGACTCACCTTCGGCCATCAAGGCACGGATGGCGGTAGGTGCGGTGTACAGGATATTGACCTTGTGCTTGTCCACCACCTGACCCATACGGGAGGTATCCGGGTAGTTGGGTACACCTTCAAACAGGACGGTAACAGCACCATTGGCAAGCGGGCCGTACAGAATGTAGCTGTGACCGGTGACCCAGCCAAAGTCCGCCGTACACCAGTAGACGTCGCCATCGTGGTAATCGAAGACGTATTCGTGGGTCATGGAGGTAAAGACCATGTAGCCACCGGTGGTATGCAATACGCCTTTCGGGGCGCCAGTGGAGCCGGAGGTGTACAGCATGAACAGCGGATCTTCGGCGTTCATGGGTTCTGCAGGGCAATCCGTGGACGCGCCCTTCATCAGCTCCTCGTAACTCTCGTCACGACCGTCTTTCCAGGGCACATCACCGCCGGTACGCTTGACCACGATAACCTTGTCCACATCTGCGCCGGCTTCCTTACTCAACGCAGCGTCGACGTTTTTCTTGAGAGGAATCTTGCGGCCGCCGCGGACACCTTCATCAGCCGTTACCACGAATCGGGATTTACCATTAGCAATCCGGGCACCCAGTGCTTCCGGAGAAAACCCGCCGAAGACAACAGAATGGATAGCGCCGATGCGGGCACAGGCCAGCATGGCAACACCCGTTTCAACAATCATGGGCATGTAGATAGTGACAACATCGCCCTTCTTGACGCCCTGATCTTTCAGAACGTTCGCGAACTTACAGGTTTCTTCGTACAGTTCGCGGTAGGTCACGTTGCGGGAATCGGCCGGGGCGTCGCCCTCGAAAATGATGGCCGTCTGATCACCGCGCTTTTCCAGGTGACGGTCCAGGCAGTTAGCGGCGGCGTTCAGTTGGCCGTCTTCAAACCATTTGATGGATAGGTTGTCGTAGTCGTAGGTGGTATTTTTCACCTTCGAGAAGGGCTTGATCCAGTCCAGTCGCTTGCCGTGTTCAGCCCAGAAGGTCTCCGGGTCATTCACCGACTGTTGGTACATCTTCTCGTACTGATCCCGGTTTAGCAGGGCCCGTTTGGCCACGTCCGGACTTACCGGATAAACCTGTTTATCAGTCATTGTGCTCCCCCTTATTAGTCAGAGTCTGTTGTCATTATCGGTTATTTAATAAAGAGCGTGACGGGCAAAAAAGCCCTGAAGACGGATACCCATAGTTCAACACGCGTGCCAGTGAACAATGAATTAGACTAACGTCCCAATCCGCCAGCACTTTTAGCTAGAATGACGGTCTCACGAGGGGTGACCCTATGTTCTGGAGCCTGCCCTAAAGGATAGACCCGCCAGCGGAAACAACAAGTGAGCTTCCGCCCCCCCGGGAACCGGGGGGACGGGTAGAAAGGACAGCCGACTGACCGGGTGTCAGGCGGCTTTCTTGCGGGTCTGGGCAGCCCGCAGGCTGTACAGTTTCCTCTCCTTGAGAGCGTAACGGTTAAGACCTCCGAGGTGGATCTTGCACAGGTACAGCTGCCAGTCGATCTGGCGTGCATCCACCGGGAACAGGACACGATCCAGTTCACCCATGCGGGAAGCCAGGGCCATCAGCGAATCGTTACGGAAGATGTAATCCGGTGCAGTGTAGAAACCAAAGATGGTGGCGAGTGAACGCGTGGTATCGAGGTTTTTGAGAACCTTTAGCTCACGGTTCTGGCCAGCCAGCCTCAGTGCCTTGCCAGCGATGGACAACGGCACGCGCATCCCGCCAACCACAACATCAAACAGCTTGCGATTGACCGCCACAAACGGTTTCGTGGGCCGTCGATAGAACAACTGGTCATACGCTGCATAGTTGGACTTGGCTTCGGCCATCAGGTAGTCAATGAACGTGCCCAGCGAAATTGGGTTTGAACCGCCACTGCAGCATTGATAGATGCGGCGATGCCCAGGCTCGGAAATGGCTTCAGCCAGGGACAGGATAATGCTGTTGGCCACCAGGTCCACCGGAATCACGTCGATAATACCGCTGCGTTTGCCGGGAAACAGGGAGACCTTCTCACGGGCGTAGGCAAGTATGATCGCATCCGCCACCTTCACACCTTCAATCCATCCCGGCGAGGGTTCTTCCAGTGCACTTTCAATGATGGAAGGGCGAACAATTGTGAGTGAGCGCCCGGAAAGGGCTTTCATCAGGAGTTGCTCACCCAGCCATTTGGTAAACGTGTAGGTGTCGCTCCAGCCGTAGTTGTTGGCCTCGCGAATACCCAGGTCCACGAGCTTTTTCTCAAGCACTTTGCCGGAGTATCGGGCCTTCACGTCGGAGATCTTGTCCTGCAGAAGGTGTACAAGCTCTTCCGTTTCATAGTATCCGTCGGTGCTGCGGGGGATAGACTCTCCCGCCGGCTTGATAACGGACTCCGTGATCTGACCGGAATTTTTTCCGTTGACGTAGCAGGTGGATACCTGGATGACCGCCATAGTGCTGTTGAGCTCCGCCAGAGCGGCAACGTTCTCGAGGCAAAGGGTATTGATCTTCAGCGCCTTATCGAGCTCCTCCCGGAAATTTACGCTGGCTGCGGAATTGATAAACGCATCGACCTGCCCGGCAAGAGCACGGAACCGCTCCTGCGTAAGCCCAAAACGGGGTTCAGTCACTTCGCCGGTGATGCAATGAACGCGTTCCTCAAGAAAGCTTTCGAACGCCTCGTTGTCATCGTGCCTAAGGCGCTCGAACACGGAAGAACTCGCGATCTCATTGAGAAATCGTTCCCGCGCTGCCGGATGCCTTTTGTTACCGCGGATAAGCAGATGGATCCCGCCAATATCCGGCACCGTGCGAATCAGTTTTTCCAGTACCACCTTACCAAGAAACCCGGTGGTGCCGGTGATCAACACGTGTTTACCACGTAGTTGCTCAAGAACACCGGACGCTGACGCTCCATTCTGTTGCTGCTGTGTTGCCATGGCGAGAACTCCTTCTCAAATTCACTGTGTAGCCATCAAATGCAGTGGGTTTTACTGCATTTTGCGGGCCACGATTCCGGGAATAAGGCTGATTTTTGCACAGACCGAATGACAGTGCGGTGACATAGAGCAAAGTTACGCTACAAATTGCATCAATAAAATGACCATAAAATAAGGTGACTAAATGCAAAAAAAAGGAATGGAGAGAAACCGGATAAAAGGCGCTCAGGAACCGTTCTTGTCGGTGTCCGCCAGCGAGCGTAGAAGCTGATCCAGGGAGATATTGGACGGCTGCTCCTTAAGCGCCCGAATCAACCGGCTTTGTTCACCAAAACTGATACGGTCGTAGTACGGCTCCCGCTCTGGCTTATTTACTATTGCTTCCGCCTTACGGGGAACTGCCGCAGGGTCAACTTCTGCAGCGAGATGGCGAAGATGAGTCGCCATATGTTCTCGTTGTTCCTTTTCCAGTTTGTCCCAATTGAGAGAGGCTAAACCGGTCTGGATAATCTCAATGGCATCTGCATCCATTCTGCGCCCTAACAGTGCAAAGAGCCCCTGAAACGCTTCATAACGCAGCAGCGGCTTATCATTGCTGTCAGCCAGTATTTCACCGAGCTCTGCTGTCAGCCGCTTGCATTCCTGGGCCGGGTCTTTTGGTGCTTTTGCCTGGCCACCGCCGGACGCAGGCGCCGTATCCGCTGGGCCGGACGACACCCGGTGCCAATACGCCGCAATCCCCGCCTTTCGCGGCGGCAACTGGCGCAGCCGCACGTTCAGCATGTCAGCCAATGTTCGGAATTGACGGCTGGACGGATCAGAAGCCGGCAACAGTGCCACAGGGCGTTGATTCATCACTGACTGGCGCAAGGTTTCGTCACGCCAGATCGCACCCAGGTAATGCAACTGCAACCCCAGGTGCCGAACTGCAGCAGCATCAAGGCGCTGAAACACGGATCGAGCCTGACTTGCACCCTGGGCCATGTTCACCAACACGCTCGGCGTCCTTCGGTAGCCACGACGAATCAGAAGTTTTATCAGGGAGAAGGCATCGGTCAGCGATGCAGGGTCTGGCGTGACCACGACGCAGGCCAGTTCCGCCGCCGCAATCATGTGCATGCCGGTCTTCTGCAAACCGGAGGCCGTGTCTGTGATCACGTAGTCGTAGTTTTTCTCCAGCCTCGACAACGCCTTGAGAACACGCAGGCTTTCTTCAGCGGCCATATCCACACATTGTTCAACTCCCGAGGCGCCGGGAATGATGTGCAAACCCCACTCCGCTTCCATAATCACGTCGCGGAGAGAGCACTCACCGGCCATTACGTTGGCCAGGGTGCGCTCCGGATACCGGCCCAGCATGATACTGACATTAGCCAGATCCGTGTCACCATCCAGCAACAATACTCTGTAACCCTCTCGCGCAAGGGTCAGGGAAAGGTTCAGTGCCACCGATGTTTTTCCGACGCCACCTTTGCCACCGGTTATGGCCAGTGTTCTGGGTTGCTTCGGAATGTGCCTGGAAGTGCGGGAATCGGTCATGAATGCTTAATAGGCGCTGTCTTGTCCGTCGACTGACACGTGATCCGGGTAAAATTTGAGTACTGCGTCAAAGTGTAACCCGGACGGAGTTCTAACTGTAGACAAAAAGAGACGGGTTGAATGCCCGATCATGGACGGTTTTGCGACATTTAACCTGTAAAAAGTTTACACACATCACAACACGGGTAATACTCTGCTTAAAAAAGGACCAATAACTGTTTAATAAATGCAGGTTATTGACTAAGCTCCATCGGGTTAATGTTTATGAACAAGTCGTCAGATACTAACGAAATATCTGGCGCGTTACACAGGCAGGCCTATGCAGATTGCCCCTGACATACAGCTACCGAGTCTCCCGGAGGTTACCCTTCGGGCGCTTGAGGCCTGCCATCAGGATGAAAACTATCGCCGAATAAGTGACATTGTGTCTGCCGACACCGCTCTGGTCACTCGCGTTCTCGCCCTCGCCAACTCGGCACTGTACGGCCCCACCTCGCAAATACGTTCCATTGACCAGGCCCTGCTCCGGCTGGGAACCCGACGTTTTCACACCCTGGTTCTGACTGCTGCATTGCGCCAGATTCTTTACGAACTCGGGGCAGACCAGTGGCAACAGCTGCGGGACTTCTGGCGCCATTCACTGACCACCGCCCTGACGGCCAGGGCTCTGGCAACACTGACCCGCTACCCCGAACCCGACCAGGCGTTCATGTTGGGTATGTTGCACAACGTAGGCGAGCTGATCGCACTGAAAACACCGCCTGGAGAAACCCAGCAATACTACTTTGACCACCAGTCCGATATTGCTGCCGAACTGGTCAATTCATGGGGGCTGGGCCCCATGGCGGTTGACGCTATGCGCTATCAGCAGGCCATGCCAACGGAAATACAGGATGCCGGGCACCTGGTCAAACTGATCAGTCTGGCAACGCGCCTGGCACTCTCGGACGCGGCGGGCATTGCGGCGGCGGGGACCATTTTTGGGCTCAATGAAGAGCTCACGCGAGAGATCAACCGCAGGATCGACCAGGAAGTGAGCGGCGTGGCCGAGTCACTGGGCATTCCGCTATCGGAAGACTACGACGCCCACCATTCCAACCACAAACTCAAACAGACCATACTGAAACAGGCCATGGCCAGCCAGGCGTTGGAACTGTCGCCGATTCGCGGCAGTGCCCAGGAGAGTCTGGCCGCAACCGTCACCAGCCTGACACTGATCACCGGCCTGCCGGCACTGTATTTTGGCCAGGCCGGAGACGGGCTGACACTGCTATCCGCCAGCAACGGCGATACTCCTGACCTTACAGTTGCCAGCGGGCCGGCCACCAGCGTGTTGACCGAGGCCTACAGCAGCGGCACCGCCCTGTGTCTTGGTGACCGCACAACGACTGTGCTGGACCGCCAGCTGCTTTCTCTCTTGAAAACCCCTTCTCTGGTGGCTATTCCCGTTCGGGGGGAAGATCAATGTGCTGGCGTCTTTGTCGTCGGTACCGACCATGACAGTTCCGGTCAGACAGAAGAAATCGGTCGCCTGTTCAGCGCCAAACTGTCTGACGCCGTCACTGCCACGCTAGCCAATAGTGGTACCCAGGACAGTATGGAGTCGGAACTGGCCCGACAGGCCATTCGTCGCCAGGTCCATGAGGTGAGCAACCCGCTGACCATCATCCGGCAATATATCTATCAGCTACGGAACCGGCTGGATGATGACGAAGTACAGGAAGAGCTGGACGTCATACGTGACGAACTCGATCGCGCGGGGGATCTCCTGTTGCAGATCAGCCGGGGTCCGGGCCATGATGCAGCAAACCCGACCGGCGTCTGCAATCTTAATGACGAACTGAGAATTCTGCGGGACTTGCTGGAAGACAGCCTGTTCAGCGGCGACGACATGGCGCTGGAGCTTGACCTGTGCGCGGACCCCACCGATGTTACCGTGCCCGGTGCGGTCATCCGGCAGGTGGTTATCAACCTGGTCCGTAATGCGGCAGAATGCCTTGTTGACGGTGGCGAAGTGGCTATTCACACACAGGCACCAGTCTGGCAGAGCGGAAAAACCTGGGTGGAACTGGAAGTGGCGGACACCGGTAATGGAATTCCCGACGAGGTCCGAAAACACTTGTTTTCACCGGTTCAATCCACCAAGGGCAAGGGCCATAGCGGCCTGGGTCTGAGCGTGGTCAAACAGTTGATTGATGACATGGAGGGCATCATTAGTTGCCGCACGGGGCGCGGAGGGACAGCATTCCGAATTCTGTTTCCCGCGGCGGCAAATAAAAAAAACGATGAAAAATGACGAAGAAACGACGGGCTACTGACATGAAACCTGCGAGCACCGAGTGGACTTACGGCGACGACGGAAAGGCGCACATCCTGGTCGTCGACGATGATCCGAGACTGCTTTCCGGCCTTGCTTCACTGCTCAGAAGCAAGGGGTACGAGGTCACCGAAGCGGAAGGTGGGCGTATGGCCTTTCGCATCCTTGAGACCGAATCGTTCGACCTGGCAATGCTGGATCTTCGCATGCCCGATGTGGACGGATTCGGCGTGATGGAGCGCCTGTCGTCGGAACAACCAGAATGTGGCGTGATTGTCGTGAGCGGTGAAAGCTCATTCAGCTCCGTCAGCCGCGCCCTGCGCAGGGGAGCACTGGACTATATCCGCAAACCGTTCGACCCGGAAGAACTGCTGGCAACGGTCGACGGCGTGCTCGGCAAGCGTTCTCTGCTTCGCGCCCACGAGCACATACGAATGCGCCTGGAAAAGTCCGAGGAACTGCATCGCTACATCGTCAACAGCTCACCCGATATCGTTTTCATGCTCGATGGCGACGGGCATTTCTGTTTTGTGAACAGCAAGATTGAGAGCCTGCTTGGCTACCAGCCCGCTGAGCTGTGCGGGCGTCACTTTCGCCACATCCTGGATGACCGGGACATCGCCCGGGGAACCTATGCCCTGAAAGGCCCGAATATCAGCGCCGACAATCCCCGGACACTGGAAGTTCGCCTCAAGACCCGAGGCAGCCGCAAAGCCACCCGACACTTTGAAATTACCGCGTTTCCGATTGACCCGGAAACCTGGCCCCACACCAATCACGACGACGGCAAGTACGATGGCCGCGAGGCACGCTACTACGGCACTGCCCGCGATGTGACCGAGCGTAAGGAAGCGGAAGCCTTTATCAACTTCCAGGCCTACCACGACTTGCTGACCCGACTGCCAAACCGCGCCCTGTTCAAGGACCGGCTCGACCTGGCCATCACCCACGCGCGCCGCAGTGAGCAGAAGCTGGCCGTGATGTTCCTGGACCTTGACCGCTTCAAGGTCATCAACGACACGCTGGGACATGCCATGGGCGATCGTCTGTTGCAGGCTGTCACACAGCGACTGGAACGGTGTCTGCGCAAAGGGGACACCCTGTCACGCTTCGGTGGCGATGAATTCACTCTGCTGTTGCCGTCGATCCACGGTTACGAGGACGCACGACAGATTTCAAAGAAGTTGATCAAGGCCCTGCGCGCGCCTTTCCAACTCGGCGAACACGAAGTTTTCGTGGGTGTGAGCATTGGCATTGCCACCTATCCGGAAGCCGGCGAATCCATGGATCAACTGATCCAGAACGCCGATATTGCCATGTATCACGTCAAAGCACGGGGCAAGGATGGCTATCGTTTCTACTCGGAAAGCATGAGCATTGACACTGCCAACCGCCTGAGCCTGGAAAGGGACCTGCGGATGGCGCTGGAGCGCGATGAGTTGCGGGTGTTCTATCAGCCGCAAGTCTGTTCCTCGAGCAATCGCGTGGTGGGTTTGGAAGCGCTGGTGCGCTGGCAACATCCGGAAAGGGGATTGCTCTACCCACGGGACTTCCTGCCGCTGGCGGAAGAAACCAAACTCATTGCCAAACTCAGTGAATGCGTACTCGACCAGGCCTGCCACGATGTCGGCCAGTGGATTCGAGAAGGACACAGCGACCTGCGACTGGCCGTAAACCTGTCCCCGGTCCAGGTGGAGCACCCAAGGTTTGTAGAGACCCTGATGGCTCAACTCCACGCCCACGGCTTCCCGCCCCAAAACCTGGAAATCGAGATCACTGAAAACGTGATCATGAACGATCTTGAGCAGATCAGTCAGAAACTCCGGGAATTAGCGTCATTGGGCGTCAGAATTGCCATTGATGATTTCGGCACCGGCTACTCCTCCCTGAACTACATTCACCGGCTGCCCATTCACACCCTGAAAGTGGATCAGTCCTTCGTCAAAGCCATTCGCAGAGGCGAAGATGGTGCCTGTATTGTAAACGCCATTGTCGCCATGGCCCATGGACTGAAACTTCAGATCGTGGCGGAGGGTGTGGAAACGGACGAACAGCTCACCTACCTCAAAAGCCTGGGATGCCACCAGGTTCAGGGATTCTTCTACGGCCCGGCACGGCCTGCAGACGTCATCGGCAAAACCCTCGGACATACCCCGGCGCGCGCCGTAGCTTTTTAACCTCCCGCATTATCGACACTCCATTGTCGGACAGTCAGATCTAAAATGTTGATCTGGTTTGCAAAGTGTTGCTGTTCGTTACGTTATGTATCTGGAAATGCGCGGTACTGCACATAATTCCCCCACCGGCTTCTCTAAGCTCAAATCCATCAGGCGCTTCCTTCAATTCACCTGACGGTGAATCAACAATCACAAGAAGAACGGAAGCATCCCCAGGATATGGACAGGCAGAAGTCACCATGCGCGATAAATACAAATACATTGGCCCGGTATACGATTTTCTGAGCAACCTCTACAGCGGCAAGAACATCCACCGCTGCAAGACCGCCATGCTCGATGTGGAAACCGTCAAGCCCGGCGCCCGCATCCTGTTTGCAGGCGTGGGCCATGGCCGTGACGCGATCCGTGCCGCAGAACTGGGCGCGGACGTGACCGTGGTGGACCTCTCCGAGACCATGCTGCGCAAGTTTGCCGAAGCCCAGGAAAAAGAGGCGCCGCACCTGACCATCCGCCGCATTCACAGCGACATCATGAAGGTCGATGAGTTCGAACAGTACGACATGGTGGTCGCCAACTTTTTCCTCAACGTGTTTGACGAAGACATGATGGTGCGGGTGCTGGAGCATCTGATCCGTCTGGGCAAGGCCGACGCCAGGGTGGTTGTGGGTGACTTCTGCTACCCCACCGGCAACATTGTGGCCCGCCTGTTCAAGAAGATGTACTGGTACATGGCCGTCTTCATCTTCTGGCTGTTCGCCAACAATGCCTTCCACAAGATTTACAACTACCCCGAACACATGCAGCGCCTTGGCCTGCACGTTACCGAGAAAAAGCATTTCAAGCTGCTGAACATGAACTGTTACTGGTCGATCCTGGGACGGAAACAGGTGTAGACACGAGGCCTCACGCCGGATTTACAACAATAAACGGGGGAGTTTCACAATGTCAGACCAGATCCTTTCACTCGATGGCGTACGCTCTCTGGACGAAGGTGTATTTACCTTTCCGGAGCGCATCAGTTACCTCAAGAAGTACGGCACCCATTCCCAGTCGTTCTCGACGTTGCAACCCGAAATGCAGTATTTCGATGTGCCCGGCGTTGGCTACCTGGCGTATATGCGCAAATGGGGCGGCACGTTCGTGCTCTCCGATCCTGTCACCGCACCGGAACACTTTGAGGTGATTTTGGAACAGTTTCACCAACGCTTCCCTTCCGCCTGCTACATCCAGGTTTCCAAACCTGTCGTGGACTACCTTTACCGCCGCTTTGGCCTGTTTGGCACCCAGTTTGGCAGCGAATCCCGTATCAACCTGAAAAACTGGTCGCTCAGCGGGAAGAAGAAACAGATCCTGCGCACGGCCCTCAACCAGGCGGAAAAAAACGGCATTACCGTGAAGGAGCGCTTCAGCGATGACCACACCCGCGAAATTTCCGATGCCTGGATTCGCACCCGTAAATGCAAGAGCAAGGAGATCCGTTTCCTGATACGTCCCATGGAGATGGAGTACCGGGAGAACGAACGCCATTTCTACGCGTACCAGGATGGCAAGGCCGTGGGCTTTATCTACTTCGACCCCATCTACCGCAATAACGAGATCATCAGTTACGTGCCTAACATCTCAAGGGCTAACGCGGATTTCCGCCAGGGTATTTTCTACACCCTGATGGCCCATGCCATGGATGTGTTCAAGGCCGAAGGCGTGCCCTATCTGGACCTGGGTTTAATTCCGCTATCCCTGGACCCGGCTACCGAGCATCAGGAAAGCCGACTGCTCAAGCGCATCATGCACGGCCTGTATGAGAAGGGGAACTTCCTCTACAACTTCAAGGGCCTGGAATTTACCAAGTCACGATTCCGTGGCGAGAACTTTAAAACCTACTGTTGCCACCGCCGATCCTTACCGGCACTGGAGTTCCTGGCCATGTTCAAGCTGACCCGATTGCTGTAGCACCGACTGCCGACGAGGACCAGTTACCACGGATGTCGTTGGTGGCCAGGCCAAGCCCATCCAGGAACTCCCCGATACCTCGTGGGATGTCCCCGGAAAACAGAGCGGCATCAACCACATCCCCATCGTTGTTGAGGGCCATAAGACTTTTCACTTCCAGCCCCTGCTGTTCGAATAACCAGGCCGCCCGGCGGGCGATCGCCTCTCCGGAATCCACCCAGTGTTTTACGGTCGGCAACTGGCTCTGCAGCAGATCCTTTATCAGCGGGTAATGAGTGCAGCCCAGAACCACAGTGTCCACGCCCACGTCCCGGAACGGTTGCAATGCCACGGACAAGGCCTGTTCGGGGACTGGCGAACCGGACACCAGATTTTCGATCCATTGCACCAAGTCCGGATGCCCCAGCCGTTCCACCGTGCAATCACTGGCAAACTCGTCAATCAGGTCGGCAAGATAGGGCCGGCGAACAGTGGCGGGGGTGGCCAGCAAACCAATACGACGGTTTTCAGACACCGCCGCCGCAGGCTTTACCGCCGGCACCACGCCGATCACCGGTATCGATGTCATGGCCCGAAGATGCGGCAACACCACCGTGCTCGCGGTGTTGCACGCCACCACAATGACATCACAGGGGAATTCCGACAGCGCCAGCCGGATCAGTGTCTGGCTGCGTTCAATGACCACCGCTTCCGGCTGGGCGCCGTAAGGAAAGCCAGCGTTATCAGCCAGGTACACCAACTTCACCCCCGGCAACTGTTGGTGGATACAAGCAGCAACGCTCAATCCGCCAACGCCTGAATCAAAGACCAGCACTCTCGGCGCAGTCACGACGGTGCCCCCTGCCCCTTAATTTCCCGCACCATGGCCTGGATCAGGCCGCCGGAGATGGTGGTCACCGGCGGCACAGGTGGCATATCGCCCGGCAGAAACCAGTCCGCTTCAGCAATTTCGTCTTCCTGCAGCACCAGCTCGCCACCGGCGTAGTCCGCAAAAAAGCCCAGCATTAACTGATGGGGAAACGGCCATGGCTGAGAGGAGTGGTAGCGAACCCCACTAACCTCAAGGCCGGTTTCCTCTTTCACTTCCCGGGCAACCGCCGCTTCGATGGTTTCACCCGGCTCCACAAAGCCCGCAATCAGGCTGAAATAATGACGCTTCGTCCGCGATGACCGGGCCAGCAACATGCGTTCACCACGGCGAATAACCACAATCACGCAGGGCGCCAGCCTGGGATACCAGGGAATGCCGCAGGGCTTGCACCACTTGGCCCGCTCCAACGGGTGCAGCTCTGTCAATTCGCCACAGCGGCCGCAGAAGCGATGGTCCCGCCACCATTGGTGTACCTGGAACGCGGTACCCAGCATTTCCGCGGGGGCGTCCTCCATCATCAGCAGCGCTTCCCGAAGCGTCACCGGTTCTGTAGACCCGGCCAGTCTGGACGCGTCGGCTTCGGCCACGTAGACAGGCTTGCCGTCCATCTGGCCAACATACACCGGCCCGATATCACCACACGTGTCAGGGGCAACCATCCGCCAGGGCTTCAGCCAGCCAACGTCGGGCTTCAGCACCGCATCACCGTCAATGGCCAACACAAGATCGTCATCGTCGGGCCCTTTCGAAGACCAGCCGGGAGTCCATAACGCCATAATCCGTGTCCAGAAGCTATTATGTGGGTAGAGCTGGAAATGTATCACAGCGGCACAACACAACAGAACGACCGCATGGCTTTCCGCACTGCACGCAACCAAGTAAACTTACCGCCTGTTTTATGAACCGGAGCGACCGTTTATGCGTTTTTTCCTGGGCCTTCGCAGCCTGATCCTGACCCTTTTTCGCAAAATCCTGTTTTTGTGGGTCCGGACGGATGTGAGCGGTAACAGCGTGGAAGCCCTGGGAGTAGACCCGGAAAAACCGGTTTGCTACGTACTGCAGTACAGCTCGCTGTCCAGCCGATTGGTCCTGGAACAGGAGGTGCTGCGAGCCGGCTTACCTGGTGCCGAGTCGTCCCTGCCGGTCAAGAACGGTCCGAACCACTCCTTCTTTTTTCTCTACCGTCGGATTGGTGGTCTTTTCCGTCGTCGCCAGACGCCCGTTCCCACCGGTGAGTTCCGGGCGCTGGTTCGCCATGGCCTGGAACACCCTGAGCAGGATGTTCAGATCGTCCCTGTGTCGCTGTTCTGGGGGCGCTCCCCGGACAAGGAAAAATCGCTGGTCAAACTGCTGCTGTCCGACACCTGGTCCGTGGCTGGGCGTTTGCAGAAGTTCCTGATCATTATGGTGCATGGGCGCAGCACTTACGTGCAGTTCAATCAGCCCCTGTCCCTGAAGCAGGTGATTGACGAATACCGCCATAGCGAGGAACGCGCCAACCGTAAGCTCGCCCGCATTCTCCGTACCCATTTCCGCAGGGTGCGCCAAGCCGTGCTCGGCCCGGACCTGTCTCACCGCCGCACATTGGTAGGTGGACTGGTGCGGACCCAGGCGGTCAAGGAAGCCATCCGGGAAACCGCCCGCAAGGATGACATCCCCCCGGAAAAGGTGCGCGCCAAGGCGTACAAATATGCGGACGAGATCGCTGCCAGCATGTCCATCGTGACCATACGTTTCCTGGAAGTGGTGCTGTCTTGGCTGTGGAACCGTATCTACAACGGCATCGCTATCAACAACATCCGCGTTGCCAAGGAAGAAGCCCAGGACAATGCCGTGGTGTATGTTCCCTGCCATCGCTCCCATATTGATTACCTGCTGCTGTCCTACGTGCTCTATAAGAACGGGCTGATGCCCCCGCACATTGCCGCCGGCATCAACCTGAACATGCCTATTGTTGGCCCCATCCTGCGACGCGGCGGCGCGTTCTTCATGCGTCGGAGCTTCCGTGACAACCCGCTCTACGCCACCGTGTTCAACGAATACATGCACGTGATGTTCTCCCGAGGCTATTCCGTTGAGTACTTCGTGGAGGGCGGGCGCAGCCGCACCGGCCGCATGCTTCAGCCTCGGCCCGGCATGCTGTCCATGACCGTCCGCAGCTTTCTGCGAGACCATCGCAAGCCCATCGTGTTCGTCCCGGTATACATTGGTTACGAGAAGGTGATGGAAGGCCGTTCTTACCTCGGTGAGCTACGGGGCAAGAAAAAACAGAAAGAGAGCGTGTTCGCGATTGCCAAGACGGTTCGCAAGTTGAGCAACTCGTTTGGCCAGGTCGCTGTAAACTTCGGTGAAGCCATTCCTCTTGCGGAGGTACTGGACGAGGTCGAACCAAGCTGGCGGGAAGAAGCCTACGATTCCGAATACCGGCCAAAATGGCTCAACCAGGCGGTGTCTGAACTGTCCAATCGTGTTGCGTCCAGCATTAACGCATCTGTCGCCGTCAATCCCATTGGCATGACCGCAACGGTGTTGCTGGGCACCGATCGCCTGGCTATGGATGAAGGCCAGTTGATCCGCCTGATGGACCAGTATGCCGACCTGCTGAAAGCCTTTCCCTACGCCGACACCATCACGCTGCCGGAAGGCAGTGGCAAGGATTGGGTCAACTACTGCGAAAACATGGGCCTGATCACCCGCCAGCCCCAGAAACTGGGTGACATCATTGCGCTGGAAGGCAGCAACGCGATTCTGATGACCTATTACCGCAACAATATCCAGCATCTGTTTGCTCTGCCTTCTCTGATCGCGAGCCTGTTTGAGAACAAGAACTCCCTGCGCCGGGACAAAATTGAGTTCCTGGCCAGCGTGGCGTACCCCTATCTGAAATCCGAACTGTTCCTCAAGTACGACGCCGAGGAGATTGACGGGGTCATCAACCAATGGATCGACGTTCTATTGGAGAAAGGGTTGCTGTTCGAAGAAGAGGAAGACAGGATCAGCCGCCCTGAGGAGGGCACCGATGCCATGCTGCGCCTGCGGGTTCTGTCACGGTTCATCATCCAGACCCTAGAGCGCTATCACATTGCCATCGGCATCCTGCGCAAATACGGGTCGGGCAAGATTACCGCCGGCGAACTGGAAGAGCAGAGCACGCTTCTGGCCGAACGCATGTCCATCCTGTTCGGCCTCAATGCGCCGGAGTTCTTCGACAAGACCCTGTTCCGTAACTTCATTGCCAACATGCAGCACAATGGCGTTATCACCACCGATGACGACGGGCTGTTGTGCTACACCGACGGCCTGGATGAAGTGGCGGAAGACGCACGGTTGGTGCTCAGTGTGGAAAAACGCCAGGCCATTCAGCAGGTGACCATGCTTGGGGCCTGAGCGAGACCGGTGACCACCTATCCGGCGGGAAACGCCTTGATGGAGTAGATATCGTACCGGCTGCTCTTCCCTTCAATACGGGTGGTGGGTTCGGGGCCACTCACTGGCTCCGCCTTGCGCGGGCGTTTGACGACAACCCGATAGGTTGCCACTGCCAACGCGGCCTTCAACAACGCTGGTGAATCATCGTCGTCTCCCACCACCGTGCGGAACACCTGCATTTCCTTCTTGACCAGGGCCGACTTGTCGCGATGGGGAAACATCGGGTCAAGGTAGATCACATCCGCGGCGCCCGCGCCCGCCTGCGATAACCAGTCGATACTGCTACCCGACTGCAATGCCATCCGGGCGACAATGGGCGCGCTCTGCTCGTTCAGGGCCGCACGGGAAAGTCCATCACTAAGCAACGCATGGATAACCGGCGAACGTTCGAAAAGGGTTAACCTGCAGCCCAGGGAGGCCAGTACGAACGCGTCCTGGCCAAGACCGGCCGTTGCATCCAGAACATGAAGGGGCTGGCGGGCTTTCTTCAGGCCAACAGCCTTGGCAATCAGTTGTCCGGTGCCACCGCCGTGTTCTCTCCGGTATCCCGCCTTTCCGGTCACGAACTCGGCTCTGACAGGCCCTGGAGCCCCCTTGCCGGTAACCTGCAGGCCAAGACCATTTTCATCCAGAAACAGCAGCACTGGGTAATCCCGCACGTCTCGCGGACGAAGCGTACCCAGCAAAGGCAACGATAATGCTTCAGACAGGGAACGTGCAGCGTGGAGATCGCCAAGGGGGCTGCAGCCAACGGCAAGTTCAGACAGGGTGTTTCCTGGCGACATCAAACCAGGATATCGATGCCTGAGAGCCCTGCATCCGCAATATCGCCTCCGGCGGCGACATCGGCAAACGTGGACAGGGCTCTGGAGGTGCTCAGGGAAACTTCATCGGCACGGAAACGCTCCAGGCGCACGTCCTCCGCGGCTTGACGTGCCTCGACACGGCGTTCTAGCGACTCAGCAGAAGGAACCGGCCGTTGTTCGGCGTTGGGGGGCCGTGCATCGGTGAGATCACGGCGAACGGCCTGGCTGTCGTTATCGGGGGCGGACGCAGGCGCACGAGCGATGTCACTGCGCTCACGAACCGGGCTGCTGTTGCCGGACTGGAAAGGAATACTGCTGTTTGGGTTAACACCACCGATCATTCTGGCACACCGGTTAAAAAGACCACAGGTAGTGGATTATGGAAGATCCTGGACCAATTTTAAAGCAGGCTGTTCAATGTTTGCACTACCAGAGCATGACAAGCAACAGCAGACCGAGTACCAGGCGGTATATAACGAACGGCATCAGGCCAAGTCTCTCAAGGAACTTGAGAAACAGGTGGATACAAACCACGGCACTGACAAATGACAGCGCAGCACCCAGGGCAATAGCCGCCCAGTCGGTTGCCCCGCCCTGCTCCACCAGCTCCAGGGTTTTCAGCAGACCGGCGGCGAGAATCAGCGGGATCGACAACAGGAACGAGAATCGGGCGGCGGCCTCCCGTCCAAACCCGAGAAACAGAGCCGCCGTGATGGTAATACCGGATCGGGAGGTGCCCGGAATGAGAGCCAGCGCCTGGGCGACGCCAATGATCACCGCATCTTTCATGGTCAATGCCGGCAGGTCCCGGTTGCGACGTCCCACCGCGTCCGACCACCACAACACCAAACCAAAACCGATGGTCGAAACCGCAATCACCAACCCGGAACGCAGGGAGGTTTCAATGAAATCATTAAGCAACAGACCAGCCAGTCCGGCTGGAATGGTGCCGGCGATGACCGCCCACGCAAGGCCACTATCCTGCCCGACACGGCCCCGAACCGTATCTCCAACCCAGGCAACCGTGAGACGGCCCACTTCCGCGCGAAAGTACCAGATCACCGCTGCCAACGTCCCTACATGCACGGCGACATCGAACGCAAGGCCTTGATCCGGCCAGCCAAATACCTGTGAGGGAAGGATCAGATGGGCCGAACTGCTGATCGGAAGAAATTCCGTCAGCCCCTGTATAACGGCCAATACAATAATGTGCCACAGTTCCATCGGCAGTGATTCCGGGTGGTAGCAGTGAGGTTGTTGTTAGCGGCCGGGCAGTTTTTTCCAGGCCACTTCATCACGAATGTATACCGGTTGTGCCTGTTCGGCCGGTACCCCGGCTCCCGCATGAAAGGCACGGGCGGCGATCTCCGCCACTCTGGAAGCCCTGGGCACCAGAGTCTCGTCGATGCGGTCCATGGTTGCGGCAACATCGGCCGGGAAATTTTCTTTCAGGCTCCACCCCTGACCGGCACCAAACCACCGGGATGCGCCATCGGCCAGAGTCACAGACGCCGGAGCGCAGACCTGCTCGTGACCCATCAACTCCGGTTGCCCATCTCGGCACATATAACAGGCCCAATAGGCTTCACCCATGCGGGCATCGAAGGCCACTGCAACGGCGTCGCCGTCCAGCATTTGCCAATGCTGTATCGCATCCTCCGCAACGGCAGCCAGGGATGACACTGGAATAACGGGGATTCCGAGACCATAGGCCAAGCCCTGGACAACCCCCGTAGCAATGCGAAGGCCCGTGAACGAGCCCGGACCACAGGCAAATGCGAGCGCATCGAGGTCCGCCGGCACCAGTTCCTTCTCGGCGAGAAGCTCGCGGATCATCGGCATCAACAGGCGGGTGTGTCCGCGGGGAGCCAGCTCGAACCGCTCCACCAGGCTGTTATCCACCAGCAGGGCTGCTGAGCAGCCCTCTGATGAGGTATCCAGTGCCAGTAGTTTCACAGGGTTACTTCAGTTGGGTAAGAATCTGGTCGCGAATGTCATCCAGGCTGCCCACGCCTTTTACGCGCACATATTTCGGCGCAGCGGCAGGGGCTTCTTTCGCCCAGTCCTGATAGTAACCGACCAGTGGCGCGGTTTGCTCGTGGTAGATCTTCAGGCGTTTACGGACGGTTTCTTCCTTGTCGTCCTCGCGCTGGATGAGGGCATCGCCAGTCTCGTCGTCTTTACCTTCGGTCTTGGGCGGATCGTACTTCACATGATAGATGCGACCACTGCCCTCGTGCACCCGACGACCTGACAGACGGCTTACGATTTCCTCGTCATCAACGGCGATTTCCACCACATAGTCAATAACAATACCCTGGTCTTTCAGGGCCTCGGCCTGGGGAATAGTGCGGGGGAAACCGTCGAGCAGGAAGCCGTTCTTGCAGTCAGGCTGCTTAACCCGTTCTTCGATGAGCGCAATGATGATGTCATCAGACACCAGGCCGCCAGAAGCCATCACTTCCTTGACCTGCTTGCCAAGATCGGACTCGGCTTTCACCGCCGCGCGAAGCATGTCGCCGGTCGAAATCTGCGGGATTTCAAACCGTTCGGTGATGAACTGGGCCTGCGTACCCTTGCCTGCGCCTGGCGCGCCTAACATGATGATTCTCATAACGCTGTGCTCCCGTTGTAGTCATTATCATTTGAAAAGCTGTTGCAAAACCCGGCGGCTTTGCGACAGCTTCTCGGCAGCAACGAGCCCGCAGCCCCTGCCAAGGAAGGCGCATTATACGAACTCAGCCCCCTCATAGAAAGTGGACCTCCGTAGCATGCACCAAAAGGTTACATCGGGCTGTGAGTTGCGGCTGTAGCTGATAGTGCTCGACGGTCAGGATGACAGGGATAACGCCAGCGCGTCCAGCTCCCCGGAAACGCTGTCAATCTCCTCGTTCAAACGAGCAACGTCCCCTTCGGAAAGCCCGAGGGACGACGCAAGGGAGGCGACATCATCCGGGTTGAACTCATCCCCAATCCCCCTTTCCTTCAGCAGCCCATTGGCCAGCTGGACCATGAGCACATACTGTTCATGCTCGCCATGGTAGCCCTCCTGCTGATGCATGCCCGCGGCCTTGACCACCGGGTCAGGCAGTTCCCAAAGTCGGTGAAGGATGCCGCCAATGGCGCCGTGGCCAACCGCCAGCATCTGTTGATCGTTGCTGGCCCCGAACACCTGTTGCTCCAGCGAGTGCATGCTGGCGTCGGGATTAGCTTCCCGCAGCGAATTCAGCTCGTCAAACTCCTGGGGAAACAGGTGGCCGATCAGCAGTAGGCCGAAGTTGTGCAGCAAGCCACACAGATACGCCAGGCCTTTATCGGAATGGCACTTTGGCGCCATACGCTGGCAAACAAACGCGTTATACAGGGAGTGGCGCCAGAACTGGTCCATCCCCAGCATGCCCTGACGGGGCACTTCGAAAGCGCGCACGGACGCGATACCCAGCGCGATATGGGCCACACGATCAAACCCAAGAACCCGGGTCACCGCTTCCTGTACCGAGTTGATCTGACCGGGATAGTTGAACAGGGCAGAACGGGCATAGCGCATGATCTGCGCGGTAAGGCTGGGATCAAACTCTATCAGCTCGCCCAGTTCGCGGGCGGTCGCCTCGGAATTGGCCGTCAAACGGAGAATGCGCAGCGCCAGCGCTGGCATGGGCGGCAGACGGTAAAGCTTCTGCAGCTTGTCGGCCACTTCTTCCAGCGTCAGGGCATCACGCTCATCGTTGTTTTGCCCGCGAATCGCCAGGTGGCCCTGAGTGGCATCCGCCAGGGCCCTTGCCAGAGAGGTACGGTCCAACTCGAGAAGCGTGTTGTCGGTCCCGCAGCACATGAGGGTGCGGGGGTATCCCAGGATATCCTCATCAACGAGCACCGGCAGATCGTAGGCAGCCCCGACCGGCGGCTGGAAGCCCGGATCACAGTCGGCAAACAGCCGGGCGGACTGGCGAGCCGTTAACGGCTGCAGGCGTCGGCCAGTTTGCTTGTGCACCAGGTCCATATCCAGACTGGTGTTGTAACCGTGAACGGCCATGACGACGCCATTGATGTCGATCAGGGGCGTTGCCCGGATAAACTCATCCTGAGGACGCCCGGACGCCATGACCGCGGCGTCAAAGCTAAGTACCTGATCAATCTCAAGTTCCCGATAGGCAATTCCTTTGCCGGTTAAAAAGCGTTCCAGTCTTGCCGCTAACGCCACGGCGTTACTCCTGTCTTTTATGATCCGCTGAACCTGCTTTAGCCGGTGTTCCGCATGCCGGCCGCAATACCGGCCATGGTTACCTTGAGTGCGCGCTCAACCATCTCGGGCACTTCGCCCTTGCCCTCGCCCTCACGGTCACGCTTGAGCAGTTCCGCCTGTAAATAGTGTAGCGGATCAGTATACGGATTACGTACACGCATGGAATGGGCAAATACAGGTTCCTGTTCCAGCAAGGTGTCCTGCTGCTTCAATTCCAGCAAATGGCGGATGCAGCCCTGCAGGCGCTCCCGCAGGTTCTTGCCGAGTTCAAGCAGTTTTGGATCATCGACCAACGTCTTTTCGTAGTAGCTGGCAATTCGCAGGTCAGATTTTGCCAGCACCATTTCCAGCATATCCACGTAGGTTTTGAAGAACGGCCATTGCTGCATCATCTCCCGCAGCACCGGCACGCGGTCGTTGTGAAATGCCTCCTCCAGGGCAACGTCGCTACCCAGCCAGCTGGGCAGCATCATCCGCATCTGGGTCCACGCGAAAATCCAGGGAATGGCCCGCAGGCTTTCCACGCCACCGCCGGGTTTGCGTCGTGCCGGGCGGCTACCCAGGGCCAGCTTGCCCAGCGCCTGCTCCGGAGTGACCTGGCGGAAATAGGGAACAAAGTCCGGATTCTCCCGAACCACGTCACGGTATGCTTTGAGGGAGCGTTCGGTGAGCCAGTCCATAGCCTCCCGCCATTCCGGCTCTGGCCCTCGCGGTGGCGCCAGGGTGGCTTCAATCACCGCCGTGGTGTACAGCGTCAGGCTCTGTTCCGCCAGCCGGGGAAGGCCAAACTTGAAGCGGATCATCTCGCCCTGCTCGGTGATCCGGAAACTGCCGTTCACCGAACCCGGCGGTTGAGACAGGATTGCACGGTTGGCCGGGCCACCACCACGGCCGACGGTGCCACCGCGGCCATGAAACAGCGTGAGGTGGACGCCATACTGATTGGCGACCTCGGTGAGCTTTTCCTGAGCCTGGTACTGAGCCCACGCGGCCATCATCTGACCAGCGTCTTTGGAGGAATCGGAATAGCCGATCATGACTTCCTGCCGGCCTTCGCAATAGTCCCGATACCAGTCCACGCTGTAGAGCGCCGCCATACTGTCAGGGGCGCCGCGCAGGTCATCCAGGGTCTCAAAGAGGGGCACTACCCGCATCGGGTTTTTCATACCCGCTTCACGTAGCAGCAAAATCACGTTCAGCACATCCGACGGTTTGCTGGCCATGGAGATGACATAGGAACCCAGCGCTTCCGGCGTCTGCTCTGCCACCACTTCGCAGGTAGCCAGCACCTCGGCGACTTCGTCGGAGGGTTTCCAGTGCCTGGGTATCAGTGGCCGGCGCCCCTTGAGTTCGCGCACCAGGAAATCCTGGCGTTCCTGTTCGGACCAGGACAGATAATCGCCCAGCCCCAGGTAATCCACCATTTCCGCAACCGCCTCGGCATGACGGGTCGACTCCTGGCGGATGTCCAGGCGAATCAGAGGCAAGCCAAAGGTGTGGGCGCGGCGAATGGTGTCCAGCAGCGGACCATTGGCAATGGATTCCAGCCCGCAGTCCACCAGGGACCGATAACAAAGCTCCAGCGGCCCTGTGAAGTCCTCGTTGGCAAACAGAATGCCGGTGGCGTCGGAGGGCTCGCCGGCAACCCTGGCTTCCGCCCAGTCCCGGGTTTTGATCAGTTTTTCCCTCAGCCCGGCCAGCACCTGGCGATAGGGCTCCCGGGTATCACCAACGACGTCCCGCAGCTCATCACTGGCCTGCCACATGGACAATTCCGCTCGCAGGGACTGGATGTCCCGCAGGTAGAGATCGGCTGCCATCCAGCGGCCCAGCAGGAACACCTTGCGGGTTACTTCATGGGTTACATTGGGGTTGCCATCGCGATCACCGCCCATCCAGGAGGCTATCCGGATGGGCGACGCGTCCAGCGGTAACCCCTTCCCCGTGGCGTCTGAAAGCGATAGATCCAGGCTTCTCAGAAAACGCGGCAATGCCTGCCACAGACTGTTCTCAATAACGGCAAATCCCCACTTGGCTTCGTCAACCGCCGTCGGGCGCTCATGCCGAATCTCATCCGTGTGCCAGGCTTCGGTGACCAGTTGCGACAGGCGTCCGACGATTTCATCGCGCTCCGCGGGCAACAGGTCCTCATGATCCAGTCGGGCCAGGCAATCGGACATTTCGTCGTACTTCATGATCAGCGTACGGCGGGCCACTTCGGTGGGATGTGCTGTCAGAACGTACTCGATACGAAGGTCAGCCACTCGCCTGTGCAGTTCATCGGCACTGACGCCACCGTCTTTGAGGCGGCCAAACACCTCTTCGAGGGATTCCACCATCAGGTCCGATTGATGACCCCGCTTGCGGCGGATGCCGTGGTATTGTTCCGCCAGATTGGCCAGGTTCAGGAACTGGTTAAAGGCGCGGGTTACCGGCAGCAACTCGTCATCACGAAGCTTGCCCAGCAGGTTGACCAGGCGCTGGCCGGAACCGCTTTCCTGGCGACGGTCGGCCTTGGCAGCCGCCCGCACTTCTTCTATCAACTCGTAGCAATCTTGCCCGGGGTGACGCTGGATACTCTGCCCCAGCAACTCGCCCAGCATGCGAACGTTTTCTCGAAGGTCAGGGTGTAGCTCGGTCACATTGACGTCCTTTTAAATTGACGGAGGCGAAGTAAACTAACGATACTGTTTACTCTCATAAAGCCTTTCTAACGATTAAAGCCTGTCGCCGCAAGGAGTATCCATGAAAGTAACCGATCTGCCCAAACACTGGGAAAGCAAGAAAGAGTCCGTTGAGCGGAGCCACGATTACAATCTCCGCTTGCCACTGGAAGATGCCGCACGCATAGCAGCGCTGGCCGAACTTTACCCGGACCGTTCAGAGAGTGACATACTGAATGACATGATTGGCGCCGCGCTGGACGACCTGGTCAGGCTGAGCCCGTTGAAGGACAAGCTGGAAGGCAAGGATAAATAAAGCGGGGGCACTTCGCTACGGGGTGGCAAAACCACCCCGTCGGGTCTTGCAGAGTCGTCGCGATTAATCAGGTGTTGGCCTGATCAGGCAACCGATTCGAGCTGGCGCGCCTTCAGCCGCTGGATATGCTTCTGGCTGAGACTGATGAAGCGCGGCGTCATCCCCTGATCTTCATAGATTTCGAAGCCGTCTTCATCGAACGCAACAACCTTTGATCCCTGAACGTACGGGAAGCTGGTTTCCAGTTCATCAAGAGCAGCGGAAATCAGATCTCGCATCAGGTCTTGGGAAGACTTCATCGGATACAACGCGGCCAGTTTCTCCAGTCGCTTGTGATGCTGGTCAGAGAGATCGGCAAAATACGCATCACGGGTCAGCCGACCACGTGCATGCTTGTCCCAGTAGTTGACCAGATCTTTGATTTTCATGGTGCCTTCACTCCTGCATCTTCTTGGTGGCCCACAGGGTGCACGAAATGTGTGCATCCTTAACCGGAAGTGTAGACGAAGCGACCGCACCCGGGGCGGAAAACTTGGTAACGGATTGTACTTATCCGTTACGCTTTACGAGTCTTTTCTACCCCTTTGACGGCTTGCCAGACAGCGTCCAATGCCTCCAGCGATTCGCCGTCGAGATTGCGGCCTTCGCGTTCGAGGTATTCCTCAATAGCACGGAATCGCGTCTCAAACTTGTGATTGGTGCTATTGAGGGCCTGCTCAGGATTAACACTCATAAAACGTGCCAGATTGACACAAACGAAGAGCAGGTCGCCTAGCTCGTCTTCCACAGCGTCCACATGACCAGCGCCGGAACACGCGCTATACCAGGCCTCCTTTAACTCATCGATCTCTTCGTGAAGCTTGTCGAAGACCGGCTCAACCTCTGGCCAGTCAAACCCATGATTGGCGGCCCTGCGCTGAAGTTTCTCAGCACGCACCATTGCGGGGAGCGTCCGGGCAACGCCCTCGAGCCGGCTTGATCGCTCTGCCTCCGCAGACGTCTCTGGCTTCGCTGCCCGCTCCTCTGCCTTGATACGTTCCCAACTTGCCTTGATGTCAGCCTCGCTGGGTCGGTTGTCCGGATCGATCCGGCTTTCCAGAGTGCCTTCCGGGAAAACGTGGGGATGGCGCCGGACCAGCTTGCGCACGAGGTTGTCGACCACTGAGTCGAAGTCAAAGTGGTTGTCTTCTTTTCCCATCTGGCTGTAGAAGATTACCTGGAACAGCAGATCACCCAGCTCATCTTCCAGATGCGGATAGTCCTCACGGTCGATGGCATCCGCAACCTCATAGGCCTCTTCAATGGTATGGGGCACGATGGTTTTGTAGCTCTGGCGGGTATCCCACGGGCATCCGGACTCCGGATCCCGCAGTCGCGCCATCAACGTTTTGAGATCATCAATGGAATAGCTCATGATCGCTTTCGCCTGACATCAATGATATTGGGGAGATTGCGAATCTGGGCAAGCAACTTGGCCAACTGGTCGAGGCTGGAAATTTCCAGGGTCACGGTCATGGTGGCCGTATTCTCATCCTTGTTGGATAAGGTGTTGAGAGCCAGAACGTCACTTTTGGAGGACGACAGCACCTGGGTGATATCCCGCAACAAACCGGAACGGTCGTAGGCTTCAATTTCGACATCAACAGGATACACGGCCACAGGCTGACCGCCCCAACTCACCTCGATAATCCGATTAGGCTCGAACTCCTTCAGATTCAGGAAAGTGATGCAGTCCTGCCGATGCACAGTGACGCCACGGCCGACGGTGATGTAGCCGCCGATCGGATCACCGGGCAGGGGTTTGCAGCATTTCGCCACCTGGGTCTTGAGCTTGCCAACGCCCAGAATCTGGATATCCGATTCGGTGTCATAGGGCTTGCGCCTCTGGGTACTGAGCTTCAGATCCAGTTGCTCGGATTTCGGCTCCAGCATCTGCTGGGCGACGTTGGCCACGTGGGTGGGGCGAAGATCGCCTGCGCCCACCGCCGCAAACATATCCTCGGCGGCTTGATAGTTCACTTTGCGGGCCAGGTCGTTGAGATCCACTTCGTACAGCGACAGGCGTTTGAATTCGTCTTCCAGGATCGCCCGGCCATCGACAATGTTGCGGTCGCGGTCTTGCTGCTTGAACCAGTGGGTGACCTTGGCCCGGGCACGGGAAGTCTGGATATAGCCCAGGCTCGGGTTAAGCCAGTCACGGCTGGGCGCCTGGTTATTGGACGTGAGAATGGATATCTGGTCGCCGGTCTTCAGCGGATAAGTCAGCGGCACGATACGGCTATTAACCTTGGCCCCGCGACAGGCATGACCGATTTCCGTGTGCACACGATAGGCGAAGTCCACCGGCGTCGCGCCTTGTGGCAGGTCCACCACATGGCCTTCGGGCGTGAACACATAGACCCGATCGGAGGCGACATCGGATTTGAGATGATCCGCCAGCCCGGACAGGTCGCCGAGTTCCTCCTGCCACTCCAGCACTTGCCGCAGCCAGTTGATCTTGGCGTCATAGCCCACGGACCGGTTGCCCTTATCCATGCCTTTGTAGAGCCAGTGAGCACAAACGCCAAGCTCAGCTTCCTCATGCATGGCCTGGGTACGGATCTGCACTTCCATCACCTTGCCTTCAGGGCCGATGACAGCCGTGTGCAGGGACTGATACCCGTTTTCCTTGGGATTGGCAACGTAGTCGTCGAATTCGTTGGGAATATGGCGCCAGAGTGTGTGCACGATACCAAGCGCGGCGTAACAGTCACGGACCTCAGGCACCAGGATACGGACGGCCCGAACATCGTACACCTGGGAAAAGTCGATGCCCTTGCGCCGCATCTTCCGCCAGATACTGTAGATGTGCTTCGCACGCCCTGAAAGCTCACCGTCTATTCCAGACGCAACCAGTTCGTCCTTGATGGTGGTGATGACACGCTTGATGTAGCTTTCGCGGTCAAGCCGTTTTTCATCGAGCAGCTTGGCGATCTTTTTGTAAGCGGTTTCGTGCAGGTAGCGGAACGAAAGATCTTCCAGTTCCCACTTGATGTGACCGATTCCCAGTCGATGCGCCAGCGGCGCATAGATATCAAACACCTCGCGGGCCACACGCATGCGCTTCTCTTCAGACGCGTTTTTCACCGCACGAATGGCGCAGGTCCGCTCTGCAAGCTTGATCAGCGCCACCCGGACGTCGTCGATCATGGTGACCAGCATCTTGCGAACGTTATCGAGCTGGCCCTCGGTCTGGCCCAGCACATTACCCTTAAGAGGGTGATGGATGGACGATATTGCCGCCATCTGCTGAACACCATCAATCAGCCCGGCCACCTCATCGCCGAACTCCTTGCGGATGTCCTCCAGGGGAATCCGTTCCTCCCGCACTGCCCGGTAGAGAATTGCTGCCACCAGGCTGGTCTGGTCGAGGTGCAGCTCCACCAGTACCTGAGCCATTTCGATGCCGGTTCGGAAGCTGCTGGCACCCGGGGCCCAGACCCTGTCCTCGCGTACCGCCTGTACATCAATCGCGGCGGCCATTTCACAGGCCCGCCGGAACTGTTCAGCATCCTCAAGATGCGTCTGTGACTCGATCTGACGGACCCAACGCTCGATATCAACCTGGCCGTCACCCGTCACTGCATAGTCTTCGCGAACTTTTACCATATCGCTCTTGTTCTTCCTGGTCGCTTATCCGGCCATCCCTGACCGGTCCCGAGAGGCATCAATTATCCACGCGCTCGAACATCGCCATGGATTCAACATGAGTGGTGTGGGGAAACATGTCCATAACGCCCGCCCTCACCAGTCGATAACCATTACGTACCATCACCCCTGCGTCCCTGGCCAGCGTGGCCGGGTTACAGGAGACATAAACAATTCGCTTCGCACCAAAGGCTGTCAGGTATTCACACACCTCCTGGGCTCCGGAACGCGGCGGATCAATCAGGATTTTGTCAAACCCTTCCGCTGCCCACGGTTGTGCTGTGAAATCCGCCTGCAAGTCAGCGCCGTGGAATGCGACATTCGATAGCCCGTTGAGTTCCGCATTTTCCCGCCCGCGGACGACCATGGCATCGTCACCTTCCACTCCAACCACCTGCCCGGCACGGCGAGCCAGCGGCAGGGTGAAATTACCCAGTCCGCAAAACAGGTCCAACACCCGCTCGCCGGGTTGGATGTCCAGCCACTCGACGGCCCGATGTACCATGTTGCGATTGATGTCCACATTGACCTGGGTAAAGTCCATGGGATGGAACTTCATGGTCAGGTCGAATTCCTCCATGTCGTAGGACAGTCGCTCTTCGCCGGTCTCGGGCCAGATTCTGTGAACCGTATCCGGCCCTTTCGGTTGCAGATAGATATGCAAGTCATGGGCCTGGCCGAACTCGATCAACGACTGCCTGTCGGAATCGCTCAACGGGTCCATGTTGCGGAATATCATCGCCGCCGAATCGTCGCCGCAGGCGACTTCCACCTGCGGTATGCGACGATAGGCGTCCATGCCATGAAGAAGTTCACGTAGCGGCGTGATGCGATCGCCGATACGCGGATCCAACACCACGCAACGATCAATATCGGTCAGGAAACTGTTGCGCTTTTCCCGGAACCCGACCAGCACCGATTCCCGTGCTGGCACGTATTTCACGCCCAGCCGTGCCTTGCGACGATAGCCCAGAGCCGGGGAACGCATGGGCGCCACCCACTCGTCCGGTTCAATGCCCCCAAAATGGGCAAAATGCTCCCGCAGGGTATCTTCCTTGAACCGGATCTGGGCATCGCCACTCATGTGCTGAAGACTACACCCACCACACAGGTCGGCAAAGTCGCAGGGCGGAGTCATACGCGCGTCGTCGGCTTCAAGCACTTCCACAGCACGTAATTCATCGAACTTGCTGCGTGTACTGGTAAATTTGGCCATGACCGTCTCGCCAGGCAGGGCGCCGTCGACGAACTGTGCCTTACCGTTGTCCCGGGCGATGCCCCGGCCATCGTGACTGAGGGTTTCAATCACACAGCGCACCGGTTCGCTTGGCAGGGCCTTCCTGCGTCTTCTACTCATAGAAAGTCTCTTAACTGGATTCAGGTCTTGATGGGTTCAGGCACCGGGAAACACACCGGTGGAAAGGTAACGATCACCCCGGTCACAGATAATGGCCACGATCACCGCGTTTTCAACCTGTGCCGACAGCTTGAGGGCTGCAGCGATGGAGCCACCTGATGAAACACCACAGAAAATGCCTTCCTCACTGGCCAGGGCACGCATGGTGTCCTCAGCTTCCTGCTGGCCGATGTCCATGACCGTGTCCACACGGGTGGCATCAAAAATTTTCGGCAGGTATGGCTCCGGCCAGCGCCGGATACCGGGGATAGACGCCCCTTCCTGGGGCTGCAGGCCAACAATCTGGATATCGGGATTCCGTTCCTTGAAATACCTGGACACGCCCATGATGGTTCCGGTGGTACCCATGGAGCTGACAAAATGCGTAACCCGCCCTGCCGTCTGCTCCCAGATTTCCGGGCCGGTGGTGCGGTAATGCGCCAGCGGGTTGTCCTGGTTGGCAAACTGATCCAGCACTTTACCCTTGCCTTCCGCTTCCATTTGTTGGGCCAGGTCGCGGGCGGTTTCCATGCCTTCCTCTTTGGTGACGGTGACAATCTCCGCCCCATAGGCGCGCATCGACGCCCGACGCTCCTCGCTCATGTTCGCTGGCATGATCAGCACCATACGGTAGCCCTTGATGGCAGCCGCCATCGCCAGGGCAATTCCGGTATTTCCACTGGTGGCTTCGATCAGGGTATCGCCCGGTTTGATTTCACCCCGTCGCTCTGCTTCCTGGATCATGCTGATAGCAGGACGATCTTTCACCGAACCGGCGGGGTTATTACCCTCAAGCTTGGCCAGAATCACATTGCTGGTCTCGCCCGGAAGTCGCTGCAGACGCACAAGAGGCGTATGCCCTACATAATCTTCGATGGTCGGGAAATGCATGTTGTAACCTTCCTCAATTCTTCCGGAACCCCGCCGCCAGCGGGTAACGCCGACGACACAAGCCTGTGATACACTCCGGGTTCGCATGATACGCGGAATATCCGCAGTCTCCCAATACAGCTTCTCGCTATATCCATGACTGTGGGCTATATCCGGGGACGCCATCACGGCCAGACTGCGTGGAATCAACTATTCTGACAGGGAAGAATGCCGGATATCAGGCCGGCGACGTCAATCGGGAACTCACTATGCGGCGCTGGGGCATACGCAAAAAAGTACTGGTGGTGACACTCGTCCCCACCCTTCTGACCACGTTGATGCTGGGGCTTTTCTTCACCTACAGCTGGGTCAACAACATTGAAAGCCTCCTGCAGGATCGTGGCGAGTCGCTTTCGCGGCAGCTGTCAGCCGGCTCGGAATACGGCCTGTTCACTGCCAACAGAAGCCTGCTCAGCAGCCTCTCCAACGCCCTTCTGGAAGAGCAGGATGTGCGCTCGATTACCTTCTTCGACAGCGAGCATAACCGGCTGCTGCACACAGGCCCCGGCAGCTCCGACGATATTGGCAAGGACACGTTGACCGGCGAAGAAGCGGTACGGGTTACCCGCACCGACAGTACTGTTTTCGTGACACCGGTCTATCTCCAGGACCTGATGATCGAAAGCATGCTGGACCCGGATTCCCGCCAGAACGTGGGGGCGGGCAAGAAACCGATCGGCTGGGTAACCGTGGAGATGTCCCACATACGCACCGAAAAGGAAACCTATAAAGCGCTGCTGATTTCCCTGTTGCTCGTCTTAGGCGGCGTACTCCTCAGCCTGATGATTGCGCTACGCATGAGCCGCTCGTTTACCGATCCTGTCTTTGAACTCAATGAGGCGGTGGCCAAACTCAAGGAAGGCAAACTGGACACTCGGGTCTATACCCGCGCCGGCCCTGAATTCGAGCAATTGGAATCCGGCCTGAACGCCATGGCCGGGGAACTGAGCAAAGCCCAGGCGGAAATGCAGCAGAACATTGACCAGGCCACGGAAGACCTGAGAGAAACCCTGGAAACCATCGAAATCCAGAACATCGAACTCGATTTCGCCCGCAAGGAAGCCCTGGAAGCCAGCCGCATCAAATCGGAATTCCTGGCCAACATGTCCCATGAAATCCGCACCCCGCTGAATGGCATCATCGGCTTCACCGAGTTACTGCTTAAAAGCCCGCTACCGCGCCAGCAGCGGGATCACCTGAGCACCATCCGCAAGTCATCGGAAATACTGCTGACCATCATCAACGACATTCTCGATTTCTCCAAGATCGAGGCCGGCAAACTCATCCTCGACCGCATTCCCTTCCAGCTCCGGGACATCGTAGAAGAGGTCATGGTCATGCTGGCTCCGGCGGCTCACAGCAAGAACCTGGACCTGGTACCACTGGTCTACAATGATGTACCCGACAACATCATGGGCGATCCCCTACGGGTAAAGCAGGTGATCACCAACCTGGTCAACAATGCCATCAAGTTCACCCAGACCGGTGAAGTGGTCCTGCGCGCCAGCCTTGAAGAAGAAGATAAAGAGAGTAACCGGATCACCCTGAGACTCAGCATTACCGATTCCGGTGTCGGGCTCTCGCGAGCTCAGCAGCAGTCCCTGTTCAACGCCTTCAGCCAAGCCGACGCGTCTACTGCCCGGCAATACGGTGGCACCGGACTGGGGCTTGCGATCTCCAAGCGCCTGGTTGAGGAAATGGGCGGCAAGATCGGGCTTGAGAGTGAGCTGGGCAAGGGCTCCACGTTCTGGTTTACCCTGACCTCGGAACTGTCTTCTAACGGCGAAGCCATCGCGCCCAAAGACTCTTTGCGCGGCGAAAGGGCCATCTACCTTGACCAACAGAAAACCACCGGCCTGGCGGTAGAACATATGCTCCGGGAATGGGGCATGACGGTCGACCGGGTTTCATCACCGGGTGCCATGCAGGAGCAGATAGAGGAAGCTCAAAAAGAGCAGTCCGGTTACGCCGTTGCGGTTGTCGGCATCACCCGTCACCTGCTGAATTCAAGCCAATACTGCTCGTTAGTACGGTCCCTGGAGCTGGAGCGGGATTGCCGCACACTGCTGTTGACCCCTACCCTTGAAACTCACGATACACCGCTATCGGGGCTGGCCAGTGGCCACCTGACCAAGCCAGTATGCCGCGACTCCCTGTACGACGAACTGTTGCTGCTGGTGCACGGTATCAGCAACCGGCAACGCCAGTTGCCGGATCATTCCCATGCCATTAGCCGTGAGTTGCCAACCCAATCAACACGCGTACCCAGAGTGCTGGCGGTGGACGACAACGATGCCAACCTGAAGCTGGTAATGACCCTGCTCAACGACTGCGGCGTTGTAGCTGAGGGAGCAACCAGCGGCTTTGAAGCGCTGAGCAAGGCGCGCCAACACTCGTTCGACCTGGTTTTCATGGATCTTCAGATGCCCGGAATGGACGGGGTGGAAACCACTGAGAGATTGAGAAGCCTTGATGGCGCCAGCCATCGTACTCCGATCATTGCGCTCACGGCCCATGCCCTTGCAGAGGAGCAGGACCGCCTGATCCAGCAGGGATTCGATGGCTACCTGGCCAAACCCATTAGCAACAGCCAACTGATCGACATTATTCATGACTACACTGGCTATACCTGCCACCCCGACCCGGATGATGGACACCTGCCGGTACCCGAGGTGCGCGATACACGCCGCTCGGTTCGCCCGTCAACCAGAAAGAAACAGCCTGACTGTGTCAGCGTGGCCGAAAGCGTACAGTTGGCCGCCGGAAAAGCAGATCTGGCCGAGGAACTGTTCAGCATGCTGATCGAACAGATCCATACCGACATTAACCAGGTGCCGGCACTCTGGAGCAAAGGCGACATGGACGAGCTACTGGAGTGCGTCCACAAACTGCATGGCGCCACGCGTTACTGTGGCGTGCCGGAGTTACGCGCTGCTGCAAACCAACTGGAAACCGCCTTGAAGTGCGCAGCGCCGGATATGGAGTACCAGAAGAATCAATTGCTTGCAGCCATGGAGCGCTTGCAGACCTGGAGCGAACAAACTGACTGGCAGCAGTTGTTCCGGCAGCAAAACCCTCGGCAGGCAACCGTGGACTGAGGGACGATCAGCGCCTTAGGTTCGGGCGCTTTCGAGGATTGCTTTCATATCCTTTACCGCTTCTTTGAGCCCGGTAAACACCGCCCTGGCAATGATGGCATGGCCAATGTTGAGTTCGTTGATACCCGCGATGGAGGCAACGCGTTCAGTGTTGTGGTAGTGCAGACCGTGGCCGGCGTTGACCACCAACCCTTTCTTGCGAGCGTAAGTCACTGCGTCCTGCAAGGTGTTAAAAGCCGCCTCAACAATCTGAGGGTCTGTCGCTTCCGCGTATTCTCCCGTGTGCAGTTCCACCACCGGCGCACCGCAACGGACTGCCGCATCAATCTGCGTTACATCCGGATCGATAAACAGGGAGACCTCGGCACCAACCTTTGCCAACCTGTCACAGGCTTTAGCCACCCGCGCCTCCTGGCCGTCTACATCCAGGCCGCCTTCAGTTGTCAGCTCTTCACGCTTTTCGGGCACCAGACACACACATTCCGGCCGCACCTGCTCGGCGAATGCCAGCATCGCATCAGTGACCGCCATTTCCAGGTTCATCTTGGTGGTGAGGATTTCCTTCAGCAGGAGCACATCACGGTCCTGGATGTGCCTGCGATCTTCGCGGGGATGGATGGTGATACCATCGGCACCCGCCTCTTCCGCCAGAATCGCAGCCTGTACCGGATCCGGATATCGGGTTCCCCTGGCCTGACGCAAGGTAGCAACATGATCAATATTCACACCCAGCAAAACTCTGGGCTTCATTGAGCTAGAGGTCATTACGGTCTCCTCGATGATGACTGAACAGGCTTCTGCTATGGAGCACCTTGCCCTGCAACAGGTAGTCCACAAGTACCCTTGTTACCCGCTTGGCGATGCGCCGGCACTCCGCAGATTCGAGGTCGCCATCAGCCAGCGCCAACAGTGTATCCCCGGGCAGGTTCCGGAGCCTGGAGCCCGGCGAGGGCTCGGCCAGAATCCCCTGCTCCGGATCATAGCAATAAAGCCCACCGGCCTCGACCGGCTGCCCACTATCCATCGCCTGATCCCAGACGAAGTCATACCCGAGTTCCGCAGCCAGGGATTGCTCGAAACGTCGAAGAACCGGCTCCACGTCACTGGCTTCCGACAACTCAGCAATCACATCAATGTAGGCAGCAAAGAGTTGGTGGTGAGGGTCGGCCATTGGCAGCAGACGCTGCAATAACTCATTCACGTAAAGACCGCTGTACAGGGAGAGAGTGCGCTTCAGGGTGGGGCCGCTGCGAACGTCCGCCTGAGTCAGCGTCTTCAGGTCGCTGCGTCCGGTCCAGTCCAGCAACAAAGGCTGGAACGGTTGCAACTGCGCCTTGAGCGGGCTCTTTGCGCTGTTGCCACCACGGGCAATCACGGTTACCCGGCCCGCGTTGAGGGAAAACACATCCACCATCAGACTGGTTTCGCGCCAGGGCCGGCGGTGGAGGACATACGCGGGCTCCTGTTGCATTGGCCCCGTCATAGCTGCCTCAGAAGTCGTTCATACCCAGGCTTTTCAATGCCCGGTCGCTGTCCGCCCAACCTCGCTTGACCTTGACCCAGAGCCTCAGCATGACTTTACTGTCGAACAGGCGCTCCATATCCGTTCTGGCTTCCTGACCGATGCGCCGCAGGCGTTCGCCCTTGTCGCCAATAATGATCTTCTTCTGGCCCTCACGCTCTACCAGTATCAGCGCAGAAATGTGAAGAGTCTTACCGTCCTTGCGAAATTCTTCGATCTCGACCGCCACGGAGTAAGGCAGTTCTGCTCCCAGTTGCCGGGTAATTTTCTCCCGCACCATTTCGGAAGCCATAAACCGTTCGCTGCGATCCGTGATCTGGTCATCCGGGTAAAAATGCACACTTTCCGGCAGGAACCGACTGACCGCAGCCTCCAGCGGCTCCAGGTTCATCCCCTTGAGAGCTGATAACGGAATGATTTCGGCAAACTCGCGCTTCCGGGATAGCATATCGAGGTGCGGCAACAGGGCCTCCCGATTTTCAATGCGGTCGACCTTGTTCACTGCCAGAATCACCGGGCATTTCAGGCTACTGAGCTTCTCCAGAACCATTTCGTCCGCCGTCGTCCACGCCATCTGGTCGACAACAAACACAGCGACATCGACATCCTTGAGGGCCGATGTCGCCGCCTTGTTCATATACCGGTTAATAGCGCGAGGTTCTTCTTCGTGCATCCCCGGCGTATCCACGTAAATTGCCTGAACCGGGCCTTCGGTCTTGATGCCCAGTACCTGATGACGGGTTGTCTGGGGTTTACGGGACGTAATACTGAGCTTCTGGCCCAGAATGTGGTTCAGCAATGTGGACTTGCCCACATTGGGCCGACCGACGATCGCCACAAAACCACAACGGCTGTCCGGGTTTTCCGGACGAGTCACATCATTCATCAGTCATTCTCCACACCCAGTTGCTTAAGGGCATTGCGGGCGGCCTGCTGCTCGGCGATTCGACGGCTATTGCCCGTGCCGGTCGTTTTTCGGTCAAGTGATGGCAGGGCACAGGAAACATGGAACGTCTGGGCGTGGGCTTCACCATCCACGGAAATGACGTCATAGCGAGGCAGCGGAAACTGCCGTGACTGCAGGTACTCCTGGAGCCGGGTTTTGGGGTCTTTCTGGGTATCCTGCAGATCCAGCTTTTGAAGGCGTACCTCAAACCAGCGCAAAACCTGTTCCCGACAGGTGTGAAAATCACTGTCCAGGTATATGGCACCGATGATGGATTCAACAGCGTCGGCAAGAATGGATTCACGACGGAAACCACCGCTCTTCATTTCACCGGAACCCAGCCTGAGGTACTTGCCCAATTCGAATTCACGGCCAATTTCCGCGAGGGTTACACCCTTGACCATACGGGCTCTCAGACGGCTCAACTGGCCTTCCCGGGCTTTTTCAAAATGCAGGTACAGGTATTCAGCGATGACCATGTTAACGATGGAATCACCCAGGAACTCCAGGCGCTCATTGTTCTGGTTGCCAAAACTCCTGTGGGTCAGCGCCAGCAACAGCCGCTCAGGCGTCTTGAACTGGTAGCCGATACGTCGCTGTAACTGCTCGAGATCCGGTTGCGAACTCACTTGCCCTTCATCTCATACTCATGTTGAAAATGGATAACGGTATCCACATTACGGAACAGGTTGTTACGGACTTCGTAATCCACATTGATGATGACCAGATCCCCGTCCTTCTCAACGGTGATGTTCTTTTCATCAAAACCGCGAACATTGTTCACGCTAAGTCGCTTGTTTATCAGACTTCTCACCTGAGCAGGCCCCATGGTGGAAAGGTCCTCTGTTCCTTCCAGGCTCTCAAGCGCTTCCTGAATGGTAATGTCATCAAGATACGCTGGCCCCAGCTTGATGGCCAGTGTCAGCAAGCCGCCGAAAAAGAGCACCATAATCATGATAACGAGCGCCGATGCACCCGACTGCCGATGCATGGAGGAAAGACTGTTCTTCTTCATGTTAGATACACCCCTGAATAACAACGTACTTATTCCAAACCGCCCACTCGGTCAAAGGATGGCAGACTGGTGAGCGATTGCCAGTGCATCCAGATCGCGAACGCCTTGCCAACGACCATTTCATCCGGAACAAAGCCCCAATAGCGACTGTCATTACTGTTGTCCCGATTATCACCCATCACGAAATACTCGCCTTCCGGCACCACCCACTCGCCTTCACCAGAGCGCCCCGTGCGCCCCAGGGTCAGGAAGATGTCGTGCTCAACGTCGCCCAGGTATTCACGTCTCAGCTCCACTGGTGGCAGCCGGGCAACAAAGCGCGTCTCCACTTTATCGCCGTTGATAAACAGCTCCCGATCCTGGTATCGGATACGGTCTCCCGGAAGCCCGACCACCCGCTTGATGTAATTGGTGCTACCGTCATCCGGATAGCGGAACACCATGATGTCACCGCGCTGGGGGTCATCCACTGCCAGGATTTTGTTGCCCGCAACCGGCAGGCGAAGCCCGTAGGCGTATTTGTTAACGAGGATGAAGTCTCCGACTTCAAGGGTAGGCAACATGGAGCCGGACGGAATCTGGAAAGGCTCCACCAGAAACGAGCGCAGAACCAGCACCACCGCCAGCACCGGGAAGAACGAACGGCTAAGATCAACGAGGTAAGGCTCCTTCGGTTCTTCCTCAGCCTCAACCTCCCCGCTGGCGCCTTCTGCGACCGCGAGCCTGCGCTTACGCAGAAATACAACATCCAACAGCCAGATCAGCCCCGTTGCAAACGTCAGAACAACCAGAACCAGGGGGAAATCAATATCCATTCAGGTGCCTTTTAGTTATCCACTTTCAATACGGCAAGGAATGCTTCCTGAGGCACCTCAACATTGCCCAGTTGCTTCATGCGCTTCTTACCTTCTTTCTGCTTCTGCAGCAGTTTCTTCTTCCGGCTGACGTCGCCACCGTAACACTTGGCGGTGACGTTCTTGCGAAGCGCCTTGACGGTCACTCGCGCTACCACCTGATTCCCGATAGCCGCCTGAATGGCGATGTCGAACATCTGGCGCGGAATCAGCTCTTTCATCTTGTCGATCAGAGCGCGACCCCGGTAGTGGGACTGGTCCTTATGGACAATCAGCGCCAGGGCGTCCACGCGCTCGCCGTTGATCAGCACATCGAGGCGCACCAGGTTGGCCGCCTGGAACCGCACAAACTGATAGTCCAGCGATGCGAACCCGCGACTGGCGGACTTGATCCGGTCGAAAAAGTCCAGCACCACCTCGGCCATCGGCAACTCGTAAGTCACCTGAACCTGGGTGGACATAAAGTGCATGTTCTTCTGGATGCCGCGCTTTTCCTCACAGAGGGCGATCACGTTGCCCAGGTGTTCCTGGGGCACCAGAATGCTGGCCTCCACGATTGGCTCGCGCATTTCCTCAATGGACCCAATATCCGGAAGACTTGAGGGGTTGTCCACCGACAGGGTCTCACCTTGCTTGGTAACGACTTCATAGATAACCGTCGGGGCCGTGGTAATCAGGTCAATGTCGTATTCCCGCTCCAGCCGCTCCTGGACGATCTCCATGTGGAGCATGCCCAGGAAGCCGCAACGGAAACCGAATCCGAGGGCATCCGAGCTCTCCGGTTCGAAGAACAGCGAGGCGTCGTTCAGGGTCAGCTTTTCAAGAGCATCCCGGAAATCGTTGTAGTCATCGGAACTGACGGGAAACAGGCCCGCATAGACCTGAGGCTTGACCTTCTTGAAGCCGGGCAGCATCGGGATGTCGTCCGAGCCTTTCTGCTGAACGATGGTGTCACCCACCGGCGCCCCATGAATGTCCTTGATGCCGGCCACCACAAAGCCGACATCCCCGGATTCCAGAATATCCGTGTCTTTGGGTTTGGGATTGAAAATACCGACCTTGTCCGCATTCCAGGCCTTGCCCGTCGACTTCATGACGATCTTGTCGCCCTTCTTGAGGGTGCCCTCAGTCACCCTGACCAACGACACAACCCCCAGGTAGTTGTCGAACCAGGAGTCAATAATCAGTGCCTGCAAGGGTGCTTTTCGATCACCCTTGGGTGGCGGGATTTTCCTGATCAGATCTTCCAGAACATCCTCGACGCCCAAACCACTCTTGGCGCTGCAGCGCACGGCGTCGGTTGCCTCTATACCAATGATGTCCTCAATTTCCTGGGCTACGCGATCCGGCTCAGCCTGCGGCAGGTCCATCTTGTTGAGCACCGGAACCACTTCCAGCCCCTGTTCAATCGCGGTGTAACAGTTGGCGACAGACTGGGCCTCAACGCCCTGGCCGGCATCCACCACCAGCAACGCACCTTCACAGGCGTACAGTGAACGCGATACCTCGTAGGAGAAGTCGACGTGGCCGGGTGTATCGATGAAATTCAGTTTGTATTCAATGCCGTCCCGAGCCTTGTAGTTCAGAGTCACACTCTGGGCCTTGATGGTAATACCACGCTCACGCTCAAGATCCATGGAATCAAGGACCTGCTCAGCCATCTCGCGTTCTGTCAGGCCACCGCAGATCTGGATAAAGCGGTCTGCCAGAGTGGATTTACCATGGTCAATATGGGCGATTATCGAAAAATTTCGGATTCGGCTCAGTTCAGTCACAGACAATGAATACTCGCAAAAGACGAAGGATTGAGCCCGGAAGGGCCGTTGCCGGAGTCCGGCGACGGCGTGATTTTACCGGTTACCGGCCGCTATTGCCATGATCAGGAGATCAGCGGCCGTTCATATTGCCGAATAAGGAAGCCGATAAGCGCATCCTCGTCCAGCGGGTAACTGAACAAGTTGCCCTGACACTGGGCGCAACCGGCGCTTTTGAGGAAGCTCAACTGCTGAGGCGTTTCCACACCCTCGGCAACAACGGTCAAGTGTAACTTTCTGGCCAGTGCGATCACCGCCGAGGCAACATCGGTTGCACTGACGTTGTACGGGATGTCGCGAATAAAACGATGGTCAATCTTGATAACGTCCAATGGCAACTGCTGGAGCGCCACCAGAGAACAGGAACCGGTGCCAAAATCATCCAGGATCAGGCAGACACCCATGTCGTGCAGGGACACAAGGAGCTCTCTCAGCATGCGCGGGTCTTCATTCAGAAGCTCCGCTGGCATTTCAAGTTCAAGCCGCTCTGGCGACACCCCCGTTTCGGTAATGACCTGGCGCATCATATCCAGAAACCCGGAATCCGTCAGTTGGCGAACGGACAGGTTGACCGCCATTTTCAACGATTCAAACCCAGCCCGTTCGAGGGCCTGAACCTGGATACAGGCCTGCCTCAGCGCCAGCTCGCCAAGGCGTATGATCAGGCCCGTTTCCTCGGCCAGGGTAATGAATTGCTGGGCACTGACCAGCCCCTTCTCGGGGTGGTGCCAGCGCAGGAAAGCCTCGACGCCAATCACCCGCTCACTCTCGAGATCCACCTTGGGCTGGTAATGCAGCACAAACCGATCGCCTTCCAGTGCCGTCGCCAGTTCTTCCTGCTGAAGCAGCCGCCTGGCTGCCTTGATGTTCATGGCCGGGGTAAAGAACTGGTAGGTGTTGCGCCCTAACTCCTTGGCCCGGTACATGGCCAGGTCGGCGTATTTCATCAGCGTGCCAGGGTCCTCACTGTCATGGGGGATCATGGTAATACCGATACTGACGGTAACGCCCACTTCGTGATCGTTGAGACGAATTCGCTGGCACAGCCTCCGCAGTATGGCTTCGGCAACCTTGCCAGCGTCATCGGGACCGCTGATTCGTGACAACAGCACCACGAACTCGTCGCCACCCAGCCGGGCCACCGAATCTTCCTCCCGCACGCAGCCGGATAACCACTGGGAAACCTGCTTCAGCAGTTCGTCGCCACTATCGTGGCCGAGGGTATCGTTGATACGTTTGAAGCCGTCAAGATCCAGGAACATCAGGGCGGCCGGCTCTTCCGTGCGACGACTTCTGCGCACCACATGGTTAAGCCTGTCACGGAACAACTGCCGATTGGCAAGCCCGGTCAGCGGATCGTAGAACGCCAGGCGATGCAGTTCCGTCTGCGCCGCTTTCAGCTGGGTCAGGTCACGGAGGCTCAACACCACCCCATTCACGCCGGGCACCGTCAACATGGCTGTGAACGTGCCTTCCATATCCCGCCACTGGCCTTGCGCATCGCGTATACGACCACGGATCACCGGCATCTGCTTCCCAGGTGATTTGACCGCTTCATCAAACCCGGACTTTAACTGCGGCCAATCCTCGGCATGCACCAGGGAGGCCAACTCCAGACCATAAACCTTGTCGGGATCGAAGCCCAAAATGTCGTGACTGGACGGACTGGCGTAACGCGGTGTGCCATCGCGATCCAGCACAAGAGTCACGTTCGCGGCACCTTCGGTAATAGCCCGGTAGCGCCCCGCGCCAATCTGCGCCATGATCCGGCCACGAATCATGGTCAACACGAACAGGAACATCAGCAGACTGATAACAATACCAGAACCGAGAACGATGGGCGGCCGCGGATCAGACGCCAGGTAGTCAAACGCCGGTGTGGAACGGGTTTGCAGCAACCAGTCGCGCCCACCATGGGTAATGGTCTGACTCATCTCAAAACTGAAATCCTCATCCAGGGAGCCCAGGTTTGACCCATACATCTGCGTATCCCGTGACACCTCCCCGCTATCGTAGATCTTCACGTCCAGGAATGGAGAGATCAGGCCGACGATGCCATCGAGCAGGGTGTTCATCCGAAAGGCGCTGAACACATAACCGGCGAGCATCATCTGCCGCTCAACACGACTTTCAGGTATTTCCCCACCCTGGTAAACCGGGTAATACATCAGGAAGCCAGCCTGATCCTCCGCCACTTCCTCCTGAACCAGCACGACTTTACCCGTCACTTTTGGCTCGGCATGGTCCCGTGCCCTCGCCATGGCATGCCGGTGCACCGGATCACTGAAGGCGTCGTAACCAAGTGCCTTGCGATTCCGCTCCGTTCCGGGCTCCAGATACACCATGGGGTAGTAATCCGGCCCGGTACCAAGAGGCGTCACGAGGTAATTGAGGACACCATCTTTCCTGACCGACGCGATGTGGTCCGCCATCTGGCGGACACCTATTCTTTTCACGTAGCCAATGCCCTGGATGCCCGGGTAATACCGGTTGATATCCACATTGTCGACGTATTCACGCCAATCGTCCCTATCCACTTCACCGGCAACGGCAAACAGGCCCGCACTGCCGGCCAATACCTGCTCATAATTCAGCAGGCGCTCTTCAATAGCAGTTCGCAGCTGTAGTGACTGTGTTTTGAAACGGGCTTCGGTACGGTCTTCGACCAGGCGAATGGAAACTTGCCATAACAGGACGGTGACAGCGAGAGATGCAATCAGCACTAGCCATGCTGCCCACGAGTAGCGCAGCTGGAGCAGTTTCCGGAGGGGAAGTTCCTTTCTGTTCATCATTCTCGTGCAGGTCCGATCCGTGGCCAGTAATCTGATTATTTTGGGAAGTATAACAAAAGCCCCACTGGCTGTCGTTTAAACGACCCCCAGCAGGGCTCTCAGTTTTGTACCATTTTGTGTCCGCCGATCCGGCGGATCAACCGTCAGGGCTTCATCACCAGATAAGTGGCCCGCCCCTGGCGAACAACGCGCACCGAGACGGCGCTGTCGTCTGGCAAGGAGGACACCGCTTCGCGGAAATCCTCCACAGAGGTGACTTTGCGGCGGTTCAGCTCGGTGATCACATCCCGTGGACGGATACCCGCATCAAGCGCTGGCCCGCGGGCAACATCTGCCACAAGCACGCCCCCAGATATCCCCAGCGACTCCTGAAGCTCAGTTGGCAGAGGCTCAACCGTCATCCCCAATGGCGCCGATGATGGGCCGTTGTTGCTGGACGCTGGAGCGGAGGCCTGCTCCGAACCCTCTTCCGGCAGTTTGCCGATTTCAACGTCCAGTGTAATCTGCCGGCCTTCCCTCATTACTTCCATGGTGGCCGTTTCACCGACCGGCGTACGCCCTACCATCGGAGGCAGATCCGAAGACAACGTCACGTCCTCGCCCTCGTACTCAAGCACAATATCACCCGCCTGCAATCCCGCTTTCTCGGCAGGCGAGCCCGCCATCACTTCTGCAACCAGGGCGCCTCGAGGACGCTTAAGGCCAAATGACTCCGCCAGATCTCGATTAACCTCCTGTATCAGCACACCCAGCCAGCCACGGGAAACCGATCCATCGTCCCGAAGCTGCCGGAACACATTCATGGCATCATCAATGGGGATTGCAAAGGACACCCCCATGAATCCACCCGAGCGGGTGTAGATCTGGGAGTTAATACCCACAACCTCGCCGTCCAGGTTAAACAGTGGCCCGCCGGAGTTACCCGGGTTGATAGCAACGTCAGTCTGGATAAACGGAACGTAGTTTTCCGATGGCAGTGAACGGCCCAGGGCGCTGACAATGCCCGCTGTTACGGTGTAATCAAAACCAAAGGGCGAGCCGATAGCCAGGACCCACTCACCCACTTTCAGGTCATTGGAGCGCCCGATCCGCACCACAGGCAAGTCGTCGCCGCCCTCAATCTTCAGAACCGCCATGTCCGAACGTGGGTCAGTGCCAATCAGTTTGGCAGGCAATTCTCGACGGTCATTCAGGCGCACAATGATCTCGTCGGCCCCTTCCACCACATGGTTATTGGTCAACACATAGCCATCACTGGAAACGATAAACCCGGACCCCATGGACTGACGCGGGGCTGAACCACCAGGGCTGCCGCCAAACGGTGACTGGGGACCGCGGAAGAAATCCTGGAAAAACTCCGGTAACTGCTCAAGCTGTCGATCGTTAAAAGGGAGACCGTTTGAGCGGCCACGATTCGCTGACTTGGGCTCGGTCGTTGTACTGATGTTGACCACAGCATTCGAGTTCTCTTCGACCAACTCGGTAAAGTCAGGGAGACTGCGAGCTGAGACAGACTGAGCCAGAGACAAGGGAACAAGAAGACACAAAAGATACCAGACGAACACAATGGAACCCTGGCGCTGAGGCCGGCGCAGCATGTCTTGATCGTTCTTTACTTCAGGCATTAAAGACCCCCTGTTCAGCGGACGTTATAAACTCAATGTGCGGTCAAAGCCGATAATTTCAACAGAGCCTGTTGGAACATCATTCCGGGGAAGCGACCACCCCCTGCCTGACCTCCACCAGTGTCGGCTCCCAGGTTCCCGCTTTACGTGACTGCCCCCTGCGAGCGGCCAGGAAGCCCAGGGCAAGTCCCGCCGCAGCCCCCATCATGGCGACGGCCTCACTGGCCGCGTGGCCTGCCGACAACTGGTGCCCCAAAACAGCCCCGGCCACCATCGACACCAATGGCAGGGCGTAAACAAGCAGGGAAGCACCAAGCAGCGCGGACTCATCAATGGCCACCGTCACCTCATCACCCACCTCGGCACCAAGGCTGTTGGCCACCAGAACCTGATTGGCCCTGCCTCCTGAAACACCGGCCAGTGCACGCTGGCCACAGCCATGACGAGCCGAGCAACTTTCACAGGCGCTGGTGCGAATCGTCTGCACCCATACCCGGTCGCCGGCAACACCGACAACCCTCCCGGTTTCCGTAATCATTTCCGGCCTCCGCCGAACGCCAGGGTATCGTCAATCGTCACTGATTCGGCCACCTTACGGGCCGTCGTCGGTGGAACTTCCCCAACCACAGTCACGAAAAACGCGATGTCATCCACACTGAGCTGTTTCATGTACACCGTGGTGGCGCCAATTCGCGAAGCGCCGGTGGGCATCACCATCTTCCGTGCTGGTTCGACAAACACAGAAAAGGCTGCCAGCCCATCCGAGAACGCCACTGCCTGCCCTTTGCCTGATCGCGGGGCAGCGGCGGGAACAAAACCATCCGGGCGCCACTCAAGCGTCCAACCATCCATCCGTGCCGCGGGAGACGACGTCTGTTTCGGTTTCAATTCCCGTTTGATGGCCTCTCCCTCCGTTTGCACGATAAATTCGCTATCCGGGAGAGAGTCCGTTATTTCAAGGCTGGTGAACTGAAAATGCTCAAGCACCTCACCGCCGACGGAACGCACATGGCTCTTCACCAACAGACCGGTGGATTTTTCCAGCCATAGCTGGTGACTGTATCGAAGATCATCCCTCGCCCTGAGCCCGAGCTTGACCACATCGTAACCAGCAATACGATCATCGCCCACCAGCTCTGGCTGATACCATTGACTGACCGGCATCAACTGATGGGAAAATGCCTCGGCAAAAGGACCCGACGGAATAACCTGATCCAACTGGATGCGCCCATGGTCAGGAAGCACACAGACAACCCGCATCCCCTTTCGCACGATCTCACCGCTGGCTCCGTCCTGCAGAACCAGCCGCTCTTCCACCATGCCATCCCGATACCGGTGCGCAATCTGCATCGAACTGACCTGATCACCCCGGGCATACACAAAGACGCCGCGATAGGACGTCATGTTGAGGGCAGGACCAAGACGGTTGAGCCAATATTCGGCGCTCTGTTCATTCTTCCCGGCGCTCTCCGCCGTCTCGGCAGACACTTGCCCTGTCAGAACGGTGAGCAACGTCAACATGACCAGCCCGTGCCTGATTGCACCAGGGAATCGACTCTGGATTGCCATTGCGATTCTGCCCATCAGCCGTTTAACTCCAGCCAGTGTCCTGCAAACATGAAACGTCAATACCCTGGTCCGGACGCGCTAACGACACGCGCATAGCCAACGGAGCCTCGACCGGCTCCTACGCTGTTGTGTTGGGCGTGCTCAAGAAGATAGCGGCTAAGATGTTCCCATTGCTCCTCATCAAGTCCTTGCAATGCCACCTCCGGCACCGGCTCGACCGCCGACTCCTGCCGATCCTGTTCTTCTGAAACGCCCGCGGCTGCAATCGCTCCACCATCTTCGGCGGACTCCCAACCAGCACCGGCGCCAAAACCAATCACCGCTGCCAGTGTGACCATCGCAACCGCTGGCCAATGCCAGCTTTTGTCCCGGCGGGGCATCGAGCCGACTGTCGCAGCAGGCGATACCGCACCGCTGCCATCCAGAACATCCCTGACCCCAGCACTGACATCCACAGCCTCCGGTGCCACGCTGCCCTGATGCATGAGATCCCGCACCTGCTGCCAACGCTGCCACTGCGACCGAACCTGATCCTGCTCAGCGTGTGACAGCAGTCTGCGAACTGACAATTCATCTGCCTCGTCATCCATCATTGCCGACAGCGTTTCTTTGAGACGATCATCCATAGGATGCAACCTCATTACGTCCGGGAATCATTTAACAAAGGGCCCAGGTGGCGATCCACTGCATCCCGTGCCCTGAATATTCGTGACCTTACCGTGCCGATGGGGCACTCGAGAATACCGGCGATGTCTTCGTAACTCAGCCCGTCGTACTCCCTGAGCAAAAACGCAGATCGAAGCTCCTCCGGCAAGTTTGATATCGCCACCCTGAGCGCGCTCTGCAACTGATCCCGCTGCAACAGTTTCTCCGGTGACGCATTGTCCCTGAGTCTTGAACCGTCGTCGTAATTCTCGGCTTCCCCCGCGTCGGCACTGCCTTGCGGACGACGCCCGCGGGACTCAAGAAAATTCTTGGCCGTATTCACGGCTATACGGTACAGCCAGGTGTAGAACGCGCTGTCTCCCCGAAAACGGTCAATCGCCCGGTACGCCTTGACGAAGGTTTCCTGGGTAAGGTCCATCACCTCCTGGCTGTCGTAGACATAACGACTGATAATCGACGCAACCCTGGACTGATATTTGACAACCAGAAGATCAAAGGCGGGCCGATCACCATGACGGACCTTTCTTACCAGCTGAAGGTCTGTCTGGCTTTCGCTGCCGTCTTCCTTGTGTCTTTCTGTATCCGCATTCATAGACGGAGTGCCGGAGTTGCCATAGCGTTCGACCGTCTGGCCCACTTGCCTGCTATTCAATGGAATCATGCTGCTGTCCGGCATCCGATGAGTCTACAATGCCCCCTTTTATCCGGGAGCACCCCGTCAGGCCAAATAGACAGCGAGCGCAAAGTTTAGTTCAATACACATCCACATTATGGCCCGCGATTACGACCCGATGCCACAGTCCTACGAATTCGATGTCCTGATTGTCGGCAGCGGTGCTGCCGGCCTCACTGTTGCCCTGAATTTGCCCGAGCACCTGCAGATCGCCGTCATCAGCAAGGCCGATATCAGCAGCGGCGCAACACTCTGGGCCCAGGGCGGCATTGCCGCCGTGCTGGATGACGACGACTCTCTTGAGAATCACGTCAGCGACACCCTCAACGCCGGGGGCGGCCTCTGCCACGAGGATGCTGTCCGGTTTACGGTTGAGCATGGCCGCGAGAGCATCAACTGGCTGATCGACAGCGGCGTCACCTTTACCCGCGATGACCAGTCCCAGTACCACCTGACACGGGAGGGCGGGCATAGCCACCGCCGCATTATCCACGCGGCCGATGCCACCGGCCACGCTGTTTCCACCACCCTGACGTCCCAGGCCCAGGCGCGCCCCAACATTACCCTGATGTCCCGCCGGGTTGCCGTAGACCTGATCACCAATCGCAAGCTGGCATTGCCTGGAAACGCGTGCGTAGGCGCCTACATACTGAACCTGGAAGACAACCATGTCGAACTGTTCCGGGCCCGGTTCACTATCCTCGCCACGGGCGGCGCCAGCAAGGCGTATCGCTATACCACCAACCCGGACGGAGCTTCGGGAGACGGTATAGCCATGGCCTGGCGCGCCGGCTGCCGGGTCGGCAATATGGAATTCAACCAGTTCCACCCCACGTGCCTGTACCACCCACATGCCAAGTCGTTCCTGATTACCGAGGCAGTGAGGGGTGAAGGCGGTGTGCTGAAGCTTCCGGACGGCTCCCGCTTTATGGATCGCTTCGATGATCGAGGCGAGCTGGCGCCCCGGGATATCGTGGCCCGCGCCATCGACCACGAAATGAAACGGCTGGGTGCTGATCATCTATACCTGGACATCAGCCATAAACCGGCCGAGTTCATCAAACAGCATTTCCCAACCATTCGCGAAAAATGCCTGACGTTCGGGATTGATATCACCAAAGAACCGATCCCGGTGGTACCCGCCGCGCACTACACCTGTGGCGGCATACTCAGTGACGAACGCGCCCGCACCGACATCAACCAGCTCTATGTTGTCGGCGAGGCTGCGTTTACCGGTCTGCATGGCGCCAATCGCATGGCCAGTAACTCCCTGCTTGAATGCCTGGTCTACGGCCGTGCCGCCGCTGCGGATATAGCGCGACGGGAATCGGACATTCCTGCACCACCCCAAGCACCGGACTGGGACGAAAGCCAGGTAAGGGATTCCGACGAAGACGTGGTAATCTCCCACAACTGGGACGAACTGCGGCATTTCATGTGGGACTATGTTGGCATCGTTCGTACGACCAAACGCCTGCAGAGAGCCAAGCACCGGATTGATCTGCTGGAACGGGAAATTGGCGAGTTCTACAGCAACTACCGCGTCTCGAACGACCTGCTTGAGCTGCGCAACCTGGTGACCGTGGCGGACCTGATTATCTGTTCCGCGTTGCAGCGCCGGGAAAGTCGCGGCCTGCACTACACACTGGATTTCCCCGGACTACTCCACGAGGCAAGGGATACCGTACTGGTTCCCACCACTTACCGACGGTCGTCTCCCTGAAGGAAATGGCTCGGTCCACTCCAATGCCCACTGGTTAACTGAGAGAATCAATGTCTGACAACACCGAATTCAACCGCCTCTACTGGCACAGCCGCCGCGGCATGCTTGAACTGGACGTTTTGCTGATCCCGTTCCTTGAAAACGCCTATCGAGACCTTCCCACTGAGGACCAGGCACGGTACCAAAAGCTGATCAACTGCGAGGACACCGATATGTTCGAGTGGTTCATGCAGCGCAGCCGCCCGGAAGACCCCGACCTGCAACGCATCGTTGACCTCATACTGAACCGTGTCCAGCCGGATTGAACTGGCACTGATTCCATCCCACGCTGTCGGGTTACTGTGCACCCTGCCCTGGCTGGCGCTGACCCTGTTCGTAGCCGCCGTAGCCAGTGAGTTCAGCCCCCTCCTTCTGGTGCTGGCTATCCCCTCACTCGTGGGTGCGGTTTTCGAGTATCGCCGAACCGGCTTGCTGGTCGGTCCGGCAGCCGTAACCGAACTACGGGTTGAGGGCGAGCAATTATACGTGCGCCTTCGCTCTGGGCAGGACCGCGCTGTCCAGGTTGCGGACGAAAGTCGTCTGGGTGCCAACTTTGCGATCTTGAAACTGCAGCATTCCGGCACCATATCGTGTACATATCCTGTTGTCCTGGTTGCCGTTACGCCGCGGTTTCGCAACATCCCTTCCGATGCATTCCGCCGTTTGCGGGTCTGGCTTCGCCTGGGCCCGACCTCTGGCAGCAAGGCATCTGGTCGCCAAACGCAGGAAATCCACTGATTCTGGAGCGCTTCATGTCAGACATCGAAAGTCCGTTGGCCAACCATCCGCTTCCCCAGCCCCGCTGCGTTTTCATCTCTGACCGTGTCATGGTTCGAATAGCCGGGCCAGGCACCGACAAGTTCCTGCAGGGGCAGTTCAGCCAGCAGATCGACGATGTCACCCAGGGTCATTCGCCAAGAGCGGCAGCCTGTACACCCAAGGGGCGCGCCTATTGCCTGACCCGGTTGGTGAGGGATGGTGATGACATATTGATGGAGCTGCCAGCGAATCTCTCCGACGGCACGGTGACTCATTTGCGCAAGTACCTGATGCTGTTCCGTGGTACGTCAATGGAGGTAGAGTCGGACGCTCGGATCATCGGACTTCTGGGCGATGCCGCAGTAGAAAAACTGCTGCCAGAAGGCACCGGTGCACTGGCAGTCGCAGGCGATTCCGTGAAAATCAACGGAGGCCACGTGATACGTACGATGGACACCGCCGAGGGCATGGCTCGCTATGAACTCTGGCAAACGTGTGATCTGGACACATCGCTACAACAGGCTCTGGCGGACATTCCTGCAGCCCCCCTCGCCGATTGGCAGGCTTCCGAAATTGCTGCCGGCGTAGCATCGCTCACGGCCGCCACCACGGAGAGCTTCGTGCCGCAAATGCTGAACTGGCAGCATGTTGGAGGCATCCACTTCAAGAAAGGCTGCTACACCGGGCAGGAAGTGATCGCGCGCATGCACTTCCTGGGGCAACTCAAAAAAAGCCTTTTCCGGTATACCTGCAGCGATGCCGGCACCCTGCCTGCCCCCGGTGAGTCGCTGCTGGACGGAGATCGGTCAGTGGGAAATGTCGTGAATTCTGTTGGTTTCTCTGACGGACACTCGGAGATTCTGGCCGTTGTGCGCCACGATGCGGCGGAGAAATCATTGGTACCCGAGAGCGCCTCCGACGCGGTTCTGTCACTGCGCCCCTTGCCGTATTCTGTTCCGGAGCGTGAAAAAACCGACACGCCTGATACATAAGTTGACAGGAAGAATCCCGATAATTTGCTATAAAGTACGTCATATACATGAACATATTAGCCTTTCCGGACGTTCCTGCCGGCCAGGTGACACTTAACAGGCGGATTCAAACTGACTATGTCCAACATTGTAGAAACCATAAAAACCGACCTGACCGACGCTATTGAAAACGACAAACTGGTACTTCCGACACTTCCGGAAGTTGCGCTTCAGGTACGCGACATCGCAGAAAACGAGGACTCGGCCATTATTGACCTGGTGAAGGTCATCAGCAACGACACGGCCCTGTCAGCCCGTATCATTCGAGTCTGCAACAGCCCGCTATTTCGCGGCAGCCGGGCGATTGAGAACTTGAATATGGCGGTTGGTCGCCTGGGCATGGCTTATACCAGCAACCTGGCGATGGGTCTTGCCATGGAGCAGATGTTCCAGGCCACTTCGGACATGATCGACAAGCGCCTGCGTGCCACCTGGCAAAAGAGCACTGAGGTGGCCGGGGTGTGCCATGTGCTGGCACAGCATTACACCAATCTCAAGGCAGATCAGGCCACCCTGGCCGGGTTGGTTCACCTCATCGGGGTGTTGCCGATTCTGCGCTATGTGGAAGACCGGGATATTCAGATCAGTAGCATCATGCTGGACAATGTGATTGATGAGATTCATCCGCGTATCGGGGCGACGATTCTGCAGAAATGGGATTTCCCGAAAGAACTTCAGAATGTGCCTCTGGAATACGCGAACCTGCATCGTGAGGTGCCAGCAGCGGATTATGCGGATCTGGTGATGATTGCCAATCTGCAGTTGATTGCCGGGACAGATCATCCCTGGACGGAGGTGGACTGGAAGACAATTTCGGCGTTTGATCGTCTTGGGTTGGATCCTGAGGTGGATATGAGCGAGGAAGAGGACCTGAATGCGCAGATGGAAGCTGCTATGGCGCTTCTTCAGTAGGTTTGGGGGCTGGCCGAAGGTGGGGGCCGCTCTTTCGGGCCGCTTCATTTTTTCAGGATTGGCTCTTACCGTATTGTTCCAGCAGCTGCGATTTGTTTGGCAAAGACCAATCAACGGTCGGCAGGCCCTTCTGCTGTAACCACTCGTTGGCCCGGGAAAAATGCTTGCAGCCGAAGAAGCCGCGGTAGGCGCTTAACGGCGATGGATGTGGCCCGTCCAGTACCAGATGCTTGCTTCGGTCGATGTGCTGGCCTTTTTTCTTGGCGTAGCTTCCCCAGAGTAGAAACACCACCCCTTCACGCTCGCGGTTAATGGTTTCGATAACGCGGTCGGTGAAGGTTTCCCAGCCTTTGCCCTGGTGGGCGCCAGCCTGGCTTTGGACGACGGTGAGGACGCTGTTGAGAAGGAGCACGCCCTGCTCCGCCCAGGGTTGCAGGCAGCCGTGGTCTGGGGGCTGGATGCCGAGGTCGGCGTGGATTTCTTTGAAGATGTTGACCAGCGACGGCGGCGTGGCCACGTGCGGGCGCACGGAGAAGCACAGGCCGTGGGCCTGGCCGGGACCGTGGTAGGGGTCCTGGCCGAGGATAACCACGCGCACCTTATCCAGCGGTGTGCTGTTCAGGGCGTTGAAGCAATGCTGGCTAGCGGGGAACAAGGTCTTTCCCGCCTGCTCTTCCGCCGCGAGGAATTCAGCCAGCTGCTGCATGTAGGGCTGACGGAATTCGTCACCAAGGTGCTCCGTCCAACCTCGCCCTGATTTTAGCTGGCTTGCCAGTATCTCCACCGGCTGCATGTTCAGCCCTCGTCTTTCTTCGTTTCAGCCTTGTGCTCCGGGCGCATGGCGGGGAACAGGATAACGTCGCGAATCGAGGCGGAATCCGTCAGAAGCATGGCCAGACGGTCGATGCCAATGCCTTCACCTGCGGTTGGTGGCAGGCCATATTCCAGCGCCATGACGTAGTCTTCGTCGAAGAACATGGCTTCGTCGTCGCCGGCGTCTTTCTCGGCCACCTGATCCTGGAAGCGCTCAGCCTGGTCTTCCGCGTCGTTCAGCTCGGAGAATCCGTTGGCGATCTCGCGGCCGCCCACGAAGAATTCGAAACGCTCAGTGACGAACGTATCGTTGTCCTTGCAGCGGGCCAGCGGTGACACTTCTTTCGGGTAATCGGTAATGAATGTGGGCTGCATCAGGCGATGCTCAGCAGTCGCTTCAAAGATTTCGATCTGCACCTTGCCCAGTCCCCAGCCTTCTTTAAGGTGAATGCCCAGATCCTTCGCCACCTGTCGAGCACTGGTTTCATCGGCCAGTTGTTCGGCTTTGATATCGGGGTTGTATCGCAGGATGGCGTCCACCACGGTCAGGCGCTCGAAAGGCTTGCCGAAGTCGTACTCAATGGTTTCTTCTTCGCCATCGGACAGGGTACGGGTGTTCACCACCGTGGTGGTACCGAGTACTTTCTGGGCAATGGTGCGCAGCATGTCTTCGGTAAGGTCCATCAGGTCGTTGTAATCGGCATAGGCCTGATAGAACTCCACCATGGTGAATTCCGGGTTATGACGGGTGGAAAGCCCTTCATTACGGAAGTTGCGGTTGATTTCGAATACCCGCTCGAAACCACCGACCACCAGGCGCTTGAGGAACAGCTCCGGAGCAATACGCAGGTACATGTCGATACCCAGGGCGTTGTGGTGAGTCACGAACGGACGCGCCGTGGCACCACCAGGAATCACCTGCAACATCGGGGTTTCGACTTCCATGAAGTCTCGGTCGGTGAAGTACTGACGCATGACGCTGATAATCTTCGAACGTGCATAGAACACGCGGCGACTGTCTTCGTTCACCATCAGGTCAACGTAGCGGTGACGATACCGGGCTTCCGTGTCGGTCAGCCCCTTGTGCTTCTCCGGCAATGGACGCAGCGACTTGGTCAACAGCGTGTACTCGTCCATGCTTACATAGAGGTCACCCTTGCCTGACTTACACAGAATACCCCGCACCCCCACGATATCGCCCAGATCCCAGTGCTTGGTGTCTTTCTGGACATCTTTTGAGGCGTAGATCTGAATGCGGCCCGTCATATCCTGAACCACTTTGAATGCTTTACGATCAAGCATCATGCGGCCGGCAACAGCCACCTGAATGCCCATCTCAGCCAGCTCTTCCTTGCTCTTGTCGCCATATTTGGCCAAAAGCTCGGCCGCGGTTGCGTCGCGACGGAAGTTGTTGGGAAAGGCATTGCCCTGATCACGCATCTCCGCCAACTTGGCGCGACGCTCGGCAATCAGCTTGTTGTCCTCTGGCTGTGCATTCGGGGTGTGTTCAGTCATGTTGGCTCGCAAAATCGGGAATTGTCCGGGTTAGCATGGCAAAGGCGCTGTTTACAGCGCCATCTTCAGGCTGGCTTCGATGAACTTGTCGATGTCACCGTCCAGCACCGACTGGGTATTGCTGGTTTCCACCTTGGTGCGTAAGTCCTTGATACGGCTGTCGTCCAGCACGTAGGAGCGGATCTGGCTGCCCCAGCCGATATCCGCCTTGGCATCCTCAGCCTTCTGTTTCTCGGCGTTACGCTCCTGCATCTCACGCTCAAACAGCTTCGCTTTCAGCTGTTTCATGGCCTGGTCTTTGTTCTGATGCTGGCTTCGGCCAGCCTGACAGGCCACGACAATACCAGTGGGATTGTGAGTCAGACGCACAGCAGATTCGGTCCGGTTTACGTGCTGACCACCCGCACCCGAGGCGCGATAGACGTCGACACGAAGGTCTGCCGGATTGATTTCAATCTCGAAGCTGTCGTCCACTTCCGGTGAGACAAAGACGGATGAGAACGACGTGTGACGGCGGTTGCCGGAATCAAACGGCGACTTTCGCACCAGACGATGCACACCGGTTTCCGTGCGCAACCAACCAAACGCATAGTCGCCCTGGATGTGGATGGTCGCACTCTTGATGCCAGCCACATCGCCTTCCTGCAACTCGACGATCTCGGCTTTGAACCCACGACGCTCCGCCCAACGCAGGTACATACGCAGCAGCATATTGCCCCAGTCCTGGGCCTCAGTACCGCCCGAGCCGGCCTGGATGTCCAGGTAAGCGTTGTTGGCGTCCATCTCGCCGGAGAACATGCGGCGGAATTCGAGCTTCTCGAGCTCTTTGTCAAGCCCGGCCAGATCGGCTTCGATCTCCGCGGCCGTGCCCTCGTCCTCTTCCTCGTCCGCAATTTCGAGCAGACCCTCGGCGTCTTCAAGGCCGGAGGTGAGGTTGTCGATGGTACGAACAATCAATTCAAGATCGGAACGTTCCTTGCCCAGCGCCTGAGCCCGTTCGGGGTCTTCCCATACGGAAGGCACTTCCAGCTCACGCTCAACTTCGGTCAGTCTTTCACTACGCTGATCGTAGTCAAAGATACCCCCTGAGCGCTTCAGTGCGCTCACGAAGGTCTTTTATCTTCGTAACAATGGGATTGATTTCCATGAAATCTTTACTCTCGCTCGGAAAATGAATGCGATCAAAATCAGACGCGAGATTCTACCGGAAATCTGTTCTTAAATCAGCCGGTGGGTTTTTGACTGGGTGCATGCATTGGTCGGCGACGCCCTTCCAGGATACGCGGTGAATACATCCATGTACGCTCGACAAAAACATCCATGTTTTTGACGATCCTGAAAGGGCGTCACCGACCAATGCCTAAACCACGAGTTATCGCCACAAACGTATGAATACGGAGCGATCTCTCAGGTTTGATCGGCATGGGGGTGGGGGTCTTTTTCTGTCGGGAAAAGGTGTCTGAGCGAAGCGAGTTTTTTTCCCAGAAGAAAAAGACCCCCACCCCTGTGCCAGACGCCTAAGTCAGCCCAGCGGCTCCAGATAATCCACCAAAAGCTGCAGGTTAGTACGCCCACGAAAGGTATTTGCATCAGGTTTGTAAACCACCCGCGCACCAGTCCTGGTGTAGTCGGGCACTTCCGGCCCGGTGTTGAAGGCGATGCCATCGATGATGGCGCCGCCCTCTTCCGGCTGGAGCACCAGCTTCAGGTGGTTCTCGCCAACGATGCGCTGGCTGACCACACGGAAGTTGCCGTCAAACAGGGGCTCCGGGAAATGCTGCCCCCAGGGACCGGCACGCTTTAACAGGGTGGCGGTTTCCAGGTGAAGCTCGTCCGGGCTCAGGGGGCCATCGGTGGTAATGGCCGCCTCAAGGTCTTCCGCCCGCAGGGTATCGCGGACCGCCCGGTCGAACGCATCACTGAACGCATCCAGATCACCGCGGGACAGAGTCATGCCTGCCGCCATGGCATGGCCGCCGAATTTTTTCATCATCCCCGGGTGCCTGGCATCAACCACGGCGAGCACGTCTCGGATATGCAGGCCAGGGATGGAACGGGCGGAACCCTTGATGTCCTCGCCGTTGTCGTCGGGGGCGAACGCAATCGTCGGGCGGTGGGTCTGCTCGCGGATACGGGCCGCCAGAATGCCGATCACACCCTGGTGCCAGTCGGTGTCAAACAGGGCCAGGCCCCACGGCAGGCCCTCGATGTCCAGCGACATGGACGCCAGCAGATCCTGGGCCTGGGTTTTCATGTCTTTTTCGATGGTACGACGTTCACGGTTGAAGGTATCCAGTTCACGGGCCAGGCGCTGGGCTTCGTCACGGCTGTCCGCCAGCAGGCAGGCAATGCCCACGCTCATATCGTCCAGGCGACCGGCAGCATTCAGCCTTGGGCCAACCACAAACCCGAGATCCGTGGAGCTGATTTCGCTGTGGTCGCGGCCTGCCACTTCCAGCAGCGCCAGAATACCGGGGCGGGCCTCCCCCTGGCGGATGCGGCGCAGGCCCTGTTCCACAAAGATGCGGTTGTTATGGTCCAGGGGAACAACGTCCGCTACAGTGCCAAGCGCCACAAGATCCAACAGATTGCCGAGATTAGGTTGCGGCTCTGGCAACAGGCCCTGCTCACGCAGATGCTTTCGAAGAGCCGTCAGCACATAGAACATCACACCCACGCCCGCCGCGTTCTTGCTCAAGAAGGGGCAGCCGGGCTGGTTGGGGTTCACGATGGCGTCCGCCTCAGGCAGGGTTTCACCGGCCAGGTGATGATCGGTCACAACCACCCGGATGCCCAGTTCCCGGGCTGCGCGAACACCTTCCACGGCGGAAATACCGTTGTCCACGGTCACCAGCAGGTCCGGCAGCGCACCCTCATCTCTCAACCGGTGGATAATGCCCGGCGTCAATCCATAACCGTCGGAAAACCGGCTGGGCACACGGAAGTCAATATCGTTCAGCCCCAGCATCCCCAATCCCAGCATGGCAACTGCCGTGCTGGTGGCGCCGTCGGCGTCGAAGTCCCCAAGCACCAGCACTCGCTGCTGACTGGTGATGGCTTCCGCCAGGAGCGCAACGGCACGGTCGACACCTCTTAGATCCATGGGCGATGCCAGGTGTTTCAGTGTGTAGGTGAGTTGGTCATCGGAAGTCACGCCACGGGCGGCGTATAGACGGCGAAGCAGTGGGGGCAGATTCTGGCCCCAGTCCGGAGTGGTGTCCGGGCTGGGGCGACGAAGGATTTTTTTGGGCGTCATACCACTCAGGTATTTTTCCAGTGTTTGGCGATAAAGTCCTGCACGGCGGACAGGTCATTATCCAAAACGGTGTATCGCTCCTCCCGTTCGAACAAATCCGACATATGCACCGGCAGGGACGGCTCGGCTTTAACACCTGAGCGCAACACGGCATCCGGGAACTTGGCCGGATGCGCAGTACCCAGGGTAATCATCGGTACCGCCGGGTCGCGACGACAGTTTCGGGCCGCACGCACGCCGATGGCGGTATGGGGGTCGAGCAAGTACTCGTTCTGGTCAAACACCTCACGGATGGTGTCTGTGGTGCCCTCATCACCCACCGCGTCACTGTCAAACAGTTTGCGAGCGTGCTTCCAGCGGTAATCTTCAATGCTGACTGGGCCCTTGGTGGCATTCTCCAACAGGTCCTTTACCGCAGCCCCGTCGCGGCCGTGCAGGTCGAACAACAGGCGCTCGAAATTGCTGGACACCATGATATCCATGCTTGGTGACAAGGTATGCTCAAGCTGGAGCTGCTCGTAGCGATTGCCACTCATAAAGCGATGCAGGATGTCGTTACGGTTGGTGGCGATCACCAACTGGGAGATCGGCAAACCCATTTTCTTGGCCAGATAACCCGCGAAGATATCGCCGAAGTTACCCGTGGGCACCGAGAAAGCCATACTCCGATCCGGACCGCCGAGCGCCAGGGAAGCATGAAAGTAGTAGACGATCTGAGCCATGATACGGGCCCAGTTAATGGAATTCACCGCCGCAAGCTGGGTTTGACCACCGAGGAACGACTGGTCACCAAAGCTCGCCTTCACCATGCGCTGGCAGTCATCAAAGTTGCCGCGCACCGCGATGTTATGGATATTGTCACCCTTCACGGTGGTCATCTGGCGACGCTGCACCTCGGACACCCGTTCATGGGGATGCAGGATGAAAATGTCGACGTGTTCGCATCGGCGGCACCCCTCAATGGCGGCGGAGCCGGTATCACCGGACGTTGCCCCCATGATCACCACGTGCTGCTTGCGTTTCTCCAACACGTAGTCCAACAGGCGCCCCAGCAGTTGCAGGGCAAAATCCTTGAACGCCAGGGTTGGGCCACGGAAAAGCTCCATGACCCACTCATTGGTGTCCAACTGAACCAGCGGGGCCACCGCTTTATGGGCAAATACATCACCGTAGGTCTCGTCCAGCATCCTGCGGAAATCCTCCGCAGGAATCGCATCGTCGACAAACGGGTGCATTACCTTGAAAGCGAGCTCGCTGTAGGAAAGCCCACGCCAGCTTCGAATTTCTTCCAGGCTGAAATGAGGCAACGATTCCGGGACATACAGGCCACCGTCGGTGGCCAGGCCTGTCAGCAGGACGTCTTCAAAGCCCAGGGCGGGAGCTTCGCCCCGTGTACTGATGTATCTCACCTTGCGTTCCTGTCAGTTAAAGTTTTCGGCGCGGATACGGACGACTTTTTCGTCGATATCGCTCAGGGCTTCCAGCTCTTCAATAGCGCGGTTGATCTGTCGCTCCTGGACCGTGTGGGTCAGGATAATTACCGGGATGCGGCCATCTTTCAGCTCCGATTCCTTCTGCATAATGGACTCGATGTTGATGCCGTGCTCACTGAGAATGGAAGCGACTTTCGCCAGCACGCCGGGACGGTCCAGCGCCTGTATGCGCAGGTAATAGGCGGACTGAACATCCTCCATCGGCAGCACCGGCAGATCTTCCATTGCCGCAGGCTCGAAGCCAAGGTAGGGAACCCGCTGGTTGCTCTTGGCAGCCACGGAACGGGCCGCGTCGATGATATCGGCGATAACCGCTGATGCCGTGGCCTCATCGCCGGCGCCGGGGCCGTAATACATGGTCTGGCCAACGGCATCGCCGTCCACCAGGACCGCGTTCAACACACCATCCACCTGTGCAATGAGATGGCTGCGTGGAACCAGCGTGGGATGCACACGCAACTCGATGCCCTCATCGCGGCGACGCGCGATCCCCAGGTGCTTGATGCGATAACCAAGAATTTCCGCGTGAGCGATGTCGTAAGGGGTGATTTCCGAAATCCCCTCGGTGTAGGCTTTTTCAAATTGCAGCGGCACACCAAAGCCTGCAGAGGCCAGGATCGTCAATTTGTGTGCAGCGTCAATGCCTTCCACATCGAAGGTCGGGTCCGCCTCGGCATACCCCAGGTCCTGGGCTTCTTTCAGCACTTCAGCGAACTCACGACCGGCGCGCATCTCGGTGAGAATATAGTTACCGGTGCCGTTGATGATGCCGGCGATCCAGTCAACGCGGTTGGCGGCCATGCCTTCGCGAACAGCCTTGATGACGGGGATACCGCCAGCAACACCAGCCTCGTAGGAAACGATCACATTCTGCTTCGCCGCTGCCTCGAAAATCTCGTTGCCATGGACCGCAATCAACGCCTTGTTGGCGGTGACTACGTGCTTGCCATTTCGGATGGCAGCCAGCACCAGCTCCCGGGCGGTTTCGTAACCACCAATCAATTCGACCACAACATCCACAGACGGGTCGTTCACCACGTCAAAAATGTCGGTACTGAACGGGATATCCCCCAGATCAATATCATTGCGCGGGGTGCGTGTCGCCACCCGGGCAATACGGAGATTGAAACCTGTCCGGCCTGTGATCAGGCTGGCATTACGGGTCAGTACGTTGAACGTACCACCACCGACTGTTCCCAGTCCGCAGATTCCGACATTGACGTCTTTCAAGCTTTCACCTCTGTTCCCGATGGGTTGCTGTGGGGAGCGATAGTATAACGGTTAACGGGCGCCCGAATAAGCCCCGCCTGATGAACAGGCAAACAAGGCATTCCGTAGCCTATCAGAGCAGCCCCAGGCCTTCAGCCAGTTTTTCAGACGGCACGTAACCACGCACCATATTACCGTCTTCCAATACGATCGCCGGGGTACCCGTCACACCGACGCGACTACCCAGCTCGAATTGCTCCCTGACCGGGTTCTCGCAGCTCTGATCATCCACGGATCGACCCTGCTTGGCGGCATTCATGGCAGCCTGCGGATCATCGGAACACCAGACGGAAATATACTTGCGAAAAGAGGGCGTATTGGGGCCGGAACGGGGAAAGCCATAGTAATTGACAGTAATACCCAATTCGTTCAGTCGCGGAACCTCGTCATGCAGCTTGCGGCAGTATGGGCAATCGATATCGGTGAACACAGCAATAGAAGCCTTTTCGGTGCCCTTGGCCGGAAAACTGATCAGCCCCTCATCACCGAACTCGTCCATGGTTTGAGCGCGCTGGGACGCCCTGCCCTGTTCAGAGATATTGGCAATACCGTTCGCGGTCACTTTCAGCAGGTCGCCGGTCAGGAGGTACTGACCATCGGCCGTTGTGAAAATGGTATCGCCGTTATTACTGTACACCTCGTACAAACCCTCAGCCTCCGACTTGCGGACATCGGATATCTTCAGCCCCGGAATCGCTGCGGTGAGTTTGTCGGAAATCGCATCCTCGACCTCGCCCGCATGAGCAGTGTGAGCGCCAGCCGCCAGAGCCGCGAGCACCAGTGGCAGCATGGGTTTAAACAAGTTCTTTATCAGCATATTGGTTTCCAGTTTTCCAGAATCACGAAGGTATATAGCCTGTGAGACGGCGAATTCCGCCGAGTTTGTGCGACACCGCTGCCCGCAAAAAGTTCAGTGTACCAAGCGCCATGCCCGCCGACTAACCCGGGATGTTACGACACTCTAACTAACCGCGCGGATGGTGAGCCTGATGCAGCGATTGTAATCGCTGACGTGCCACATGGGTGTATATCTGGGTTGTCGATAAGTCCGAATGCCCAAGTAACATCTGGACCACCCGTAAGTCGGCACCATGATTCAACAGATGCGTCGCAAAGGCATGGCGAAGAGTATGGGGTGACAGATGCTTGCGAATTCCAGCACGGAGTGCGTAATGTTTGATCCGATGCCAGAAGGTCTGCCGCGTCATCGCAGCGGGACGGTTACCCGGAAACAGTGCGTTGCTGGCCCGCCCCTTGAGAAGCTCACCTCGCCCCTCCCTCATGTAACGTACCAGCCAATCAACTGCCTCTTCACCAAGCGGAACCAGGCGCTCCTTGTTTCCCTTGCCAACAATCCTGATCACCCCCTGGCGCAGGTTCACCTCATCCACCGTTAAAGCCACAAGCTCCGAAACCCGCAAACCGCAGCCGTACAGGATTTCCATCATCGCCTTGTCGCGAAGCTCAATGGGCACTTCAGGATCGGGTTCCGACAACAGGTTTTCCACGTCGTCTTCCGACAAAGAATCCGGCAACCGTCGAGGAAGGCGGGGGCTATCTATTCGCAGTGTAGGGTCTTCAGCGATCACGCCTTCTCGCAAAAGGTAGCGGAAAAAACGACGAAGACCGGAGAGGCGACGGGCAGCCGTGGAGGTTTTGAAACCATCAGACAACCCACGGGATATCCAGCCCAGCAAGTCGGTCCGGCGCACCTCGGTCAGCAGGGGCGTTCCCGGCTGCTCCTGCAGCCAGGCCGCCAACCGCTCAAGATCACTGCGGTACGCCTGACGGGTTTTTTCGCCCAAGCCATCTTCAAGCCAGATGGCATCGGTGAAGCGCACAATGACCGCTTCATCCTGCGATCTAAGCTCAACTCTGGAGGTGGGTTTCCGGGGCATGGCGGCCTACTCGAAACGAAACGGGCACGAAAAGTTCCGGCAACCGGATACGAAAAAGGCAGCCTTGGGCTGCCTTTTCCTGACGAACTGTACCAGCAACTTCTGCTGATCAGCCCAGCTTTTCCTTGATACGAGCTGCCTTGCCAGACAGGTCGCGCAGGTAGTAAAGCTTAGCCTGGCGAACGTCACCACGACGCTTCACACTGATGCTGTCGATCAGCTTGGAGAAGGTCTGGAAGGTACGCTCAACACCCACACCGTAGGACACTTTCCGTACAGTGAAGGAAGAGTTCATGCCACGGTTGCGCTTGCCGATCACAACGCCTTCGAACGCCTGCAGACGCTCACGGTTGCCCTCGGTAACGCGAACCTGGATTACCACGGTATCACCCGGCGCAAAGGCAGGGATTTCCTTGGTCATCTGCTCTGATTCAATTTGACTGATGATGTTGTTCTTGCCGCTCATCGTATGTGCTCCTGATACCCAATCTTTTAATGCCCTGATGATTCAGAGGCACCCGGTTCGTTCAAAATCTCTTCCAGCAGCTCACGCTCTTCGTCCGTAAACACCCGCTTATCCAGCAGGTCGGGGCGTCGCTCCCGGGTTCGCCTCAACGACTGTTTCAGCCGCCAACGCCGGATCTGATCATGGTGACCGCCTAACAAAACATCCGGCACAGCCTGACCTTCGTAAACCTCCGGCCGGGTGTAGTGCGGACAATCCAGCAAACCGTCAGCAAAGGAATCCTGCTCTGCCGACTGCGCATGACCCAGCGCTCCGGGGATGAGGCGTGTAACCGCATCAATGACAGCCATGGCCGCCAACTCGCCACCGGAAAGCACGAAATCTCCCAGTGACACCTCCCGATCGACTTCCGCCGATATCAGGCGCTCATCAACACCCTCATATCGCCCAGCGACGAGAATAAGACTCTCTTCCGCTGCCAGCGATTCAACCACGCCCTGATTCATCGCCTCCCCCTGGGGAGACAGATAAACCACGCAGGCGCGTCCGGGTGCAGACTCCCTTGCCGCATGGATGGCATCCCGTAGTGGCTGAATTTTCATCAGCATACCGGGGCCTCCACCGTAAGGCCGGTCGTCTACCGTTCGGTGACGATCATGAGTGAATTCCCGAGGATTCCAGGCCGTGAACGTCAACAGACCATCACGAACGGCCCTTCCGGTAATCCCGTAATCCGTCACCGCAGCGTACATCTCCGGGAACAGACTGACTGCGCCAATCCACACCCGTCAGAACTCCGGATCCCAGTCGGCCACCAAACGCGAGCCGGCCAGATCCACACTCCGGATTACCTGGTCCGGAAGATAGGGAATCAGCCGCTCGCGCTGGTCAATGGAGGCGTCGGTTGCCCGCACCACCAGGACGTCGTTGGAGCCTGTTTCTATCAGATGATGCACCTTACCCAGGCACTCATCTTCTGTCGTGAAAACGTCAAGGCCTTCCAGTTGATGCCAGTAGTACTCCCCTTCGGGAAGCTGCGGCAATTCCTCGGTAGACACGATAACGTCGGCACCACAGTAACTGTGGGCCACTTCACGATCATCAATACCTTTTAACCTGACGACGATCCCCTGGCCTTGCCGGCGACCTTCCTCAAGCCTGGCCGGGATACGCTTGCCGTTGTGGACCAAGGTCCAGTCGCGGTAGTTCAGTATTCCGTCCTTGGGGTCAGTGTAGGAGTAGACTTTAAGCCACCCCTTGACCCCAAACACCGAGGTAATCTGACCAATCACAGTTTCCTGCGAGTGTTGAGCCATACCCTAACCCCGGTGGTGAAACGTTCTTTCAATTACTCTGCCGCAGCGCCTTTCAGCAGCTGTGCAACGCGCTCGCTGGTCTGGGCGCCTTGACCCAGCCAATGATCGACGCGATCACGATCAATACGCAGACGCTCTTCCTGGCCACGGGCAACCGGGTTGAAGAAACCGACGCGCTCGATAAAACGACCGTCGCGGGATTTGCGGCTGTCTGTCACTGTCAGATGGTAGAACGGGCGCTTCTTGGAGCCGCCACGAGCCAAACGGATTATTACCATTTCGACCAATATCCTGTTCTGTTGTACGAACTTTGTACGATTCACACCCGCCAAGCTTCAGAAAACACTGGCTGGCGCGAAGACCCATACTCGAAAGGGGCGCTATTCTATGCTAAATGAACGCCAAAGAAAACAGGGAATACATCCCGGTTTCTACATACGCCCACGCGGGGGCATACCACCGCCTGCGCCACCCGGCGGCATCATACCGCCAAGACCACGCATCATGTTAGCCATTCCGCCTTTCTTGCCGAATTTCTTCATCATTTTCTGCATTTGCTTGTGCTGCTTAAGCAGACGATTCACATCCTGAATTTGCGTACCGGACCCCGTCGCAATGCGGCGTTTGCGGGAGTTGTTAATCACATCCGGGTAGCGGCGCTCCTTCGCCGTCATTGAGCAGATAATGGCCTCCATCTGCCCCATGGACTTGTCATTGACCTGTTGCTGGGCCATCTGCGCCATCTGACCCATGCCGGGCAGCTTATCCATCAGACCGCCGATGCCGCCCATGCTTTTCATCTGCTGAAGCTGGTCACGGAAGTCTTCAAGATCAAAGCTCTTACCTTTCTTGATCTTCTTTGTCAGTTTCTGGGCTTTCTTCTGATCAATCTTGCGCTCGGCTTCCTCTATAAGGGAGAGCACATCCCCCATACCCAGAATCCGGGACGCCACCCTGTCAGGATGGAACGGCTCCAGGGCATCGGACTTCTCACCCACACCCAGGAACTTGATCGGCTTGCCGGTGATGTGACGCACCGACAACGCGGCGCCGCCACGGGCGTCGCCATCGGTCTTGGTCAGGACAACGCCCGTCAGCGGCAGCGCATCGTTAAAGGCCTTGGCTGTGTTGGCTGCGTCCTGACCTGTCATGGCGTCGACCACAAACAGGGTTTCAACCGGGTTGACGGCTTTATGGAGCCGACCAATCTCGCCCATCATCTGTTCATCAACGTGCAGGCGGCCGGCCGTGTCCAGAATCACAACATCGATATGCTTCTTGCGGGCTGCATCCATGGCGCAATTGGCGATATCAACAGGATCCTGGTCCTCAGAACTGGGAAAGAACTCCACACCCACTTCACCAGCCAGTGTTTCCAGCTGACGAATGGCCGCCGGGCGATACACGTCAGCGCTCACCACCAGAACGGACTTTTTCTGCCTCTCCTTAAGAAAGCGGGAAAGCTTGGCTACGGTCGTGGTCTTGCCGGCGCCCTGTAAGCCGGCCATCATAATCACTGCCGGTGGCTGTACCGCCAGATTGAGGGACTCGTTACCGTCCCCCATCACGCGCTCAAGCTCCTGCTGGACAACTTTCACAAATACCTGGCCCGGACTCAGGCTACGCTGAACTTCCTGCCCGATAGCCCGCTGACGCACACCCTCAATGAATGCCTTGACCACGGGAAGGGCTACGTCCGCCTCCAACAGCGCCATGCGCACTTCACGCAGCGTTTCCTTTATATTGTCGTCGGTCAGCCGCGCCTGCCCAGATATCTTGCGCAGACTGCCGGAAAGTCGGTCCTGGAGGTTTTCAAACATGTTGCTCTTCCGTACCCGGATAAATTGGTTGCATGAAACACCGGAACCCGATCAGGCTCCTTGATTCCTGTTGCATAATCGCGACATTATAACCAGACTATCGCTCTGAAACGACCAGCCCGGTCAAATCGGCGTGGAACCCCGCCGATCTCGAGTTTGAAAGTGGTTATAAAAAGGACGTCATGGGAACGCTGATCCTCGCGGTCACTTCGTTATTGCTTTACAGCGTAGGTACCGCCCTGCAGGCACTCAGCTTCCGCGGACGGGTACACACCAGCATCGCCATCACCACCCTTATTGGCTTGCTGGCCCTGACAGCACATGGTCTGCTGATTGCACAGACCGTTCACCGTGAAGGCGGTTTCGATTTCGGCTTCTTCCAGAGTTCCGTCCTTATTTCCTGGCTGATTGCTTTTTTACTGCTTGCCCTCAACCTTCGAAAACCGGTACAAAGCCTTTTCCTCGGCGTTTACCCGCTGGCGGCACTGACCATCATTATGAGCCTGATCACGCACTCCCCTTCCCGACTGGTGCCGGAAGACAGCTACGGTATGCTCTCCCATATCGCATTGTCGGTGACAGCCTACAGCCTGTTTACGCTGGCCGCCATACAGGCGGTACTGCTCTACCTTCAGAATCGCCAGCTCAAACAGAACTATAACAGCATCCTTATCCGCAACCTGCCACCACTACAGACCATGGAGTCACTGCTGTTCGAGCTAGTGTGGGCAGGCGTGGTCATGCTGATTCTGGCGATTGTGACCGGCGCTCTGTTCATTGACGATCTGTTCGTCCAGGATCTGGCCCACAAAACGCTGTTCTCACTGTTGTCACTCATTGTCTTCATAGCATTGCTGATCGGGCGCTATACAAAGGGTTGGCGCGGCATTACCGCCAGCCGCTGGACACTGGCGGGCTGCGCCCTTTTAATGCTTGCCTTCTACGGAAGCAAGTTCGTGCTGGAACTGATTTTTCACAGAGGCGGCTGACGCCACCACGAATCATCCCCCGGACAGACACCAACTTGACACCCCGACTTTCAACCGCCTATTTTCCCAACTTGTCGGCAACATAAGGACATTGAGTCTTGAACGAGACATCGCTTACCGCGCTGTTCATCATCCTGGCAGGGCTTATCCTGCTTTCCGCCTTTTTCTCCAGTTCTGAAACCGGGATGATGTCACTGAACCGGTACCGACTGAAGCACATGGCCAAGACCGGCCATAGAGGTGCCCGGAGAGCACAATCTCTCCTTAATCGCACCGATCAGCTGATCGGCGTCATCCTGATAGGCAACAACTTCGTCAACATCTTTGCCTCGGCCATCGCCACGGTGATTGCCATCCGTATATGGGGTGATGCCGGGATTGCCATCGCCACCGTCCTGCTGACCATCGTCATCCTGATCTTTGCTGAAGTCACACCCAAAACCCTTGCTGCACTGTTTCCCGAAAAGATTGCCTTTCCAGCCAGCCACGTACTGGGACCGCTGCTCAAATTACTCTATCCCGTGGTTTGGGCGGTTAATCTGTTTACAGGCGCCATCCTGAAGATCATCGGCGTGTCCGCCGACGATGCCGCCAACGAGCACCTCAGCCGCGAAGAACTGAGAACCCTTGTAAATGAGGCGGGCGCACTGATCCCAGCCAAACACAAGGACATGCTGGTTAGCATCCTCGACCTTGAGAAAGTGACCGTGAACGACATCATGGTGCCACGCAACGAGGTGGTCGGCATCGATCTGGATGATGACCTGGACACCATCCTGCGCCAACTAAGAAGCAGTCAGCACACTCGCTTGCCGGTGTTCAAGGGGGACATCAACAACATTCAGGGCGTGCTTCACCTGCGCAACGCCTCAAAACTCCTGCTTCACGATGAAATCAACAAGGCCATGCTGATGCAGCTGTGCCGTGAGCCCTATTTCATTCCGGAAAGCACACCCCTCAACACCCAACTGATCAACTTTCAGAAGGAGAAACGACGCTTCGGCATCGTTGTTGACGAGTACGGAGAAGTACTTGGCCTGGCGACACTGGAAGACATTCTTGAGGAGATCGTTGGCGAATTCACCACCGATTACGCCGCCACCAGCCCCGACATCATTCCCCAGGACGACGGCACATACATCATCGATGGTACGTCCGCTGTGCGAACCATCAACAAAACCCTTGGCTGGAAGCTACCTATTGATGGCCCCAAAACACTCAACGGCCTCATCACCGAAACCCTGGAAAACATCCCGGACACCAACGTGTGCCTGAAGGTGGGCGGGCACCGCGTTGAGGTGCTCCAAATCAAGGACAATGTGGTCAAGGCTGCGATCGTTCACCCCAAAAAGAAGAAAAAGCGCGCTATGGGCTAGATCATCTGGCTATAACACCTGACTATTTAGAAAGATCAAATTTTAATATTTTTCTTGACCGAAATGCGGTTCCACCCAAGACTGGAGTCACGCAAAAAATAATAACAACATGCCGTAAGGCATATGATCCGCCGTTCCTTAGGGTGCTTTGGAACATTAGTGGGTTTTGTTAGCGTTTGGTCATGTTACCGTGTGTTAAAATGCGGTAGATTTAACGTATAAAGAAAAAATACAGCTGTAAGCTCGGTCATGTATCCGGTTGAGGCGTACACAGGAGTCGGCCATGAATAAGCAGTCCGGCATACATTATCTCCGCGAGCACCGGGAGGCAGGGAGCTCAAATCCCGTACCTGCGCAGGTGGTTCGCATCCGCGACACTGTCGTTGCTGGACTGGGGGATTTGTTGCAGGGTGCATTTGATGCAGTTGATGACTCGCTGTTCGAGCTGGCAAACAACGCCAGAAGCAACAACGAGCAAAACCGCTATTTCGAGGCCATGCGCGAAATCCGTATCAAGCGGAAGGGTGTAGAGCGTCACTTCCAGAATGCGGTAGCACAACTGTTCGCCAATCCGCCTCAAAGCGGCAGCGTGGCAGCCGACGAAAGTCTAGCCAGCCAGACCAGCTCAGACAGCCTGTCGCTGGTAGGCGACGACGACCTGGAAGAACAGGTTGCCCTCAATGCCATGATCACCAAGTCCAAGGTCCACTTTCAGGGTCCCCTGTTACAACTGCAGACACGCTTCAGCGTGGTTTATCCGGGCGCCAGTGACGAAGCGCCGGTTAACCCCATGGCGCCGGAACATCTCTGCAGCGCCTTTGTGGAAGCCATCCAGGCGCTGGAAATCCAGATACGCGAACGCCTGATTCTGCTCAAGCAATTTGATCGTTACGTTGTCTCCAACCTTGGCATGTTGCTGGACGAAGCCAACCGAATCCTCATCCAGGCCGGCGTGATTCCGAATTTCCGCTACCACGGCAAGGCCGGTAAACAGCAGAGCAAGACAGCATCCGGCACTCACGCTGACGAAACAGGTGGGAACGCCAGCGCGATGACGGAACCCGCTGCTGCGGAAAGTCAGCAAGGGCACCATGAAGGCGCCATGTTCGACCAGATCCGGCAGATGCTGGCGCTCCAGCGCGCCAACGCAGGCATTCCGCCGCGGGCATCCGACCCCAATATTCATGTCGTTGGGGGAGCGGAACTGGCAAGTCTGCTCGGCTCACTTCCCCAACACCCCCCTGGCGAACAGATTAGCGGCAACCTGAGTGCCGGCGAGCCGGTGATGGTTGACCTCCATCAGGTTGTCCAACAGTTGCTGGCACAGGCCGGAACGACCAGCGATGGCAAAAAGCCGGCGTTGGCGGAAATGGACGAGGACCTGATCAACCTCGTGTCCATGTTGTTTGAATTCATTCTCGACGATTACAACCTCTCGGCCCCCGTGCAGGTCCTGATCAGCCGATTGCAGATCCCCATCCTCAAGGTGGTGATCAAGGACAAGTCATTCTTCAGTAAAGCAACTCACCCAGCCCGCCGCCTGCTGAACTCCCTGGCACGGGCCGGCATTGGCTGGAGCGAGAGTGACGAGAAAACCCGCGACAAGCTGTACGAGCAGATCCACGCCATTGTCGTTCGCATACTGAACGAATTCGATGGTGACGTAACACTCTTTGAAACCCTGGGTGAGGAGTTCGAACAGTTCCTGGCAAGGGAAAACCGCAAGTCCTCCCTGGTGGAGCAGCGCACCCGGGAATCCGAGCGCGGACGTATCAAATCGCAGAAAGCTCAGGAAACCGTCGATCAGTTGCTGCAGAAAAAACTGGCGCGATACAAGCTTCAGGAGCCAGTGCGGAACATCCTGATCAACGGCTGGAGCCGGGTGATGTTCCTGGCTTACCTGAGGGACGACGTGGAACACCGCTGGCTACAGACTGTCCGCGTGGTGGATGACCTCATTTGGTGCCTGCATCCGCATCAGGAAGATGAAGAGCGGGATCAGTGGGTTCGCGTGGTTCCCGGCTTGCTGAAGTCACTCCGGGCCGGGCTTGAAGAGGTTTCCTACAACTCATCCAAGCTGGATGAGATGATGGCGGACCTCAAGCACGAGTTAACGGAAGCTTTCCGAGCCAACGCGCTGGCCGAGGCCATGGAGGACTCTCCCGAGCCGGAGCCCGAAGAAGACATCCCCACGGCTCATCAGACTGCCATCGAGCGCCAACAGGAGCTTGAGGACGCCGCCATCGCCGAATATGTGGCACAGATCGATGCTATTGAAATCGGCAATTGGGTGGAGTTCAACCTGGTCAACGGGGCCAGCTTCCGCTGCAAACTGTCCGCCATCATTGAGGAAGCAGACTGCTTTGTTTTCGTAAATCGCATGGGGCTCAAGGTGATCGAGAAAACCCGCACCGACCTGGCGCATGAGATGCGGCGCGGCCGTCTGACCGTCCTTGAGCAGGGAGCGCTGATTGACCGGGCGCTGGACGCAGTCGTGGGCAGCTTGCGGAGCAAGGCAGGTTAAAAGTACTGGGAGCGTCTGAGCAACAATGCTGGAGTATGGCAGTGTTACCGGCCTCCCGGACAAATACCGGATCACCCTGGCGATATCGGTTGCCTTACTGCTTCATACCCTGATAATGGCCACCCTTCCCTATACGGCTCCAAGCGCGGAAAGCCATCGCCAGACGGTGAAAGTGGAACTGGTCAGTCCTGGCACCTTGCCGGAATCCGCCGCCAGCGCGACATCGCCGACTCGCACGACAGCTCCGGACCGCAACACGATCACAACTGAACCAACGTCCACCAGCGACCAGCGTGACCCCGTTGCTGTGGAATCGCCGCAAGTCGACACCAGTCATCCCCGGCACAAAGAACCAACTGCGCGTTCGGCGCCATCACCACAAACACCCGTGGTGGAGCCCCAATCTCCAGCACGGACAACGCCCTCGCAGGACTCGGCCGCTACTGCCGCAGGCAACCCGGAGCAACCGGTGGAGGACACGCCGGAAAAGGTCACTCAGATAACCTCGTCGCCACGAGATGTGGATCCCTATACGGCAAGCCTGGCCGTACACATTGGTAAGGAACTCGGCAAACGACCGGTTCCTTCCAGCCGCAGTGTCACCGAGCCGGTGAGCAGTCAGCTTGAGCTGAAACTACTCCCAAGCGGAGCACTTACTGGTGCCAAGGTCACCAAATCGACGGGGTTCAACGACATAGACCGAGCGATTTATCAGGCTGCCCTGCTAGCCAGCCCTTATCCAAAACCACCGGAAGAATACTCAGGAAGGAAGCAATTCCGGGTCGAACTCATTTTCGCCCCGGAACGACTTTAAACACGGTTAACTCAGGCTTCTGCCTGTTTCGCAGCGGCTTTGACCTGCTCGGCCAGCTCACCACTTTCCGACATTTCGAGAATAATGTCGCAGCCGCCTACCAGCTCACCATTGATATAGAGCTGCGGGTAGGTGGGCCAGCTTGAATAGACCTTGAGGCCTTCACGCAATTCCTGGTTATCAAGAATATTTACAAAGGCGAACCGCTCGCCGCATGCCATCAGCGCCTGGACGGTCTTCGCTGAGAAACCGCACTGCGGAGCCTGTGGAGTGCCTTTCATATAGAGGATAATGGCGTTTTCCTCAAGCTGGCTCTTGATGGTTTCGTTGATGTCCATGAACTCTCACCTCTCATTGGAAACGGGGTCGCCCGGTTGCGACATGCCTGACACTATTGTACACGTCCCGTGACGCTCACCAAACACCGCCTGACACCTGCATATGCCCTGGCGTTGTCTTCAGCCCCCTGACGGGCTAGACTTGAGCCCCTGCCTTTCAGGCAACCTCCGTTTCCGTATTTCCCGCCAGTGCGGCTCTCACCGCGTGCTGGCGTATTGCCGTTTCAGGACAATGACCACCGCGGGCCGGTTGTAACCACGAATAGATCCGGATTTCTTGGATAGGGTTATCGATTAATTAAGGGCCACTCCATGGCAGCAAGACATTTTCTCACACTCAATGACTTAAGCTCCGACGAGCTTGAAAGTCTGGTCGACCACGGCACTAAACTCCGCAACGATTGGCGCCAGGGCGTCGTGCGCGAAACCCTGAAGAATCGTGTCCTGGCAATGATCTTCGAGAAGTCGTCAACCCGTACGCGGGTATCCTTCGAAGCGGGCATGACCCAGCTCGGTGGCGCTGCTCTGTTCCTCTCTCCCCGTGATACCCAGCTCGGACGAGGAGAACCCATTGAAGACTCCGCCATCGTGATTTCCAGCATGGTGGACGCTGTCATGATCCGGACGTTTTCCCACGATACCGTCGACGCATTCGCGGCGGCCTCCAGAGTGCCCGTCATCAACGCTCTGACAGATGATTTCCATCCTTGCCAGCTGCTGGCCGACATGCAGACGTACCGGGAACATCGCGGCAGCATTCGTGGCGGTACGGTTGCCTGGGTTGGCGATGGCAACAACATGTGCCAGTCCTACATCAATGCAGCAACGCAGTTCGGCTTTAACCTGCGCGTTGCCTGCCCGGAGGGTTACGAACCTGACAGTGAATTGCTGAAAACCCATCAGGATCGGGTGTCTGTGGTTCATGATCCGGCTGAAGCCGCCAGAGGTGCCGATCTCCTGGTCACGGATGTCTGGGCCTCCATGGGGCAGGAAGATGAACAGAAAGCCCGTCAGAGAGTCTTCCAGAACTACCAGATCAATCCCTCGCTGATGAAATTGGCGGACAAGGACGCCCTGTTCATGCACTGCCTGCCGGCGCACCGTGGCGAGGAGATATCCGCGGACATGATGGAACACCCGCGTTCGGTGGTCTGGGACGAAGCCGAAAACCGCTTGCACGCCCAGAAAGCGCTGCTGGAATTCCTGATCCTCAATCGACTGGACTGACCGAATGACCGATAGCCTGGCTCAGCCTGCTGACTGGCTGCTGGAAGTAAACAACCTGTCCTGCGGGTATGGCGATGGCTCAGTGGTCAGGAACGTCAACTTTGCCCTCAGTCACGGCGACATCGGCTGCCTGCTGGGCCCCAGCGGTTGCGGAAAAAGCACCATCCTCAGGGCATTGGCAGGATTTCTTCCCATCAATACCGGTGAGATTTGCCTGCAGTCCAGTTCCATCAGCCTGCCCGGTCGCACTCTCGCCCCTGAGAAGCGCCGAATCGGCATGGTGTTTCAGGACTACGCCCTGTTCCCGCACCTGACAATTGCCGAAAACGTCGGCTTCGGCTTGCGCAGAGAGGATCGCGAGGAAAAACATCAGAAAGTCACCGAGTTGCTCAAGGTGGTTCATCTGCAGGATCTTGCCGACAACTACCCCCATGAACTGTCGGGTGGGCAGCAACAAAGGGTGGCGCTTGCCCGTGCCCTGGCACCGGAACCCACGTTGATACTGCTGGACGAGCCGTTCTCTAACCTCGACGCAGATCTGCGCCGCCGACTCAGCCTGGATGTGCGGGAAATCCTCAAGACACTGGGCATCAGTGCCATCCTGGTCACTCACGATCAACAGGAAGCCTTCGCCATGTGTGATCAGGTGGCGGTTCTGAAAGACGGCGGAATACAGCAATGGGACGTGCCCTACAACTTATACCACGAACCCGCCAACCGTTTTGTTGCAGGTTTCGTGGGCCAGGGAGGTTTCGTTCCAGGAAAAGCGTTGGGGCCGGACACGATTGAGTCCGAGCTGGGAGTCATCCGCGGCAACCGCGCATACACCTGGCAACCCGGCACGCTGGTCGACGTGCTGATCCGGCCAGACGACATCGTCTACGATGCCAACTCCGAACTTAAGCCAAAAGTGGTGGAAAAGACCTTTGCCGGGACGTCGACGCTCTATCGCTTTCGCTGCTCGGAAGACACCGAGTTCGAGGCCCTGTTCCGGAGCCATCTGGACTTTCACCTGGGCGAACACGTGCCAGTCCGGGTGGAGGCAGACCATCTGATCGCCTTCGAGAGAACCTGAGAGCCCGAACCTCAGTTATTACAAACCCGCTCCACGGAATCCAGCCAGCCGGCGTACAGGGTCTCCCGCAGTGCCGGCTTCATAGCCGGCTCGAAGCGATGTTCCCGCTCCCAGAGTTGTGCTATCTCGTCCAGCCCCTGGTATACACCGGTCTGCAGCCCGGCCAGATAGGCCGCCCCCAGAGCCGTGGTCTCCGTCACGCGGGGGCGGTCCACCGGCACATTGAGGATATCCGCCAGAAATTGCATCACCCAGTCGTTGACCACCATGCCACCATCCACCCGCAGTGCCTGCAGGGACGCACCATCGTTCTGGATGGCGCGGATCAGGTCCTTGGTCTGATAGCACACGGATTGCAGGCCGGCGGTGACGATCTCGCCGATTCCAGTGTCCCGGGTAAGGCCGAGAATCGCCCCGCGGGCATGGGGATCCCAGTGGGGCGCACCCAGTCCGGTAAAGGCCGGCACCAGATAAACCGGGTTTTCCACCCCCACTTCCGAGGCGTAATCAGAGGATTCGCTGGCGTGACTGATAAGCTTCAACCCGTCCCTGAGCCATTGCATGGCGGCGCCGGCAACAAAGATGCTGCCTTCCATGGCGTAGCACGGTTTGCCATTCAAACGATACGCCATGGTTGTCAGCAACCGGTTTTCGGAGCGTAGCGCCTTTTCGCCGGTATTCAGCATCAGGAAACAACCGGTGCCATAGGTGCTTTTCGCCATACCGGGCTCGAAACAGGCCTGCCCAATCAATGCTGCGTGCTGGTCGCCTGCGATGCCTGCGACCTGCACCGATGCCCCCAGCCACTGCCTGTCAGTGGTGCCAAAATCCGCGGCAGAATCGAGCACTTCCGGCAACAGCGCCCGGGGAACCCGGAAGAGGGTCAACAACTCGTCGTCCCATTGCTGACTATGGATATTGAACAACGCCGTGCGCGAGGCGTTGGTGGCATCGGTCTTGTGGGAGCGCCCACCAGTCAGATTCCAGAGCAGCCAGCAGTCCACAGTACCGAAGGCAAGCTCGCCAGCTTCCGCCCTCTGACGGGCACCGTCCACATGGTCGAGTATCCAGGCAATCTTGGTGGCGGAGAAATACGGGTCAATCAAGAGGCCGGTGCGTTCCACCACCCTACCTTCATGGCCATCGGATTTGAGTTTGGTGCAAACAGACGCTGTGCGTCGATCCTGCCAGACAATCGCGCGGTGAATTGGCTCTCCGGTTTTCCGATCCCAGATCACCGTGGTTTCCCGCTGATTGGTGATGCCGATACCTGCCAGGGTTGAGGCATCCAGCCCTGACGACTCGAGAACCTCCCTGCACACCGCCAATGTACTGTGCCAGATTTCGCCGGCCTCATGTTCCACCTGGCCATCTTTCGGAAAGTACTGGTGAAATTCCTGTTGCGCCGTGGCGATGGCTTGGCCGGAGGCATTGAAAATGATCGCGCGGGAACTGGTGGTCCCCTGATCGATGGCGAGCAGGTGCTGGGTCATGGGGCGTCCTTTCAGGTGCTTCAGCATTGTTCTGGTCAATGCTGCAATCTTCTCAAAGGATTGCTAAGAACGCTATGGGAAAGTCGGGCATAAAAAAAGGGCCGGAAAACCGGCCCTCAAATGACGAATGAAACAAGGAAAGTTCGTAAGAACTACAACCTCAAAAGTCATCCCTTACACATTTAGTATCGGCTCGGATTGCCCAGCCTTCAGTTGAGGTTGTGTTGCGCCTTTGTTACATCAGGTTAGGGGCTGAGAGGCGCATCACAAAACGGCTTAGAGGGTGTGCTCCACCGGCTTCTTGCGAGGCCAGACCAGACTGAAGCGGGCTCCGCCCAACTCGTCGCTGCGACTGACAAACGCCTGCCCACCATGCCAGTAGAGGATTCTCCTGACAATGGAGAGGCCAAGGCCATAACCGCCCGAGGTTCGGGTACGGCTGTCATCGAGGCGAGCAAATGCAGTAAACACTTTTTCCCAATCCTCTTCGGGAATACCGGGGCCGTCGTCCTCCACATCAATGCGGCAATTATCCTCATCAAACTGGCAGTGGACTTTCACGCGGCCGGCCGCGTATCGGGCAGCGTTTCCTACCAGATTCTGAACCGCCCGGTGCAGATACCGCGGCTCCACGTCGGACAGCGACCAACGCTCGGATTCATCGTCAATATCTGCCTCGATGGTGTGGTCCGGGCGGATCATCTGCTGTTCGCCCACCACCTGGCGAACGATATCACTGACCGACTGCTCCTGAAGCGCAAATACAGGGCCACCCTGCTCCAACCGGGCGTAGGTCAGGATTTCATCGATCAGCTCATCAAGCTCCTGGATGTCGCCGTCAATGCCGTCAAGCTGCTTCTGGAGCGCCTCCGGAGAGTTGGCGCTTTCGATCATCTGGACACCGAATCGAATACGGGCAACTGGTGTTCTCAGCTCATGGGAAACCGCGTGGATCATTTCCCGCTGAACCCCTACCAGACGCTGGATATGCTCCGCCATACTGTTGAAAGCAGCGGCCAACCGGGACACAAGGCGACTGTCGCCGGCATCCACCCGCGCCCCCATCTCGCCCCGGGCTATGCGGATTGCCACCGACTCCACGGCCCGGAGATTGCTGTCCACATCCCTTAACGCCAGATAGAGAGCCAGTGCGAGAACGCTTCCCGCCACTACAAGCAATAGCAGCATTACCGGCCATGCCCAGGGACTGAAGGGCGCGGGCATGGCCATGTCCACGAGAGTGCCATCTTCCAGACGGATCAACACCTGGGCACGATCCCGGGAGGGATGATGGTACAGCGAGATACCCCGCTCGGAGACGCGTTCGAGAACCTCGGAATCCGGAAGTGCAGCCTGATCCCGAACCGGCAGCAGCTCTACCCCGAGCGTATCGGATAGCTGCGACATGGCACCTTCCCGGCCATCCGAAGACATGTCATCAAGATGCAGACGCGCGATGAGAGCGGTTGCCTCGGCAACATCGCTGTAGATATCCCGAAATCGCAGGTCGATGATCCCACCGCTGTCGTTCCGGACCATGACCTGCTGGCCGATACTGGTGTCCATCGCCACTACCTGACCGTAGGAAAGGCGCTCCATGATGACATCGGACACCGACAGGTTACCCGGCGGCGTCACCCGGAAATCGTAGAAGGACTTGAGCCACGGATACTGTTGCTGAGAATGAGGTGTCGCGACAAGCCAACGCAACAGGGGCTCTGAAAAACGTTCCTGCCAGTACTGCTCCCTGACGGAATTCACACCCAGGAACAATGCGGCACAAAACAGGAGAATCAGAAAGGTAAGACCAATCAGCCGGGCGTAAAGCTTGAGAAAAAACTTGAGGGGCATTGCGATAACCCTGGCAATGAACGCCGGCCCCGCCGGGCCAGCGCCAGAGACTGAACAGTCAGGCTTCCTTTACGAACAGGTAGCCTTTGCTGCGTACGGTTTTAATGCGCCTCGGGTGGATGGGATCGTCGCCAATCTTGGGACGTATCCTCGAAACCCGGACATCGATCGAACGGTCCTGGCCGTCGTATTCGATCCCTCTCAGGGCGGTGAAGATTTCCTCCCGACTGAGCACTCGGCCAGCATTGCTTGCCAATAGCCAGAGCAGGTCGAATTCCGCACTGGTGAGGTCGATACTGTCGTCGTTCAACCATGCTTCGCGCATTGACCTGTCCACCACCAGGTTGTTGAACTGCAGCCTGACCGGTTCTTCACCGCTACCCTCTTCCGCAGCCACCGAACCATTCTCGGTAACCCGCCTCAGCAAGGCGCGGATTCTTGCCAGCAGCACCCTTGGCTGAACCGGCTTGCCGATGTAATCGTCGGCCCCCATTTCCAGGCCGAGCACCTGGTCCAGATCGTCCGTGCGGGCGGTAAGCATGATAATCGGGCCCGGATAGAAAGGCCGCGCGCGCCTGCAGATAGACAGTCCATCCTCACCCGGTAACATCAGGTCAAGCACGACCAGATCCGGCTGGTCCTTGCGAATGCGCTCCACCGCGTTCCCACCGTGAGTTTCGAGGGTGACAGTCAACCCGTTGCTCTCCAGGTACTCCCTGGTCAGCTCTGCCAGCCTCTCATCATCTTCGACTATAAGAATCCGCCAACTTTCGTTCGTCTGTTCCACGCCATCCATCTCTGATTTTGTTTTTCCGGTTTCTGAAACGTCCGGCCAACGTCACCCTACATGGCCGGAACAGAGCTGCCTGTCAGAAGATCAGCTATCCAACTGACAATACAGGCTACCTCCTGTAACAGCAATTATACATGCTATTCAGAAATATACATGGAACCGCCTGTTCGTTACAGCCCGTGACAAACGTCACACCGCCACACCGGTAACGGGACTTGTCACAAAGTCGTCATCCCCCGTTCATTCCGATGTCACACCGGATTCATAGCCTTGTCGAAAAGTGGAAACAAAGAGGCATTGCCATGAACGCCCAGACCGCCCGCCTGTCACGCTCGGCCCGACAGCTCAAAACCGTCATAACCCAACAGCCGGATCTCGTTGAATCCGCTCAGAAACTGCGCTATCAGGTTTTCTCGGAAGAGTATGGTTCTGACCTGGGGGCTACCGTCCCCGGCGTTGATGCGGACGAGTTTGACCGATTCTGCGATCATCTGATTGTCACCGATGAGAACACCGGTGAACTGGTGGCTACAACACGAGTGCTTCACCACAGCCAGGCCATGGAAGCCGGAGGCTTCTATTCCGAGGGTGAGTTCGAACTCTCTTCCCTTTACCAACTCCCCGGGACTGTCGCCGAGCTTGGGAGAACCTGTGTGCACCCGGACTATCGTAATGGAGCGACCATCAGCCTGTTGTGGGCGTCCGTTGCGGAATACCTGGTATCGCGAAACGTGGATTACCTGATTGGCTGCGCCAGTATCGGTATGTCAGATGGCGGCCTGAAAGCCTGGCGCATAGCCCGATACCTGCAGCGGGAATTCCTGGCCGGCGAGGAGTACCGGGTAACCCCGTTACGGGCAATGCCGCACCTGACCCACACTGTCAGCGAGGATCGCCCGGTGGACGTTCCCGCACTGATCAAGGCCTACATGCGCCTCGGCGCCCGCGTCTGCGGCGAGCCCTGCTGGGACCCGGACTTCCGTTGCGCAGACCTGTTGGTGGTGCTGGACGTCAACAACCTGGCCAGTCGCTACAGCCGCCATTTCATGCGTAAACAGGCCCAGTAGACAACCGGGACTACCCTGGCAACCCGAGGATTGGTTATGGAACTGATACGCCTGACCGCAAGACTGGTGCTCTTTACCGGCTTCATGGGCCTGACGGCAACGCTTGCCGGCACCCTGTTACTGGTTGAGACCCTGCTCCGCTGCCAAATCGACCGCGCACCCTTCGCCCGCATCTGCTTTAACGGAGCCAGTCGCTGCCTTGGCTTTCGCATGTCCACGCAGGGCACCTTCAGCGAAAAGCCCGTGCTTTACGTCAGCAACCATATCTCCTGGTCGGACATTCCTGTACTTGGCGGACAGGTGCCCCTGCGCTTCCTGTCCAAAGCGGAAGTGGGCCGCTGGCCGGTGATCGGTTGGCTGGCCACGCAGGCGGGCACGCTGTTCATTCAGCGCGGCAGTGGCAAAGCCGGCCAGGCCCGCGACGAAATTGCCCGCACCCTTCTGAACGGGCAGTCGGTGCTGGTGTTTCCCGAAGGCACCACCACAGCCGGAGTGACCGTCCTGCCCTTCCATAGCCGACTGCTTCACGCCGCGGCGGATGCAGGCGTGGACATACAACCTCTGAGCATCGGTTATTTGAGAAACGGCCATCCCGACCATTTGGCGCCGTTTATTGGCGACGATGAGTTTCAGCATCATTTAATGCGCATGCTGCGCCAGCCGGCGGTCGAGGTCGGCGTTATCGCCCATCCAGTGGTGACGATCGACGACAGCACGGACCTGGAAGATGTAACGCGGGATTTGCGGCAGACAGTACACGATGGGTTGCGGCAGATTCAGGCGGGACGACTTTCAGACCAGGCATCAGACAGGCCGACAGCGGTTGCCGGCCCGGAGCTGTAACTCAGCTCAGCGGATGGCCGGCGTTGATTTCCTCTTCCGTGGCTTCACGCTTACCGATGATCTCCAGATCAAAGTACAGGGTAAAACCCGCCAGCGGATGGTTGGCATCCACCCGCACCAGGTTGCCATCAATGCTTACCACCTGTACCACCTGGGCCGTGTCGCCGGTGTTGGTCTGAAATTTCATCCCTACCTGCAGGTTCTCCACACCCTCGAACATGGAGCGGGGTACTTTACGGATCAGCTCCGGATTATGTTCTCCGTACGCCATGGCTGGCGGCACGGTCACTTCCAGGCAATCGCCGACATTACGGTCTTTCACCGCTTTCTGGATGCCTTCGATGATTTCCGGGCTGCCTTCCAGGAAATGAAGCGGCTCGCTGCCCTCGGAGGTGTCAACCAGCTCACCGAGCTTGTTCTTGAGGACATAGTGGACGGTTAATACAGCAGGTTTTTGCATCAGGCGTTTGTGTTTCCTGTATTCGGGGGTGTATCAGTCAGATTCAGGCCATGGATAACCAGGCGCCGGTCCAGTCTCGCCTTCAGGCTCCGGGGCTTATCCAGGCTCATACGCTCCAGCAACGGCTGGTAGCGATTTTCGTCATCGTTTGCCTTGACGGCGCGCCACACGGTCAACAGTTTACCACGACGAGTCGCCGTTGCGGCCTTCAGAGTTTGTAAAGCCTTGCCCAGCCGGAGTTCTTCATCGGTAAAGTCCCGCCCGAACGGGAATGCTGGAAACATATCCGTGTCCCCGGCGATCTTTACAGCCTCTCCAACCGCCTCCGGCGTGTTATTGCACCAGTGCTCAGGCAGACGGAACGATGCATCTACTTTTCCCGCTTTCTGGGCCTGCTTCAGCAAGTCGGCCTGGAAACGGGAATCTGCAATGCGGATCAGTTGCAGGTATACCTGCTCGTCGGACTGGCCCCTCAGATCCGCAATACCGTACTCGGTGATGACTATATCGCGAAGATGACGGGGAATGGTGCAGTGCCCGTAACTGAAGACAATATTGGACAGTGTTTCCTCACCGGACCTACGGGTACTGCGCAGGGTCAGGATAGACCGCGCGCCCGGCAGCTCGTGGGCCATGGCGACAAAATTGTACTGGCCGCCAACACCGCTGACCACACGGCCGTCTTCCAGCCCGTCGGACACGGCCGCACCGCTTAGCGTATGCATCATTGCCGAGTTGATAAACCGGCCATGCACCCTCTGTGCAGCTTTCAGACGCTGGTTGCCGAACGCGTGGTCATACAAGTGGTTGATGTAGTTGACGCTGGTCATGCAGATGCGTTGGCGGTCGCGCGGCGCCAGGTCCCGCAACCGCTGATAGAAGGCTTCGGGGCCGACGAAGAAACCACCATGCACCACAATCCCTCCGGTCAGTGACTTTCCCAGGGCCAACGACTCAATGGCGCTTCTCGCCTCTTCACTGTCCAGATCCGGATCCAGGGATTGCTCGCCCACACGCAACCGCCCGCCTTTGAACTCGACCTCCGGATTCAGGATGCCGTAACGACACAGCCACTGCACGTCCCTGGCCCGTAACGGCGAGTCGATCAACTGTTCCCGCCGCAGGACATCAAGGGTGTCGAGAGAAACACTGTGAGTAAGTTCGCCCCGGTTTATCAATGTTTGCAGTCCGGCATGATCAAACACCTCGCGGGTCAGGACACCCGCCTCCATGAGGTAAATAAAACCATCCACCATCATTTCACTGCAGCCGTAGAGTCCCTCCTCGAAGACATCCGTGCCACCGTACCCGGAAACCACCGGGAAGCGGTCTGCCACCTTCAGGTGATCAAACACCTGCTTCCAATGCTCGTTGTGACGATGCCGCAGAATCGCGCTGTGAACCAACGCCGCGCCCAGCGAGCCAATCCCCACCTGCAGGGTCCCTCCATCCCGGAGCAACGCACTGGCGTAGAACCCGATAAGGTGATCTTCCGGGCTGACCGCCATTTGCGGTGCCGAAAACAGGGGGTAGTCGGAGGCGGCATGCTCCAGGACGATATCAAACTGGCCCATCTCGACGGCGGCGTCATTGCCGAGAAAGGGCAAATGGCTGTTGGTCTCTGCCACCAACGCCACGGGGGTTCCGGCCGCTTCCCGCGCCCGTAACAGGGGCAGCAGGTCCAGACTCAGATCCGGGTTGCAGCTCAGGCTAACGTAGCCCTCCTGATCCGGCTCGGTCGCCGGAGCCACCATCTGGCCGACGACATTGACACCGAGCGCCATAAGGTCGCGCACGGCATGGGTGTAGTTGGTACAGACATAGTTGCGCTGTTGGTCCTTGTTACTCAGAAAGGACCCGGCCTTGAAGAAAAACTCGGATACCCGCACGTTCCCAGGCAAACGCTGGCCAATCACGTCCCGTGCGTAATCAAGTTCCGGAATCCGCCCGTACAGGCGCTCGGCGAACGGGCCCATGAAACGCTTTTCCAGCGATGAACTGCCACCGGGCGCGGTCAGGGATAGCGCCGTGACAATGTGAAGCTCTATGGACGGATCGTCCTTGGCACGCTGGTAGAGAGCATTGGTAAAACGTATGGGTTTACCAAGCCCCAGTGGCAGGCCGAGTGTGATGCGCTTACCCACCCGGCGAATCAGCTCGTCCACACAGGCGCTGCTGTCTGCGAGCGTTACCGGTTGTTCCTCCACCATCTCGGCCATAGTGTTACTCCCTTAGTTGCCGTCAGAATGCTTACCGGTACGGATAATCACATGTGCCATTGCGACAGGCAATGCGCAGAGACAGATAAGCGGTGGCGGGGATTCGTGGGAGGTCAGTCAGGGTTCAGAAGGAGAAAACGTCGGTGGGGGTTCAGAAATTCCAGCGAAGGTTGAGGCAGGCGCCCTCTTCAAGCAATGCAATACCGTGGTCCGGCTTGGCGCGATCTGACGCGTAGGACTTCTTTCCTGAATCTGAGCTGCTGAGACTGAGGCTCAGCAGGCGCGAACCAATGGTCGCATACATGTCGGATTCTTCACGCTCGAAGTCACCCGACATCTCTTCCTGAAGCTGATACACGTTCTCGGCCGGGACTTCGTCTGCAAACACACGTTCGCTCGCTTCGGCGCGAACGACGAAGGCGATCATATTGAGTGCAAGAAGTGCGACGAAGATACGGATAATCATAATAAATCTGGCAACCTGTAATCGAAGCGGAATTCTACTGTCATGTAATGCTTAAGTCTAATGATTAAAGGTCAGAAAGATGTGATTTTGCACACAAAAGCGCCGATTTTTTGTCACAGGATCACCGCATTTTTGTCAAGAAAACAGCAATCTTTGTTGCAAACTGTAAGCACCCCACTCTGCCGCCTGTAACGGTCAGAGTGGTTGCTTCACGATGGGAACTGTTAAAAAACCGTAACGCTTGCAGGATTAAGGGCAGGGGTAGGTGTACACCTGGTTAAGGTTCTCTATCTCCCCAAGCACCTCTTCGCTCAGGGACACCGACGCTGACCCCAGGTTCTCACGAAGCTGCTCAAGCGTCGTGGCCCCAATAATGTTGCTGGTAACGAAATCACGGCTGGTCACGTACGCCAGCGCCATCTGTACCGGTGACAGCCCGTGGCTGGCCGCCAGGTCTACATAGGCTCGGGTCGCTTCGGCACCACGACCGCTGGTGTAACGGGTGAAGCGCTCAAACAAGGTCATCCTGGCGCCTTCCGGGCGTTTACCGTCGAGATATTTGCCAGAGAGCATGCCGAAGGCCAGCGGGGAGTATGCGAGCAGACCAACCTGCTCACGGCAGGCAATTTCCGCCATTCCCACTTCAAACGTGCGGTTGAGCAGGTTATAGGGGTTCTGCACGCTGACAACCCTGGGCCAGTCATGCTCCCGGGCCAGCCTGAGGTATTCGTTCGTTCCCCATGGGGTTTCGTTGGAGATTCCTACGTGGCGGACTTTCCCTTCCTTGACCAGCTCCGCCAGTGTGCCCAGTGTCTCCTCAATGGGGGTAGCCTGCTCGTCCACACTGTGCCGGTACCCCAGCTTGCCAAAGAAATTGGCGTTACGATCCGGCCAGTGCACCTGGTAGAGGTCGATATAATCGGTCTTGAGCCGGCGCAGGCTGTCTTCACAGGCCTGACGAATATGGTCCCGGGTCAGGCGCGGACCATCCCGGAGGTAATCCAGTCCATTACCCGGCCCCGCCACCTTGGAGGCTATCACCAGGTCGTCGCGACGGCCCCGCTTCGCCAGCCAGTTGCCCAGATAGCTTTCCGTGAGGCCCTGGGTTTCAGCCCGCGGGGGCACCGGGTACATCTCCGCGGCATCGATGAAATTAATGCCCTCGGAGGTGGCCAGATCCAGCTGCTCAAACGCTTGCTGTTCGGTATTTTGCTCGCCCCAGGTCATGGTGCCCAGGCAAATCTCGCTTACATCAATGTCGGTCCTGCCGAGCTTGCGGGTTTTCATGCGTACTCCCGAATCTGATTGGTGAAAAAGGTAAAGGGATTGTCACGGGATTGTCCCGGAACTGTCATGCCAGGTTTCCATAGTGGAGGCATGAAAGAGGAAACCACAGGTAACACCGCGATGAGAGTCACCCAGGCTTCAGGGCGCAAGCACCACATTACCATTGTTTCGGAGACCTTTCCTCCGGAAATCAATGGCGTGGCGAACACCCTCAGGCACCTATGCCTGGGCCTGATGCAACGTGGCCACAAGGTAACGGTCATCCGTCCACGCCAGCGCCATGAATCAAAAGGGCGATTCGAAGGTGCCGGGGAATGCCTGTTTTCCGACGAGCAAGTTGTGACCGGCCTGCCGCTACCGGGTTACAGTGACCTGAGGTTCGGAATGACCCGGCCGGGCTTCCTGGCCTCACTCTGGAAGCATCAACGCCCGGATGCCATTTACGTTGCCACCCAAGGCCCCCTCGGCGTAGCGGCCGTTGCGGCCGCCAGACGGGCCGGCATCCCGGTCAGCTCCGGTTTTCACACCAACTTCCATGCCTACAGTCGCTACTATGGTGCCGGGTTCCTGGAAAAACTGTTGTGCAGCTACGGCCGTTGGTTTCACAACAGGACGGCCATAACACTGGTGCCCACCCGGAAAATCGCACAAACCACCCATGACATGGGCATTCAACCGACATCGGTCTGGAGTCGCGGCGTTGACTGCACCCGTTTTTCGCCCCACAAACGGGACGCGGTGCTCCGGCAACAATGGGGACTGCAAGCCAACGACCGCGCGGTACTCTATGTTGGTCGCCTCGCTCCGGAAAAAAACCTTCAGATGGCGGTGTCATGCTTTGAGCGTATCCGCGGGCTGCACCCCTGCGCGAAATTCATACTCGTAGGTGATGGACCGATGCGCAAGCGCCTTGCCGAACGCCATCCGGATTACGTTTTTGCAGGAACCCGCCGTGGCGAAGATCTGGCCCGGCACTATGCCTCCGGTGACATCTTCCTGTTCCCCAGCAAAACCGACACCTTCGGCAACGTGGTTACTGAAGCCATGGCCAGCGGCCTGGCGGTGGTTGCTTTTGACGATGCCGCCGCCAGCGAACATATCCGCCATGAAGACAACGGCATGAAGGCTCAGCTCAGCAACGACGAAGGTTTTGTCGACCATGCCCTGCGCCTGGCCGACCAGCCAACCCTGATGAACAGGGTACGGGCACAGGCGCGCCTGGACGCACTGGACCTGAATTGGGCCGCACAGGTTGAGCAGTTCGAACACCTGATACTGAACCAGCCACTGAGGAACAACTACAATGCCCTCCACAAGCAAGGCATCTCGCTTCTTTAACGTGGTGGATCAGAGGGAATTTGCCCTCTGCCAGTCCATCAATCGCTCTCTGCGGTTTCGCCCGGTGCAGGGGTACTTCAAGGTTGTCAGCCGGCTGGGTGATGGCTGGCTATGGTATCTGGTCATCCTGTCGATGCCAGTGCTTATGCCTCAGGCCGGGCTCGCCATCGCGCTGCTGATGGTGGCTACCGGCCTGACCTGCACCATTACCTACAAGCTGCTGAAGCGCTGGCTGATCCGCGAGCGCCCGTTTATATCGTTTCCTTCGATAAACTGCGGCACACCGCCCCTGGACCGTTACAGCTTTCCGTCCGGTCACACCCTACATGCCGTCTGCTTCAATACGGTGCTGGCCATGACAGCGCCTGAGGTGGCCTGGCTGTTGTTGCCGTTCACCCTGAGTGTTGCCGCCTCCCGGGTCGTGCTCGGCCTTCATTACCCCAGCGATGTAGCGGCAGGCGCCTTGATCGGCGGTTGCCTGGGCCTGGCTTCGGTTAACGGCCTGTACGACCGGTTTATTCAAATAGCCGCAGTTGCATAACCGGCGACTCATCACTGCGAAAGCGCACGCCCAACCCCAGCAGGCGCACCGGGCGGCCCGTATCAGTCACCAGTTCATCCAGCAGCGGCTGATAGTCTTCCAGCTCGGGCTCCTGAATCCGGTCGCGCACACGCTCCAGGGTATGGGTGGAAAAGTCGCTGTAACGAATCTTGATAAACAGTTTGTGAATGGGTTTTCGGCCGGCCTTGCGGCTGAGCCGGAGGTTCAGGTCGGCCACCAGCGAGGCCATCACCGACTCGCAGGCGCGCTTGTCCGGCAGGTCCTGGGAAAAGGTCCGTTCCACGCTGACGGACTTGGCAATGCGCGACACCACCACATCCCGATCATCACGGCCGAACGCCATTTCCCGCAGCCGGTACCCCTGCTTGCCAAACTTCTCCGGCAGGGCTTCAGCGGGTAGCGCCTGAATGTCGCCACAGGTGGCAACGCCCATCGTGTGAAGTTTGCCAGCGGTCACTTGCCCCACGCCAAAAAGCTTTTCGACCTTCAGGTCCTGAACGAAACCCTTGACGTCCTCAGGGCGGATCACGAACAGGCCGTCAGGTTTTTTCCAGTCACTGGCAATCTTCGCCAGGAACTTGTTGGGGGCCACACCGGCGGAAATAGTGATACCCACCTCATCTTTCACTCGCTTGCGCAAGTATTGCGCCATCAACGTGGCACTGCCCTTATGCTCGGTTACCTCGCTGACATCCAGGAAGGCTTCGTCCAGCGACAGCGGCTCCACCAGATCGGTCAATTCCCTCAGGATGGCCATCACCTGTTTCGACACCGCCCGGTAGCGGGCCATGTCCGGCGGCACGGTCACCAGGCCGGGGCACAAGCGCCGGGCTTCGCCGCCAGGCATGGCGGACCGCACGCCAAAAGCCCTCGCTTTATAGTTGCAGGTGGTAACCACTCCGCGGCCACCTTCGCCACCCACGGCCAACGGAACTTCCCTTAATGAGGGATCGTCCCGCATTTCCACGGCGGCGTAGAAGCAGTCGCAATCTACATGGATAATCTTGCGCTGGGCCATGACTCTTCAATCAAGTAAATTATCTGTACATATGTACAGCCTTGTATCTTACGGTAACATGCTGAGAATGTCAGGAGCTCCAATTAGCAACTCCCAACGACGACAGAGACAGGTGTGAGCAATCATGACAAACCCGATCCCAGAACAATCGCAGACGGAAATTGAAGCCGCCGCGTTTCGAAAGCTGGTCAACCATCTGCGCGAGCACACCGAGGTCCAGAATATTGACCTTATGAACCTGGCAGGGTTCTGTCGCAATTGCCTCTCCAAATGGTATCGCGCCGAAGCCGCCGAGAGAGGCTTCGAGCTGTCTGACCCGGACGCCCGGGAGATCATCTACGGCATGCCTTATGAAGAGTGGAAAGCCCGCTACCAGCAAGGGCCCAAACAGGACCACAAGGCATGAACGTCAATGACGCGGTTCGTATCCACCTGGCATCGGTTGAGGCCGGCCATGGCGACTTTGACGATACCCTGGCGCTGATTGACCGATTCTTCGACTATCAGCCCACCGGGTTTCACAACGGACCGCTGTACAATGGCACCGGCGAGAACGCCGGTTCATGCCGGGTATTTTCCCTGGCCCAATACTGCAACCTGACCGAATCCGACACTTTGTGTCTGTTTGCCCAGCACTACCAGCAAGTGCTGGACGAACCGGCAGGTGAAAGCCATGGCAACATCCGCCAGTTCATGGGCACCGGCTGGTCCGGTATCCGCTTTGACGGCCCGGCGCTTCGTAAACGCCCGGGCACCACTCAGGACGACACCACGGAAGAGACCCATCCATGAGCGAGACCGCCGTATCCGGGGTAAAGCAGTGCTTCCAACTGAAGAGTGCGAACGTTTCCATGACCGCACTGGAGCTGTATTTTTTTGACAATGACGACTTCGAAAGCACGCTCAGAGACAAAATCAGCCAGGCACCCGGATTCTTCAAGGACATCCCCCTGATCATCAGCCTGGAAAAGTATGAGGGGCTGAGCAGCGAACTGGATTTTTTCAAGATCATCGGCGCCTGCCGCCGCCACAACATCCATGTCATCGGCGTACGCGGTGGCAACGATGATCAGCGCCGCCTCGCCCGCGGTGCGTCATTGGCGCTGCTTCCCGGTGGCAACCAGCGCGACCGGGACATCGATACCGCGCCGGCCACGGAATCGGCCGCCACTGAACCGACCGAAAACCCGACTCCCGCCAGGGTCGAGAATCCGGGTGAGCCAGCGCCCGCGAAAATCATCAATCAGCCAGTCCGTTCGGGCCAGCAGGTTTACGCACCCGAGGGCGACCTGATCATCCTTGCGCCGGTTCAAGCCGGCGCCGAAGTGCTTGCGGCCGGCAACGTTCATGTGTACGGACCATTGCGCGGGCGGGCCCTCGCGGGTATTCACGGCGCGGAACATGCACGGGTATTCTGCCAGTCTCTTGAAGCAGAGCTTGTGTCCATCGCCGGACACTATAAAATCTCCGAAGATCTTCAGGACAACGGCTGGAAAACCGCCGTACAGATCCAGCTCAGGGATGACCTGCTGGTGGTAACGCCACTGGAGAAGGCCTGAAAAGAACGTAACTACCCGCACGGGCGGGAAAAACGACGAATCCACCGCAAAACAGGAATGCAACCTTGGCTAGAATCATTGTCGTTACCTCAGGAAAAGGTGGCGTAGGTAAAACCACAACCAGCGCCTCTATCAGCACCGGCCTGGCGAAGCGAGGCCACAAAACCGTGGTGATCGATTTCGACGTGGGCCTGCGCAACCTGGATCTCATCATGAACTGCGAACGCAGGGTGGTGTACGACTTCGTGAATGTGATCCAGGGCGAAGCCACTCTCAACCAGGCTCTGATCCGGGACAAACGGGTCGACACCCTGTATATCCTGCCGGCCTCCCAGACCCGGGAAAAGGAAGCCCTGACCAAAGATGGCGTTGAGAAGGTGATCAACGAGCTGTCCGAGCGGTTTGACTACATTGTCTGTGATTCTCCCGCCGGCATTGAGCATGGCGCCCTGATGGCGCTCTACTATGCCGATGAGGCGGTAGTTGTTACCAACCCGGAAGTGTCCTCCGTGCGGGATTCAGACCGTATTCTCGGCATCCTGCAGAGCAAATCGCGGAGAGCCGAGATGGGGCAGGACCCCGTAAAAGAACACCTGCTGCTATCCCGCTACAACCCGGATCGGGTGGAAAAGGGCGAAATGCTTTCCGTGGCCGATGTGGAGGAAATTCTCGCCATCCCCCTGCTGGGCGTGATTCCGGAGTCCCAGGTGGTACTGAATGCCTCCAACCAGGGCGTTCCGGTCATTCTTGAGGAAGACAGCGATGCCGGACAGGCCTATGATGATGCCGTGGCCCGCCTTCTGGGTGAGGAGCGAGAACATCGCTTCATGACGTCCCAGAAAAAAGGTTTCTTCTCACGGATGTTCAAGGGGGGCTGACGGATGAGTTTCCTGGATTATTTCAAGAGCAAGAAAAACAACCGGTCCGCCAGCGTTGCCAAGGAACGCCTACAGATCATTGTTGCCCACGAACGGGGCCAGCGCGACCAACCTGACTACCTGCCAGAATTGCAGAAAGAGCTGCTTGCGGTCATCCGCAAGTACGTTCAGATCAGCGATGACCAGGTCCAGGTGGAAGTTGACCGCAACGACAGCTGTTCGGTACTGGAACTAAACGTTACCCTGCCGGAACACTGACCGCGCCACTACCAGCGTGCGAAGTGATCCTCCATCAGTCCCCGTAGCCCGTCTACGGGGACTGAGTTGCCCGCCTCATCGCGCACTGTGCCGGAAAAGGTACCAATGTACTGGCGGAAATTGGAGGCAATCAGCCATGCATTGAGTCGCTCCCGCCGAACCCCCGATGGCTCAAACCAGAGATCGATCCTGCCATCGTCCGTGGTGACCTGCCAGGGTGCGGTTTCATCGTAGCGATCAAACACGAAACGGGCCTGCCCGAGCTTGATACAGCGCCCTTCCAGCCAGAGCGCATTTTCCGTCATACCGGTTTCATTCACGCCCGCCGCCAGATTGAGACCAACGGCACGACCATCTGCCAGCACCCCTGCCACACTCGCCCAGTTCCAGGCGGTTTCGCGCCTCATAAAGCCGCAACTCCAATCAACGGCTGCGCGTGACAGCGAGTCGCATTGCCAGCTCTGTCCCTGCCACCGAATGTCTCCGGACACCGGCAGACCCGCTGATTTACGGGTAAACACCCAACCGCTGTAACCGGCTGGGCACACCAGTCGCAGAGGGCGGGTGTCCCCTTCTATATTCAGGGCTATCCGGAGGTCACCGGGGCCGGAAACCAACACACCACGCGAGTGGCCGTCCGACGTAATACGAACGCATGTTTTCCCTTTACGAAACTCCGTCACCCCGGTTTCAGGCCTTGGCTCAATGTGAGTTCCCTTCGCCAATGGCTGCGTCAGGGACTGCTCCAGCATCTGCCCGGTCTTGAAATCATAAAGATAGAAAAACGCCGTACTGACCAGTTTCAGATCCACTACCGCCAGCCCGAACACCCAACCCGGCGCCATCGCACTGACGAACTGGAACTGGTTAAAACGGGCTTTACGGGCCAGGGCCGAGCGCGGTTTATCCATCACCGTACGGAGGTCAAAGTCCCGGTAGTTGATGACATCCACTGGTGTGTCCAATACGCCGTAGGGAATCCGCCCTCGGTCATCGATCAGTCGCTTGTTCGGTTTTTTCATCGTCAATTCGGGCCAAATGTTAACGTCAGGAATTCAGTCAGTTACCCAGTTCACAAACCCCCGATCGTAGCAGGTTGGCACCAGATCAGTCGTGCTAGACTCGCCCGACCATGTTCAAGGAAGTGTACCTCATGCAAAACCTGAGAGCCCGTGGCAACCAACGCCCGGCCAATCGACGCGTCATCTGGCTCGCAGCCACCACGGTTTTCCTGCAGGCCTCAGGTTTGACCTTCGCCGGGCTGCCAGCCGAAGACTCAGAAAACTGGAGCCTTCGCAAGGAAACCGATCGTATCCGGGTCTATACCACTGATCAGCCGAACTCCAGCTTCCAGGCCTTCAAGGCTGTGGCTGTGCTTGATGTGCCGATCGAGAATCTGATGGCGGTTATGATCAATCCCAAATCCTGTGTTCAGTGGGTTCATAACTGCTCGGAATCCTATGCCTTCGGCTCGGGTGACTTTGATGAGCGCTACGCCTACTCGGTCAACGATATGCCCTGGCCGGTCACCGACCGGGATTACGTACTACGGATTCGCACCCGGGGCCAACAGGTCGACGGCGAAATCGTGATGGACCTCAACGCCATTCCCGATCAACGGGCCGAGGAAGATGACTACATCCGTGTCGACAAGTCCGACACCCTTTACCGCTTTATTCCCGAAGACGGCCAGACCCGGATGATCTGGGTTCAACACACCGAGCCAAACGGTTCGATACCCGGCTGGCTGGTCAACACCCTGCTGGTGGACATTCCTATCCGTTCCATGGAGCAGTTGGAACGGGTTGCCCAGTGGGACCGTTACCAGAACTACGAACTGATCTATGACTCGCAGGGCCAACTGAAAGATGTAGCCCCCAAAGCTGAATCAGGGGATGACTAGAACATCAGCAACAGCTAAGCTCTTTTACAAAGGACCTGCTAACGGAGCCGATTCGTCAATGACCGTTCTCGCCTACGAGATCATGACCCCGAGCATCAAGGCCGTACCCCAATCCTGGACGATGGACCGTCTGGCCAGGTTCCTCACTGACAACGAAATCACCGGCAGCCCGGTTACCGACGAAACGGGCGAGATTGTCGGCATTGCCACCCTGAAGGACATCACCGAATTCCGCTGGAACGCCAGCCGTTCCGAGTCCGATGCGCGCATGACCCCGGAAGAAGAACACGAAGCCCGGCGCCTGCGCATGGCCATTTTTGAGGAGATGGGCAAGGTGCCGGTGGAAGTGCGTGACATCATGACCCCTATCGTTTTATCGGTTGACGAGCAAACGCCTGTGCGCGACATTGCCGATATTATGATGCGTGAACACCTGCACCGGATTTTCATCACCAAAGACGAAAAGATCACCGGTATTGTGACCACGTATGACATGCTCAAACTGATCTCCGACCAGGAGCTCACCAACCGCTGTGCCGGGAACGGCTGACCAGAGAGGTATCACACCCTATGCCAAGAGCATCGCAGGCTCGCAGAAAGATGTATGTCCTCGACACCAACGTCCTCATCCACGACCCGAACGCCCTCCTGAACTTTGAAGAACACGACGTCATCATTCCGATGACGGTCCTCGAAGAACTCGACAGTCTCAAATCCGGCAAACAGGCCGTTGCTGCCGATTGCCGACAGGCCATCCGCAACATCGACAAGTTGCTGGGTGACGCCAGCCCAGGAGAAATCGAGAAAGGCGTACCCATCGTGCGCGGCAAGAAAGCAGAACCGCTCGGCGCGTTATCGATACTGATGAGCACGGACTACCAGGGCAACCATGGCCTGCCCGAGCACCTGAACGACAACAAGATCATCAATACCCTGGCGGCCCTGCAAACCCGCCACACATCGCGCGACATCATCCTTGTCAGCAAGGACATCAACATGCGATTGAAAGCCCGGGGCTTCGGCGTGGAGGCCCAGGACTATCACAACGACATGCTGCTGGACGATATTGACCTGCTGCCGAAAGGGTACAAAGAATTCCCGAACTCGTTCTGGGACACCATCGAGAAGGTCGAAACCATCCAGCGGGAGGGTATTACCGAACACATCCTTCGTCGTGAGGGCGACCTGGCCAGGCTGACCATCAACGAGTTCGTTATTGATGAACAGGGATTCGTTGGCAAGGTGTCTGATGTGGGCGAAGACCAGATTGTCATTCGGGATCTGCACCAGCACGATCTGATGCACGAGGAAGTCTGGGGCCTGGTACCGCGGGATATATACCAGGCCATTGCCCTGAACCTGCTGCTGGACCCCGATATCCACCTGGTAAACCTGACCGGTTCCGCCGGCTCCGGTAAAACCATCCTCGCCCTCGCGGCCTGTATCGAAATGACGGTTGCCAGCAAGCTGTACAAACGCATCATCGCCACCCGTAGCACTCAGGGTCTGGACGAGGACATTGGCTTCCTCCCCGGCACCGAAGCGGAGAAAATGGAGCCCTGGCTGGGGGCCATCGTGGACAACCTCGAAGCTCTCCACGAAGACGATGAAAATATGACCGCCAGCGTGGACTACATCCTCAGCAAGGTGCCATTGCACTTCAAGTCGATGAACTACATTCGTGGCCGCAGCTTCCAACACAGCCTGATCATCATCGACGAATCCCAGAACCTGACGCCGCATCAGATCAAGACCATCATCACCCGTGCCGGCAACGGCTCCAAAGTGATCTGCTTGGGTAACCTGGCTCAGATCGACACCCCTTATCTGAGCGCCCTGAGCTCGGGACTCACCTACATGACCGAGCGCTTCAAGAGTTTCCGCCATGGCGGGCACATTCACCTACAGGGCGTCCCACGTTCTGTTCTGGCGGAGTACGCAGAAGCCAACCTTTAACGGAGTCTTACGAAAAAATACAGCAGGACATAGTTGCATCGCCTAAGCTTGAGCCAAGCAGACAGGTGAACGGCTATGTCCATTTTCGCAAAAACAACCATACCGATTGTTCTGATGGCCGTCGTGCTTGCGGTGGCCTCCTTCTTCATTCAGCGACATCTCATTTTCCCGGCGTTCGCCACCATAGAGCGCGACTCTGCCCGTGACCAGATAGACCGGGTGGTCAGACGTATCGAAGCCCAGCTCGAAACGATTGAGTTCACCGTTTACGACTGGGCGGCCTGGGATGACACCTATGAATTCAGCAATGACCTTAATCAAAGATATGTCACGTCGAACCTACAACCCGACACCTTTGAAAACTTCGGCTTTGAAGTCGCCCTAATAATGGACAGGAATGGCAACTCCCTTTGGGCAGGGGTGTTCGACTACCGTTCCGGCGAGGACATTATTGATCGTACTGAGTCCCACCAAAGTGAGCTTCTTGCAGCAGCCAGCGACTACACCGAAAACATCGATCTTTCGGCCGACTGTAGTTGCCCCCGCTAAACCG
>NZ_DFMB01000057.1:0-27896 GCF_002375325.1 Marinobacter sp. UBA3604
GCGCCATGCCTGGCGCACAACAAAAAAACCCGCCAGACTCCGGAGAGCGGCGGGCTTTTGTCGAAGGCAGAGCCTTACAGCGCGGACAGATCCGTCGGCTGCTCACCTTCCTTCACTTCCTTCATGGACAGCTTCACGCGTCCACGGTTGTCCACATCCAGAACCTTCACCAGAACTTCCTGACCTTCGCTCAGCTCGTCAGTCACGTTCTCGATGCGACGCTCGGAGATCTGGGAAATGTGCACCAGACCATCCTTGCCAGGCAGGATGTTAACAAAGGCACCGAAGTCCACGATGCGCTCAACGCGACCACTGTAGATAGCGCCAACTTCGATTTCCGCAGTGATTTCCATCACCCGCTTCATCGCAGCATTGGCCGCATCCTGATTGTCGGCATAGATCTTCACGTTGCCATCGTCATCCAGATCAATGGAAGCACCGGTCTCGTCACAGATGGAGCGGATAGTGGAACCGCCCTTGCCGATAACGTCGCGGATCTTCTCCGGGTTGATCTTGATGGTCGTGATGCTCGGCGCGCGGCTGGAAAGCTCTTTGCGCGGCGCAGAGATAACCTTGGCCATCTCACCCAGGATGTGCAGACGTGCTGCATTGGCCTGATCCAGCGCAATTTCCATGATCTCGTCGGTGATGCCCTGAATCTTGATGTCCATCTGCAGAGCAGTGATACCCTCAGAGGTACCCGCCACTTTAAAGTCCATATCGCCGAGGTGATCCTCATCACCCAGGATATCGGTCAGAACCGCGAACTGGTCGCCTTCCTTGACCAGACCCATGGCGATACCGGCCACCGGCGCCTTGATGGGCACGCCCGCATCCATCAGTGCCAGGCTGGAACCACAGACAGACGCCATGGAGCTGGAGCCGTTGGATTCAGTGATCTCTGATACCGCACGGATGGTGTACGGGAATTCTTCCATGGTGGGCATAACCGCTGCCACACCACGCTTGGCCAGACGGCCGTGACCAACTTCACGACGACCCGGCGTACCCACACGGCCAGCTTCGCCAACGGAGTACGGAGGGAAGTTGTAGTGAAACAGGAACGGGTCTTTACGCTCACCTTCCAGGGCATCGATGATCTGCATATCACGCGCGGTACCGAGCGTGGTGGTTACGATGGCCTGGGTCTCGCCACGGGTGAACAGGGCAGAGCCGTGGGTGCTGGGCAGAACGCCAACTTCCACTTCGATCGGGCGAACGGTCTTGTTGTCGCGGCCGTCGATACGAGGCTTGCCGTCGATAACCTGCTGGCGAACGATGGTCTTCTCAACCTTGGCGAAATACTTCTTCACTTCGTCTTCCGCCGGCTGACCTTCTTCTTCTCCGGCCAGTTTTTCAACGGCAGCGGACTTGATCTCGCTCAAGCGGGCATAGCGCTCCATCTTGTCACGGATGCCATAGGCCTGCTCGATATCGGCCGAAAAGTCAGCCTTTACAGCGTTCAGAAGCTCAGTGTTCTCTGCTTCTGGCTGCCACTCCCAACGAGGCTTGCCAACTTCAGCGGCAAATTCCTTGATCGCGGTAACCGCTGTCTGCATTTCCTGGTGCCCGAAGAGCACGGCGCCGAGCATCTGGTCTTCTGTCAGGCCCTTGGCTTCGGATTCAACCATCAGAACCGCGTCTTCAGTACCGGCAACCACCATGTCCAGCAGGGAGGTTTCCAATTCTTCAAAGGTCGGGTTCAGGAAGTAGCCACGCTCATTGGTGTATGCGACGCGGGATGCACCGATAGGACCATCGAACGGGATACCGGAGATGGACAGGGCGGCGGAAGCGGCCAGCATGGCGGCAATATCCGGATCCTGGTTCTTGCTGGAGGACATGACCGTAGTGATGACCTGGGTTTCGTTCATGAATCCCTTGGGAAACAGCGGACGAATCGGACGGTCAATCAGGCGGGACGTCAGGGTTTCTTTCTCGGACGGACGGCCTTCACGCTTAAAGAAACCACCCGGGATTTTGCCTACAGCGTAGGTTTTCTCAAAGTAGTTGACGGTCAGCGGGAAAAACGGCTGGCCCGGCTTGGCTTCCTTGGCCGCAACCACGGTACCCAGTACCGAAATGTCGTCTACGGTGACCAGCACAGAGCCGGTGGCCTGGCGGGCGATGCGACCGGTTTCAATGGTGACGGTCTTGCCGCCGAGTTCGAACGATTTTTTAACGGGATTAAGATCCACGGTAACTCCTGAATTCATCATTTCAATTGGTTGACCCGGATAACTCGCCCCTGCGAATTATCCGCTATAACTGCAACATCGCCTGAAGTGATGAACTGAAGGGTAGCCCGTCTGAAAGCTAACAGGCTGTTGCAAAACCCCGGGGCGTAAGCCACCTGGCTAAACCGGGCTTTTCAACAACCTGCTATCAATTTCAGCTTTCCGTTACGACAGGGAGTTCCTTCAGGGTTCACAGACAGACACGATGCAGGAGAGAGGCACAACCAGCGGGACTATCAAAGCCCCGCCGGCCGTTAAGTACAACCGGATTAGCGACGCAGGCTCAGACGCTGGATCAGGTCCAGGTAGCGGTCTGCGTTCTTACGCTTCAGGTAATCCAGCAGTTTACGACGCTGGTTAACCATCCGGATCAGACCACGGCGGGAATGGTGATCCTGCTTGTTGGTCTTGAAGTGATCCTGCAGCTTGTTGATGTTGTGGCTCAACAGTGCAACCTGAACTTCAGGAGAACCGGTATCGCCATCACCCTGCTGAAAATCCTTAACGATCTGTGCTTTCTCGTCGGCAGAAAGTGCCATAAAACTCACCTCATTGTCGCGATGCTATCGAATTCGGCCGAACCACGCATCTCTACAGCCCGGCTAACTGGCAATAACCCTCAAAGGGCTATCAGCCACTCTTCACCAGACGACGAGGCACCAGTTTGGTCGCCTCCCCCTCCGGGAATCCTTCCGCCAGCCCGACAAAACGCCCGTTGCCATAAAGGCGAACGAACCCTTCCGCGGGCTGACCCGATATTCTAACTGGTTGTCCGTTCAATATCGACACCAGCGAACTGCCTTCCAGATCCCGCTCCGGGAACATGGACAGAGCAGCATCCGGGGCCACCAGCAGGCCATCCAGACTTTCACCTTCTTCGCGCATGGACTCCAGCATTGAAACCTCACGGGCATCCGCCAGCGTGAAACCGGAGGCCATGGTGCGGCGCAGTGCCGTGACATGGGCACCGCAGCCCAATGCCTCGCCAATGTCCTCCACCAGCGAGCGAATATAGGTGCCTTTCGTGCAACTTACCGCGATATCAATCTCGGTCTCGCGCACCTCCAGCAGCGTCAGCTCGTATATGGTCACCGGGCGCGACGGACGCTCCACCTCAATACCTTCGCGCGCGTATTCATAGAGCGGTTTGCCCTTGTGCTTTAGCGCGGAGTACATGGAGGGAACCTGCTGGATATCGCCACGAAAGCGCTCCAACACCGGTTCCAGTGCATCGGCATCGAGCCCAGGGGGCACAGGTTTCTCAGCAACCACGGCACCTTCGCTGTCCCCGGTTTCGGTACGGACACCCAGGCGAGCGGTGGCGATGTAGGCTTTGTCGCTGTCCAGCATCATCTGGGAAAACTTGGTGGCTTCACCAAAGCACAACGGCAACACGCCCGTGGCCAGCGGGTCCAACGCACCGGTGTGACCGGCCTTGGCCGCCCCGAACAGGCGTTTTACCTGCTGCAGGATGCCGTTGGACGTAATGTCCATCGGCTTGTCGATCACCAGTATGCCGTTTACATCGCGACCTTTACGACGTCGACTCAAGCCTTTTGCTCCGGATCATCAGACGCCCCGTCGTTGCGGGCGTCGTCGTCACGGTCAACCACTGGCTTGTCGCCAACCGCTTCCCGAATCAGGTTGTCCATGTGACGGCTGTGCCCAAGCAACGTATCGAAATGAAAACGCAACTGGGGCGTCACCCGCAATTTCATGGCACGGCCGACCTGCCCTTTCAGGAAGCCAGCCGCTTTATTCAGCACTGTCAGGGAATCCCGCACCTGCGGCGACTCCTCGGTCAGCTCTTCGGTGGTCAGCAGCGATACGTAAACGTCTGCATACCCCAGGTCACGGCTCACCTTGACGGCATTCACCGTGACCATGCCCACCCGCGGGTCTTTGACCTCCCGCTGGATGAGCTGGGCCAGCTCCCGCTGCATCTGATCGCCGATGCGATCAATCCGGCTGAACTCTCTTGGCATCAGGTTTCCTTTAATCTCAGGCGCATCACGCGCCGGTGGACTCAAGCTTACGCTCAACCCGAACGCGATCGAATACCTCGATCTGGTCGCCGACTTTCACGTCGTAGCCCTTAACGCCGATACCACATTCCATACCGTTGCGGACTTCCGGCACGTCGTCCTTGAAGCGGCGCAGCGATTCCAGCTCGCCTTCAAAGATAACCACGTTGTCACGCAGGACACGGATCGGCTTGTTGCGGTAAACGTTACCCTCGGTGACCATACAGCCAGCCACCTGGCCAAACTTCGGCGAACGGAACACATCACGCACATCGGCAATGCCCACGATATCCTCGCGGAATTCCGGCGCCAGCATGCCGGTCAGAGCTGCTTTCACATCATCAATCAGGTTGTAGATGATGCTGTAGTAGCGTAGATCCAGACCTTCCTGCTCCACCAGACGCTTGGACGCGGTGTCCGCACGCACGTTGAAGCCGAAGATAACCGCGTTGGTCGCCATGGCCAGACTGATGTCCGTCTCTGCGATACCACCAACGCCCGACGACACGATCTTGACCTGTACTTCGTCGTTACCAAGATCCTGCAGCGACTTGGTGATGGCTTCCAGGGAACCACGAACGTCGGTCTTGAGCACCACGTTGAGGGTTTTGACCTCGTCCTTGCCCATATTCTCGAACAGGTTCTCAAGCTTCGCAGCCTGCTGCCTGTGCAGACGCTGCTCCCGCTCGCGGGACTGACGGAATTCCGCCAGTTCCTTGGCCTTCTTCTCGTCAGCCACAGCAAAGAACTCATCACCAGCGTTCGGCGTGCCATTCAGGCCCAGGATTTCCACCGGAATGGAAGGCCCGGCTTCTTTGACCTGCTTGCCGGCCTCGTCGGTCATGGCGCGAACCTTACCGAAGAAGGAACCAGCCACCACCATCTCGCCCTGACGGAGCGTGCCGTTCTGCACCAGTACGGTAGCCACGGAACCGCGACCACGCTCAAGGCTGGATTCGACCACCACACCCTTCGCAGGTGCATCCGGAGAGGCCTCGAGCTCAAGGATTTCAGCCTGCAGCAGCAGTGCCTCAAGCAGATCTTCAATGCCGTCACCGGTATGGGCGGATACAGGGATAAACTGAACGTCACCGCCCCAGTCTTCCGGAATAACTTCCATACCCGCCAATTCGGTCTTGATACGATCCGGGTCGGCCTCTTCCTTGTCCATCTTGTTGATGGCAACGACGATGGGAACGCCGGCGGAACGTGCGTGATCCACGGCTTCCTTGGTTTGCGGCATAACGCCGTCATCGGCGGCCACCACCAGGATAACGATATCGGTGCACTGGGCACCCCGCGCACGCATCGCCGTGAAGGCGGCGTGGCCCGGAGTATCCAGGAAGGACACCATGCCATGGTCGGTTTCAACGTGGTACGCACCGATGTGCTGGGTGATACCCCCAGACTCGCCGGACGCCACCTTGGTGCGGCGAATGTAATCCAGCAGCGAGGTCTTACCGTGGTCAACGTGACCCATCACACTGACAACCGGCGCACGCTTGGTCTTTTCCTTGCCTTCAAAGGAGAATTCGCTCAGAACCTCTTCCTCAAACGCATCTTCACTCACTGTGTTGGCTTTGTGACCGAGTTCCTCAGTCACCAGCACAGCGGTTTCCTGATCGAGAGCCTGGTTGATTGTCGCCATTACCCCCATGCCCATCAGTTTCTTGATGACGTCCGCTGACTTGACCGCCATCCGCTGGGCAAGATCACCCACTGTGATCGTCTCGGGAATATCGACTTCTCGTACCATTGGCTTGGTCGGCCTCTCGAAAGCATGACGCTTTTCTTTGGGTTTCTTTTTCGCACGGAGCGGCTTGCGCAGCGTGGTGTCTTCTTCCTCTTCATTGATAATCAGAGGCTCTTCCACCGGACGGCTGCGCGGCCCACGATGCCCTGCGGACTTCTTCTTGGGCTTGCCCTCCTCGGGCTCATCACCGCGCTCGCGGGCCTTTTCCTTCTTCTTCTTCGGCTTTCGGTCCTTGCCTTCGCCTTCTTCAGGCGGCGGAATCGGCATGTCTTCCGGCGCGGGAACCGGTGACGGTTCCGGCTCAGCAGCCACTTCCGGCTGAGCTTTTTCAGCCGGTTTTTCGTCAGCAGCCGGCTCTTCAGCCGGAGAATCTGACACCGGCGCTTCCGGCTTCGGCGCATCCGCAGGCTGTGTCTGCTCAGCCGCGACTGTCGCTGGGGCCTCTTCCGGGGCCGCAGCCGCCTGCTCGGCAGCTTCTTCCTGCTTCGCCGCTTCCGGTTCGAGCTCGGCGCGCTTGATATACGTACGGCGCTTGCGAACCTCAACATTGACCGTTTTGGTACGGCCCGCTTTCAGCGTGGTTGTTGTCTTGCGCTTAAGAGTGATTTTCTTGGGCTCAGCCTCACTCTCACCGTGATTCTTTTTCAGATAGGTCAGCAACTGCTGCTTCTCATCACTGGTAACAGAATCCCCTTCGGAGCGGGCTTTCAGGCCAGCCTCCACGATCTGTCGCAGCAAACGATCCACGGGAGCGCCTACATCTGCGGCCAGTTGTTTTACCGTTACATCAGCCATACTGGTCCTCCTCCCGATTAAGCCTGGTCTTCAAACCAGGGGGCGCGTGCTGCCATAATCAACTGGCCGGCACGCTCTTCTTCCATTCCTTCAATGTCGAGCAAGTCGTCAACCGACTGCTCTGCAAGATCTTCCATGGTACGAATCCCCATACCGGCCAGCTTGAAAGCCAGGCCACGATCCATACCGTCCATTGCGAGAAGATCTTCTGCGGGCTCAGCGCCCTCTAGCGCCTCTTCACTGGCCAGGGCCTGATTCAACAGGGCATCCTTGGCACGGCGACGCAATTCGGTCACGGTTTCTTCATCAAAACCGTCAATGGCAAGCATCTCTTCCATGGGGATGTACGCTACCTCCTCAATGGAGGTAAACCCTTCCTCAATGAGGACACCTGCAAATTCTTCGTCCACATCCAGATTGCCGGTGAAGTGCTCGAGCAGAGAATTATACTCCTGCTCCTGACGCTCACCTGCTTCCTCTTCTGTCATGACGTTCAGCGTCCAGCTGGTAAGGTCCGTCGCCAACCGAACATTCTGACCATTCCGGCCAATCGCCTGGGCCAGATTGTCCTCAGCTACTGCCACTTCCATGGTATGGCGGTCCTCGTCCATGACGATGGACGCCACTTCCGCCGGTGCCATGGCATTGATGACCAGTTGCGCGGGATTGTCGTCCCACAGCACGATATCCACACGCTCGCCACCCAACTCGTTGGAAACTGCCTGTACTCGTGAACCACGCATGCCCACGCAGGCACCCACCGGATCAATCCGGCGGTCGTTGGTCTTGACCGCAATCTTGGCGCGGGAGCCTGGATCCCGGGCTGCGCCACGAATCTCAATCAGCTCCTCCGCGATTTCCGGCACCTCAATGCGGAACAGTTCGATCAGCATCTGCGGATCGGTACGGCTCAGAATCAGCTGCGGGCCGCGATGATCGGTACGGATTTCCTGCAGCAGAGAGCGCACACGATCGCCCATACGGAACGTTTCACGGGGAATCAGGTGTTCACGGGGCAGCAAGGCTTCGGCGTTGGCACCCAGATCCACGATGACGTTGTCACGTGTCACTTTCTTTACGGTGCCAGAGACGAGCTCACCCACGCGATCCCGGTAGCTGTCGACAATCTTGGTGCGCTCGGCTTCCCGCACTTTCTGGAATATGATCTGTTTCGCTGCCTGGGCACCAATACGGCCGAAGGCAACGGATTCCACTTTCTCTTCGTGGATATCGCCGGGCTGCAGACTCTTGTCGATTTCTTCCGCTTCCTGCATGGTCAGCTCGGTGCCCAAAGCAGGAACCGCATCGTTATCAACCACCAGCCAGCGACGAAACGTTTCATATTCGCCGGTGCGGCGATCGATGGAAACGCGGATGTCCGCTTCCTCGTCGTCGTAGCGTTTTTTGGCAGCGGTGGCGAGTGCCAGCTCGATTGCTTCGAAGATCACGTCCTTCTCGACACCTTTCTCGTTCGAGACGGATTCAACCACCAGCAAGATCTCTTTACTCATTGGATTGCCCTGCCCTTAAAAATAAACTTTGCGTCCACTGACTTACTCAAATACCGGAACGATGTTGGCTTTCTCGATGCTATCGAATGGCAACAGGTATTCGTGATCATCAACAACCACGACAACGTCTTCACCTTCAATGCCTTTAATCAGCCCCTGAAACTTGCGACGCCCCTCAAATGCCATTCGTAATTTGATCTGGACCTGGTGGCCTGCGAATGCCTCATATTGCTCCAGACGGAACAACGGCCGGTCCATGCCCGGAGAAGATACCTCCAGGGTATACTCCGTCTGAATGGGGTCTTCCACATCCATTACGCCGCTGGCCTGGCGACTGACTTTCTCACAGTCTTCAATGCCGATGCCGTTTTCAGCATCGTCAATAAAAATTCTCAACAGGGAATGGTGTCCCTGGGAGCGAAATTCAATGCCCCAAAACTCGTAACCCAAGCCTTCCACAATGGGCCTGAGCAATTCTTCCAGCTGCTTCAACTTGGCTGACAAGGTTATCCCGTCTCCGTTACTCGATTTTTCCGACCCCAAAAACAAAAAAAGGGCTGTTGATCAGCCCTTTTTATGCACCAGGGCCTGATGCGCCAGGCCCCTTAATCAAAAAGCCCCTAAAAAGTGGGGCCCTTTGTTGCAAGAACTCACAGGGGAAAAGCAATCTAAACACCCCCTGCTGACAGACACCTGGCCTGCCTGGAACCGGCAGGGCAAACTGTGCCCGGAGCCCGCTCCAATATCCGCCGGAGTATAGAGACGCCGGCCTTACTGGTCAAGGACTGACCAAAAAAAAACGGCCTGGTAAATCCAAGCCGTTTTTCTTCTTATATGGTGCCCAGGGCCGGACTCGAACCGGCACGGCTTTCGCCACTACCCCCTCAAGATAGCGTGTCTACCAGTTCCACCACCTGGGCAGCACCTTTACTCGAGCTCGGGGAGTTTATTTTCATCCCCGCGCCCGTCTTCGCCTTCTGTCGCTGATTCACCCTCAGCCTGCCCGGCATCCGATTCGGCCGGTGACTCCTGGACTACAGGAATACCCGCCTCACCTGCCACTTCGGCACGCTGCTTGGCAAATACAGCCAGCGAAAAACTCGTTACAAAAAATACGATAGCCAGCAAAGTTGTGGCACGGGTCAGAAAGCTACTGCTGCCCTCGCTGCCAAACACGGTCTGGGAGGCGCCGCCACCAAATGCAGCACCGGCATTGGCACCCTTACCCTGCTGGAGCAGGACCAGCGTCACCAGCGCCACCGCAATGAGCACGTGCAGAACGACAACCAGTGTTTCGACCCAATCCATAATGACTCTCTAATGACTCTTGCTAATGGCTTTCGCGAACCTTTAACGCTCAGGACTTGCCTGGCACCGCCCGGCAAATACTTACAAAATCGTTTGCATCCAATGACGCGCCACCAATCAACCCGCCATCGATGTCCGGCTGAGCAAAAAGCGCCGCGGCATTATCCGCTTTTACACTGCCGCCGTAAAGCAGCGATATCTCATCCGCCGGAGCCCCAAGGGACTTCAACACATCGCGGATAGCGGCATGCATGGCCTGAGCATCATCAGCGGTGGCGGTTTTACCCGTCCCTATGGCCCAAACCGGCTCATAGGCGATCACAACCTGCTGCCATGACTCACTGCCAACGTCGACGAGGGCCTTGCGAACCTGTCGCGACACGACACCTTCAGCCTTGCCCGCATCACGTTCTTCGAGGGTCTCGCCAACGCAAACAACAGCGACCAACCCTGACGTCAGGGCCTGCCCGACCTTGGTGGCAACCTGCTCATCGGTTTCGCCGAAGAGCTGCCTGCGCTCCGAATGCCCGACCAAGGTAAAACCACAGCCGCAATCTTTTGCCATCGCCGCGGAAATTTCCCCGGTGTAGGCGCCTGAATCCCAGCACGCTACATTCTGAACACCAACAGCCAGCTTATCGCCAGCCTGCTCAGCAACATCGCCAACATACAGGGCGGGAGGAATAATAACAGCCTCCACACCATTATCAAACGATGCTAATTCGGACCGGACTTGACCAACCAGATTGCTTACCAAGTCTTTCGACCCGTTCATTTTCCAGTTGCCGGCGACAATCTTACGGCGCATAAAAAATCCCTGATTCAAGGGAGGGCGAACTATACAGCAGTCTTTTACAGCAGACAACTGCCCCTAAGCACAAAATCATGCCCGGGAATTCTCAACCACAACAGCCAGTTCCTCGGCAATTTTCACGATTTGTGCCTCATCCTGCCCTTCCGTCATTACCCGGATCAGAGGCTCGGTGCCCGACGCCCTCAGCAGCACGCGACCACCGCCACCCAGCCTGGCCTCCGCCGACTCCACTGCCCTGACAATATCGTCACGCCCGAGAGGATCAAAACGCTGGTCGACCCGTACATTGATCATCTTCTGAGGCAACTTGCTCATACCCTGGCGAAGGTCTGCCAGGGAGCTACCTGCGCGACGAATGGCCAACAATACCTGGAGCGCAGACACAATACCGTCACCAGTGCTGGTGCAATCCCGGATGACCATATGGCCGGAACCTTCACCGCCGAGCAGCCAGCCCCTGTCGATAAGCCGCTCCATGACGTAACGGTCACCGACTTTGGCACGCTCGAAATCAATACCCTGCTCCCTGAGCGCCAACTCAACGCCCAGATTGGTCATCAGGGTACCCACAACGCCCCCTTTCAAGGTTCCGGCGGCATGACGTTGCGCGGCAATCACGTAGAGCAACTCGTCGCCATCGACTTCCGAGCCGTCACGATCCACCATGAGTACCCGGTCACCGTCGCCATCAAAGGCGATCCCGAGATCGGCCTGCTTCTCCAGAACGGCCTTGCTCAATGATCCCATGTGAGTGGAACCGACATTAAGATTGATATTCAGACCATCAGGCTCGCCCCCTACCACAGAAATCTTCGCTCCCAACTCACGGAACACTTTCGGGGCAACGTGGTAGGTAGCACCGTGCGCGCAATCCAGGACAATATGAAGTCCTTCGAGTGAAAACTCGTTGGGTACCGTACTCTTACAGAACTCAACGTATCGGCCTGGCGCGTCATCAACTCGGAACGCCTTGCCTAACTCTTTCGAGCCGCAGACCTCAATGGGCTTATCCAGCCATTTCTCGATCTCTGTTTCCAGAGCATCATCCAGCTTGGTCCCAGCGGAGGAGAAAAACTTGATACCGTTGTCGTGGTGCGGATTATGGGACGCACTGATGACAATACCCGCCGAGGCGCGAAAGGTTCGGGTCAAGTAGGCGATCGCAGGGGTGGGCATGGGCCCGAGCAACTTCACGTCCACTCCGGCCGCGGACAAACCCGCCTCAAGGGCGGATTCGAACATATAGCCCGAAAGACGGGTGTCTTTACCAATCAGCACACTGTTACGCTGCCCATCCCGCTTGAAGGCCTGCCCCGCAGCCCAACCCAGGCGCAGCATAAATTCGGGGGTTATTGGAAATTCGCCCACCCGGCCCCGGATACCGTCCGTGCCGAAATATTTTCTGTCGCTCATCGTCCAGCTTCCTCCATTGCCGTCACCACTTTAACGGCATCGACTGTTTCCCTGACATCGTGGACGCGAATGATGGATGCGCCCTTCATGGCGGATATTGTCGCGGCAGCGAGGCTTGCGGGCAAGCGTTCACTGACATCACGACCGGTGATATGGCCCAGCATACTCTTGCGGGAGATCCCCACCAGTATCGGGTGCCCCAATAACTGCAACTGCTCCAGAGACGCCAATAGCTGTAGATTGTGCTGTGGAGACTTGCCAAAACCGAAGCCGGGATCAAGGATAATGTTGTCTGGCCGCACACCGGCTTTTTCAATCACTCGCATCCGCTCGGTGAGGAACGAACTCACCTCCCGCCGCACATTCCGGTAGCGCGGGTCATCCTGCATGGTGTCGGGCTCGCCCTGTATGTGCATAACGCACACCGGAACCCCGGCATGGGCCGCAATCTCCGGCGCGCCTTCCCGCTGCAGCGCCCTGACGTCATTGATCATCCCGGCCCCCAGCTTTACGACTTCCGACATAACCCGCGGAGTACTGGTATCGACCGAGACAATAACGTCTAACTCACGCGCAATCGCCTCCACCACCGGACACACACGCTCAAGCTCTTCCTCGACAGGCACGGGAGTCGCACCTGGCCGCGTGGATTCACCCCCCACATCAATAAAGGCTGCGCCGTCCGCCACCATCTCGCGGGCCCGAGCCAAGGCCATCTCCACGGTATTAAAACGGCCACCATCTGAAAATGAGTCCGGCGTAACGTTCAGGATTCCCATCACATGGCAACTGGACATGTCCAGCGCCCTGCCCGCGAAGTTCATCTGCATAACCAACCTTTTCCGCAACCCGCAAAAACAAACGCCGCCCCGTCAGGGGCGGCGTTCAGTCTTCAACTACATCGGACCAGTATCCAGCCTGGCTCAGTGCTCACCGGCCGGTCGACCAACACCCGGTTGGTGACCGTCGTCGGAACCCTTCGGAGCAGGCGCCTGCTCAGGCTCATCAGCCGGAACACCACCGGACGGACCGCTATCACCCCAACCTTTCGGCGGACGGGGCTCACGACCTTCCATGATGTCATCAATCTGGTAACGGTCGATGGTCTCGTATTTCATCAGGGCATCGGCCATCAGATCGAGCTTGTCACGGTTATCGACGAGCAACTGCTTCGCCTTTTCATAACAGCTGTCGATGATATTGCGAACTTCCTCATCGATACGCTGCGCCGTTTCCGGAGAATAGACCGTTTGCGCCTGACCGGCAGAGCGACCGAGGAAAGGCTCTTCGCTGTCTGTATCGTACTGCAGCGGGCCGAGCTTCTCCGACAGCCCCCAACGCGTGACCATATTACGCGCCAGACTGGTTGCCCGCTCGATATCGTTGGAAGCACCGGTGGTGACACCATCGAAACCAAGGGTCAGTTCTTCGGCAATACGGCCACCAAACAGACTGCAGATGGAACTGATCAGGAAGCGCTTGCTGTGGCTGTACTTGTCTTCCTCTGGCAGGAACATTGTGACACCCAATGCGCGGCCGCGAGGAATAATACTGACCTTGTAGACCGGATCATGCTCAGGCATCAGACGCCCGACAATGGCGTGACCGGACTCGTGGTATGCCGTATTACGCTTCTCTTTCTCGCTCATGACCATGGATTTGCGCTCGGCGCCCATCATGATCTTGTCTTTCGCGAGCTCAAACTCTTCCATGGAAACCAGACGCTGGTTACGACGGGCCGCAAACAACGCAGCTTCGTTCACCAGGTTCGCCAGGTCAGCACCCGAGAAACCGGGCGTGCCACGGGCAATCAACACAGGCTCCACCCCATCGGCCAGAGGCACTTTCTTCATGTGAACCTTGAGAATCTGCTCACGACCGATGATGTCCGGCAGCCCGACAACGACCTGGCGGTCAAAGCGACCCGGGCGGAGCAACGCCGGGTCCAGTACGTCCGGACGGTTGGTGGCGGCAATCACGATAACGCCTTCGTTGCCCTCGAAGCCGTCCATCTCTACCAGCAACTGGTTCAGTGTCTGCTCACGCTCGTCGTGACCGCCACCCATGCCAGCGCCACGATGGCGGCCAACGGCATCGATCTCGTCGATGAAGATGATACAGGGGCTCTGCTTCTTGGCCTGCTCGAACATGTCACGGACACGAGAGGCACCCACGCCCACGAACATTTCCACGAAGTCCGAACCGGAGATTGAGAAGAATGGCACCTTGGCCTCGCCGGCAATCGCCTTGGCGAGCAGGGTCTTACCAGTACCCGGCTGACCCACCATCAGTACGCCCTTGGGGATACTGCCACCAAGACGCTGGAACTTGCTGGGATCCCGCAGGAAATCCACCAACTCCTTGACGTCTTCCTTGGCCTCGTCGACACCGGCAACGTCACCAAAGGTGGTTTTGATCTGATCCTCGCTCATCAGGCGGGCTTTACTCTTGCCAAAGGACATAGGCCCTTTGCCACCGCCACCGCCCTGCATCTGTCGCATGAAAAATACGAACAGCGCGATAATGATAAGGATGGGGAAGGCAGCCACCAACAGTTGGGTCCAGAGACTTTGACGCTCCGGCTCCTTACCGATGACTTCCACGTTGTTGGCCAGCAGATCATCCATCAGCTTGTTGTCGGACACCTGGGGGCGGATGGTCTGGAACTGGGAGCCGTCACCACGGGTACCCTGAACCTGCAGACCGTCAATGGTGACCTGACGGACCTGTCCGTCCTGCACCATTTCCACAAACTGCGAATAATTGACCTGTTGTCCGCTGGTGGTGGGCGTGAAATTCTGAAACACCATCAGCAGTACGGCGGCTATAATCAGCCAGAGAACCAGATTTTTTGCCATATCGTTCAAGGATCGTCACCTGTGAATTGAAGGATCGCCCCGTCAGGAGAAAGCCTTTTCTGACACCTTACACCAATTGTACGCCCGTCCACCAGAATCGGCCTATCCGTATCGACCACTGCGGGGGCGTCAATCCCACGGTCATTCCGTTCCGGGGCGGGTCAGCCCTTAAATCCCTTGCACACCTGATAAATCTCCCTGGATCTTGCACGGGAGGAGTCAGGCTTCCTGCTGACAACGGTGCCAAAACTTTTACGCATTTCAGCCAGCAGGGCATCAAATCCCTCTCCCTGAAATACCTTGGCGACAAACACGCCGCCGGGCTTCAGGACTTGCTGAGCCATATCCAGCGCCAGCTCCACCAAGCCCATGGCGTTGGGAATATCCACTGCTGCCATACCACTCATATTGGGTGCCATATCCGAAATTACAACGTCAGCGCGGCGATCACCCAGTAAATCCAGCAATTCGTCCAGCACTGACTGCTCGGTGAAATCGCCCTGAACGAACGCCACACCCGCAATCGGGTTCATCTCGAGAATATCGCTGGCGACCACCGTGCCATTGTCACCAACCCGCTCTACCGCCACCTGGGACCAGCCACCAGGCGCGGCACCCAAATCCACAACGGTCTGCCCGGGCCGAAACAGGCGGTCTTTGTTGTCGAGCTCAATCAGCTTGTAGCTGGCCCGCGAACGATAGCCGTCTTCCCGGGACTTTTTGACCCAGACATCATCAAAATGTTCCTTCAGCCAGCGGTCACTGGTTTTCGAGCGAGCCAAGACCTACCTCCATAAAGCGCTCCAATTGGACCTCCAATCATCTGGGTACGTGGTAACGGCGATTTCACCGGCCGATTGATCTGATACAATCCCGCGATTATACGGAATTGGCGAGCATTTCGCCGCTGACGTTTTATTAATCGCACCCATAAAGAGATCACATAATGAGTCTTTCGCCGGAACAGCGCCGGGAATACCGGGGCATCGCCCACAACCTGAAGCCCGTTATCATAGTCGGCGACAAGGGCCTGACCGAAGGGCTTCAGGAGGAACTCGAGCGGGCCCTGAACGACCACGAGCTGATCAAGATCAAAGTTGCCAGCCAAGACCGCGAAACCCGCCAGGAAGCCGTTGCCGCCCTGTGCGAAGCCGCCGGTGCGGAGCTGGTGCAGACCATCGGCAAGATCGCCGTGATCCTGCGCCGGGCGAAAAAGCCCAACCCCAAGCTGTCCAACCTGCTGCGCCAGAAACACTGACGCTGCCAGCACGCTAGAACCGCACAATGTAAAAAGCCGGCTGCTGTTCGCAGCCGGCTTTTTGTTTGCAGAATCCGCATCCGACGAATGTCAGATGTGCTCTACCTGCTCGATTTCATACTCAACGGTCCCCGAAGGCACTCGCACGGCAACCACGTCGCCCTCGCTTTTACCCACCAGCGCCCGCGCGATCGGCGAGGAAATGGACAGCTTTCCGGCCTTGATATCTGCCTCATCCTCACCAACGATCTGGTAGCTGACCTGCTCGTCGGTATCGACATTAAGCATTCGCACGGTGGTGCCGAAGATCACCTTGCCGGTGTTTTCGATGCTGTTGACGTCGATTACCTGGGCTGCGGACAGCTTGCCCTCGATTTCCTGGATACGTCCTTCGATAAAGCTCTGCTGCTCCCGAGCGGCATGGTATTCCGCGTTTTCTTTCAGGTCGCCGTGTTCGCGGGCATCGGAAATAGCCGCGATCACCCGGGGACGATCTTCGGACTTCAGTTTCTGAAGTTCCTCACGTAGGCGGATTTCGCCCGCCTTTGTCATGGGTACTCTGTCAGCCATAGTCTTACTTTCCTGCGTGTAGATCCTGGAGGCGGCGCACAGTGCGCTCGGGCCCGAACTTGATGGCCCTGCAGAAGGCTTCGCCGCCCGCCAGTGTCGTTGTATAGGTTACCTTGGTCTGCAGGGCCGACTGGCGAATCTGTGCCGAGTCGGAAATCGCCTTGCGACCTTCGGTGGTGTTAATAATCAGCTGTACCTGACCATTTTTAATAGCGTCCACGATGTGCGGACGCCCTTCACGAACCTTGTTCACCCGATCAACGGTGAGCCCGGCCTGCTTCAGAGCCTTGGCGGTACCAGTGGTGGCAATCACCTTGAAACCGGCGTCAATCAGATCCTGTGCCACTTTCGCGGCACCGGGCTTGTCGACGTCCCGTACGGACATGAAGGCCGTACCCTTGGCCGGCAGGCGCTCACCGGAGGCCAGGGCCGCCTTGGCGAAGGCTTCGTCAAAGCTGTCACCAATACCCATCACCTCACCGGTGGACTTCATTTCCGGCCCCAGGATGGGATCCACTGCCGGGAATTTGTTGAACGGGAACACCGATTCCTTGACGGAATAGTAAGTCGGCACAATTTCCTGAGTGAAGCCCTGCTCTGCCAGTGACTTGCCAGCCATGCAACGGGCCGCCACCTTGGCCAGTGACACACCGATGGCCTTGGACACAAACGGCACGGTACGGGACGCCCGCGGGTTCACCTCGATCACGTAGATCTCGCCACCCTGCCAGGCCAGCTGCACGTTCATCAGGCCGATAACATCCAGCTCAATGGCCATCTTCCGTACCGCTTCGCGCATTTCATCCTGCACGTCTTTCGGCAGGGTGTAGGGCGGCAGGGAACAGGCGGAATCACCGGAGTGCACGCCCGCTTGCTCAATGTGCTGCATGATGCCACCGATGACCACGTCCTTGCCGTCGCTGATGGCGTCAATGTCCACCTCGATGGCGGCGTTGAGGAAGTGATCCAGCAGCACCGGGCTGTCGTTGGAGACCAGCACGGCATTGCGCATGTAGCGAACCAGCTCCTCCTCGTCATAGACGATTTCCATGGCCCGACCACCCAGCACGTAGGAGGGGCGTACCACCAGCGGATAACCAATCTCGCGAGCCGCCAGGATGCCTTCTTCGTGGCTGCGCACGGTGGCATTCTCCGGCTGAATCAGGCCGAGGCGGCCGATCATCTGCTGGAAACGCTCCCGGTCTTCGGCGCGGTCGATGGCATCCGGGCTGGTACCGATAATCGGCACACCCGCCGCTTCCAGGCCACGGGCCAGCTTCAGCGGGGTTTGGCCGCCGTACTGGACAATCACGCCCTTGGGTTTTTCGACGTGGATGATTTCCAGCACGTCTTCCAGGGTAATGGGCTCGAAGTAGAGCCGATCCGAGGTGTCGTAGTCGGTGGAAACGGTTTCCGGGTTGCAGTTGATCATGATGGTTTCATAACCATCGTCGCGCATAGCGAGGGCGGCGTGAACACAGCAATAATCAAACTCAATACCCTGACCGATGCGGTTGGGGCCACCGCCAATGACAACGATTTTCTCGCGATCAGAGGCACCCGCCTCACACTCTTCCTCATAGGACGAATACATGTAGGCGGTTGATGAGGCAAATTCAGCCGCGCAGGTATCCACCCGCTTGTAGACCGGGCGAATGTCCAGATCATGGCGCAGCTTGCGCAAGCTGACTTCAGAAATGCTGAGCAGCTTGGCCAAGCGCGCATCGGAGAACCCTTTGCGCTTGAGGCGGAACAGCGTATCGCGATCAATATCCGCCTTGCCGGCGGATTTGAGGGCAGCCTCTTCTTTGATCAGGTCTTCGATCTGTACCAGATACCATGGATCTACATGGGTGTTGTTGAACACTTCTTCCACGGTCATCCCGGCTCGGAAGGCATCGCCGATGTACCAAAGGCGCTCGGCTCCAGGCACATTCAGTTCCTGGGTGAGGGTTTCCTGGCCGTCGGTGGTGCTTAGGTCGACCTTCTCTTCAAAACCGTCGGAGCCCACTTCCAGACCACGCATGGCCTTCTGCAGCGACTCCTGGAAGGTACGACCGATGGCCATCACCTCACCCACGGATTTCATCTGGGTGGTCAGGCGCGCATCAGCCTGGGGGAACTTCTCGAAGGTGAAGCGCGGAATCTTGGTGACCACATAGTCGATGCTGGGCTCGAACGAGGCCGGAGTAACACCACCGGTGATTTCATTGCGCAGTTCATCAAGGGTGTAACCCACCGCCAGCTTGGCCGCCACCTTGGCAATCGGAAAACCCGTTGCCTTGGACGCCAGCGCCGAAGAACGCGACACCCGGGGATTCATTTCGATGACGACGACACGGCCGTTGTCCGGGTTTACGCCAAACTGCACGTTGGAACCGCCAGTTTCCACACCGATCTCACGCAGTACCGCCAGAGAGGCGTTCCGCATGATCTGATATTCCTTGTCGGTGAGCGTCTGGGCCGGCGCGACGGTGATGGAGTCACCGGTGTGCACGCCCATCGCGTCAAAGTTTTCAATGGCGCAGACGATGATGCAGTTGTCGTTTTTGTCGCGGACAACTTCCATCTCGTACTCTTTCCAGCCAATCAGGGACTCATCGATCAGCAACTCGTTGGTCGGCGACAGGTCCAGACCACGGGTGCAGATTTCCTCGAATTCGTCGCGGTTGTAGGCAATACCGCCGCCGGAACCACCCATGGTGAAGGACGGGCGGATGATGCAGGGAAATCCGATGTCGTTGGCCACTTCCCAGGCTTCCGCCATGGAATGGGCGATCGTGGCGCGAGGGCACTCCAGGCCAATCTTCTTCATGGCCTTGTCAAAACGATCACGGTCTTCAGCTTTATCGATGGTGTCGGCGTTGGCGCCGATCATTTCCACACCATGCTCAGCCAGAACGCCGTGCTTTTCGAGGTCCAAAGCGCAGTTCAGGGCTGTCTGACCACCCATGGTAGGCAGCAATGCATCCGGCTGCTCTTTCTCGATGATCTTGGCAACGGTCTTCCAGGTGATGGGCTCGATGTAGGTGGCATCGGCCATTACCGGGTCGGTCATGATCGTGGCCGGGTTGGAGTTCACCAGAATAACCCGGTACCCCTCTTCACGCAGGGCTTTACAGGCCTGGGCTCCAGAGTAGTCAAACTCGCACGCCTGCCCGATCACGATGGGGCCCGCGCCCAGGATCAGAATGCTTTTAATGTCGGTACGCTTTGGCATCAACGTGCCTCCATCAGGCGGATAAATTCATCAAACAACGGCGCTACGTCGTGCGGGCCGGGGCTCGCCTCCGGGTGACCCTGAAAACTGTAGGCTGGCTTGTCGGTACGGCGGATTCCCTGCAGAGAACCGTCGAACAGGGATTTGTGGGTCGCCTCCAGATTGTCCGGCAGGCTGGTTTCGTCCACCGCAAATCCGTGGTTCTGACTGGTAATCATCACGGTACCATCGGCGATGTTCTGTACCGGATGGTTGGCGCCATGGTGGCCATGCCCCATCTTGATGGACTTGGCCCCGCTGGCCAGGGCCAGCAACTGGTGGCCAAGACAGATGCCGAAAACCGGAATGTCGGTCTCCAGCACATCGCGAATGGCGCTGATGGCGTAGTCACATGGCTCTGGGTCGCCGGGGCCGTTGGACAGGAAAACACCATCGGGATTCATCGCCAGCACATCGGCAGCGGGGGTCTGGGCTGGCACAACAGTGATATCACAGCCGCGACTGGCCAACATGCGCAGGATGTTGAGCTTCACACCGTAGTCCCAGGCGACGACCTTGAATTTTGATTCGGTGCGCTCGCCATAGCCACTTTCGATATCCCACTCACTCTGGCTCCAGGTCCAGGTTTTTTCCGAGGTGACTTCCTTCGCCAGATCCATGCCTTTCAGGCCCGGAAAAGCGTTGGCCAGCTCCAGAGCACGCTCGGCCGTGGCGTCTGCGCCGGCGACCACGGCGCCATTCTGGGACCCTTTATCCCGCAGGATTCGGGTCAGGCGACGGGTATCGATATCGGCAATGCCGACGATATTGTTGTCGCGCAGGTAGTCCTGTAGCGAGCCGGTGCTGCGCCAGTTGCTCACCAGCAGGGGCAGATCACGGATTATCAGGCCGGCGGCCTGGACGCGATCGGATTCGATGTCTTCTTCATTCACACCGGTGCTGCCGATGTGAGGGTATGTGAGGGTGACAATCTGGCGGGAGTAGGACGGGTCGGTCAGGATCTCCTGATAACCGGTCATGGCGGTGTTGAACACCACCTCTCCGCTGGTTTCCCCTTCAGCGCCAATGGCGGTGCCGTAAAACAGGCTTCCGTCTGCGAGTGCAAGGATGGCAGGTGTACTCAAGGCTTGTATCCTCATCGAGTGGCGTACAGGTTCGTCACGAACAGGAACGCAAGCGCAAATTCAGGTCGCAAAAAAGCGAGAGGGAGTTGAACTCCGTCCCGCTTTTTCTGTTGAGCGTTGTCAAAGCTACGCTTGGTGCAGTTAAACCGCCTTATTGTACGAAATATGGCAGTTTGTGTCCACGCGAAATCTTGCTCGTCGCTACTTCAGCCCCAACACATCCTGCATGTCGTACAACCCGGCCAGCTTACCTTCCAACCACAATGCCGCACGCATCGCACCTTTGGCAAACGTCATCCGGCTGCTGGCTTTGTGGGTAATTTCGATGCGCTCGCCCTCAGTGGCGAACAGAACGGTATGATCACCAACCACATCGCCGGCCCGAATGGTTTCGAAGCCGATCTCCTTGCGGGTACGCTCCCCGGTAAAGCCTTCACGGCCGTAGACAGCACATTCCTTTAGGTCTCGACCGAGGGCATCAGCGACAACTTCGCCCATTCGCAAGGCCGTACCCGACGGCGCGTCTTTCTTGTGGCGGTGGTGGGCTTCGATGATTTCCACGTCGTAGTCGTCACCCAGGGCTGCAGCGGCGGTGCGCAGCAGGTTGAGGGTGACGTTGACGCCCACACTCATGTTGGGGGCAAACACCACCGGGGCCTTTTCGGCGGCAACGGCGAGCTGTTCTTTCTCGGCGTCGGTCAGACCGGTGGTGCCGATCACGATCATTTTGCCGTTGGTTTTACAGAATTCCGCGTTTTCCAGGGTCAGATCCGGGAAGGTGAAGTCGATGAGCACGTCGAAATCATCCTTCACTTCGGCGAGGCTGCCAGCCATCTTGACGCCAGTCTTACCAATGCTGGTCATTTCACCGGCGTCGGCGCCGATAAGACTACTGCCTGGTTCGACAACTGCCGCGCCAAGTTCCAGGCCTTCAGTTCCGTCAACGGCTTCGATCAACACTTTGCCCATGCGCCCTGCGGCGCCGATGACTGCTACCCTCATCACGTCTGCCCTCAGAATTTCATTTCGTCGAAGAAGCTTTTCACACCTTCAAACCAGGAGGTTTTTCGCGGACCGTGCTGGTTGCCATCGCCACCGTCCAGGGTCTTCTGGAATTCTTCCAACAACTCTTTCTGACGCTTGGTGAGGTTAACCGGAGTTTCCACAACCACGCGACACAGCAAATCACCGGACGGACCACCACGAACCGGGCTAACGCCCTTGTTCCGCAAACGGAACAGCTTGCCGGTCTGAGTCTCCGGTGGAATCTTCAGCTTAACGCGACCATCGAGCGTCGGCACTTCAAGTTCGCCACCGAGACTGGCATCCACGATGCTGATAGGCACTTCGCAATAGAGGTTGCGACCATCACGGGTAAAGATGGAATGCTCTCGAACCGCGACCTGCACATAGAGGTCACCGGAAGGCCCACCTTCAACACCCATCTCGCCTTCACCGGAGAGACGAATACGATCACCGGTATCCACGCCCGGCGGCACCTTGACGGACAGCGTTTTCTCTTCCTGGATGCGACCGGCACCGTGACACTTCTTACACGGGTTCTTGATAATCTTGCCGGAACCACGACAAGTAGGACACGCCTGCTGCACAGTGAAGAAGCCCTGCTGCATCCGTACCTGACCCATGCCATTACAGGTACCACAAGCCTCCGGCCGTGAGCCCTTCTCGGCCCCGGAACCGTCACAGGTGTTGCACTCGGTGTGGCCAGGAATCCGGATCTGGACGGTCTTGCCTTTTACCGCCTCTTCCAGGTCCAACTCCAGGGTGTAACGCAGGTCAGCCCCGCGCGTATTGCGGCCACCGCGACCGCCACCAAAGATATCACCAAACACATCGCCAAAGATGTCGGAGAAGCTGGCACCACCGCCGCCTCCTCCGAATCCGCCGCCGGCAGAGCCATCAACACCGGCGTGGCCAAACTGGTCGTAGGCTGCGCGCTTGGAGGAATCGGAGAGTATTTCATAAGCTTCACTGGCTTCCTTGAACTTATGATCGGCGTCCTCATCATCCGGATTCCGGTCAGGATGATACTTCATCGCAAGCTTGCGGTAGGCTCGCTTGATCTCTTTTTCATCCGCTTCCCGGGACACCCCGAGAATCTCGTAATAGTCGCGCTTGGCCATGCTCTAAAACCCTGTTGGTAAAACGAGGAAAACGCGGAAGAGCTCCCGCGTTTTCCAACTGCCTGATGATCTTAAGTTTTATCGCTTGTCGTCGTCTTTGACTTCTTCAAACTCGGCATCAACGGCGTCGTCGCTGGAACCGGACTGGGCAGACTCTTCGCCCCCGGCCTGCTGCGCCTGCTCTGCCTGATCCGCGTACATCTTCTGGGCCATTTCAGAAGACGCTTCCGTCAGCTTCTGAGTCTTGGCCTCGATGTCGTCCTTGTCAGAACCAGCCAGAGCTTCTTCCAGCTCCTTGATCGCAGCTTCGATAGACTCTTTCTCGCTGTCAGACACTTTGTCGCCAGCATCGGCCAGGGTCTTGCGCACGGTATGGACCATCGCGTCACCCTGGTTGCGGGCCTGGACCAGCTCTTCGAACTTGCGATCCTCGTCGGCGTTGGCTTCCGCGTCCTGAACCATCTTCTCGATTTCGTCGTCGTTCAGACCTGAAGACGCCTTGATGACGATGGACTGCTCTTTACCGGTCGCCTTGTCTTTGGCCGACACGTTCAGGATACCGTTGGCATCGATATCGAAGGTGACTTCGATCTGCGGCGTACCACGGGGCGCCGGCGGAATGTCCGCCAGGTCGAAGCGACCCAGTGACTTGTTCTGTGTCGCCTGCTTCCGCTCACCCTGGACCACGTGAATGGTCACTGCAGTCTGATTGTCATCCGCAGTGGAGAAAGTCTGCGACTTCTTGGTCGGGATCGTGGTGTTCTTGTCGATCAGCGGTGTCGCCACGCCACCCATGGTTTCGATACCCAGGGTCAGCGGGGTAACGTCCAGCAGCAGAACGTCTTTCACATCACCGGAGAGCACGGCCGCCTGGATGGCAGCACCCATGGCTACAGCTTCATCCGGGTTCACGTCCTTACGCGCTTCCTTACCGAAGAAGTTCTTCACTTTTTCCTGAACCATCGGCATGCGGGTCTGACCGCCGACCAGGATGACTTCGTCGATTTCACCGATCTTGGCACCGGAATCTTCCAGCGCGGTGCGGCACGGCGCGAGACTGCGCTCGACCAGCTCTTCAACCAGTGACTCCAGCTTGGCACGAGTCACTTTCACGTTCATGTGCTTGGGACCACTGGCGTCTGCCGTCACGTAAGGCAGGTTCACATCGGTCTGCTGGCTGCTGGAAAGCTCAATCTTCGCCTTCTCAGCCGCTTCCTTCAGTCGCTGCATCGCCAACGAGTCGCCACGCAGGTCAATGCCACTGTCTTTCTTGAACTGATCGGCAAGATACTCGATCAGCTTCATGTCAAAGTCTTCACCACCCAGGAAGGTGTCGCCGTTGGTGGCCAACACTTCGAACTGGTGCTCACCGTCCACATCGGCGATCTCGATGATGGAGATGTCGAAGGTGCCACCACCCAGGTCATAAACAGCAACAGTACGGTCACCGCTCTTCTTGTCGAGACCATAGGCCAACGCAGCAGCAGTTGGCTCGTTGATAATCCGCTTCACGTCCAGACCAGCGATCTTGCCGGCGTCTTTGGTGGCCTGACGCTGGCTGTCGTTGAAGTAGGCCGGCACGGTGATAACCGCTTCGGTCACTTTCTCGCCCAGATAGTCTTCTGCGGTTTTCTTCATCTTCTTGATGATTTCCGCAGACACCTGCGGCGGCGCCATCTTCTCGCCTTTCACTTCGACCCAGGCATCACCGTTGTCTGCCTTGGCGATCTTGTACGGCACCATCTTGATGTCTTTCTGGACCACGTCGTCTTCAAAGCGACGACCGATCAGACGCTTGATGGCGTAGAGGGTGTTGTTCGGGTTGGTGACCGCCTGGCGCTTGGCAGATTGACCTACCAGCGTTTCACCGTCTTCGGTATACGCCACGATGGACGGGGTAGTGCGATCACCCTCGGCGTTTTCGATAACCTTGACCTTGTCGCCATCCATAATGGCTACACAGGAGTTTGTGGTTCCCAGGTCGATACCAATGATCTTACTCATGCAATTACTCCAATTCGGTTGTTCAATTCAGTTCCGGCTGCCTTGAAAGTTGCCCCGGAGTCCCGGTGCGCCGCCTGTTTACTGGCTATATTGGCGCTTTAATCTGCTTTTCAAGCCTGCTCGTCGATTTTTGGCGCGTCTTCAGCCTTGGCGACCACCACCATCGCGGGACGAACAAGGCGATCGTTCAGGGTGTAGCCCTTCTGGACCACAGCCACCACACTGTTGGGCTCGGCATCAGGTGCCGGCACCATGGACATGGCCTCGTGCTGCTGGGGATCAAACGGCTCACCCACGGGGTTAAGCTGCTCAACATTGAATTTCTTGAGGCTATTCATAAACAGGTTCAGGGTCATTTCGACCCCCTCCCTTATGGACGCCACCAGCTCGCCGGACTCTTCGTGTCCCTCGGTGCTCTCAACCGCCTTTTCAAGGCTGTCAGCGACCGGCAGAAGCTCCTTCACAAACTTCTCCAGCGCGAATTTGTGGGCTTTCTCCACATCGATCTCAGCGCGACGGCGAACATTCTGCATCTCCGCCTGGGAACGCAACATCTGCTCCTGAAACTCCTGCGCCTGGGCCTTCAGGGCCTCAACTTCGCTTTCCGGAGCGGCTTCGGCACTGTCTTCCGTCGCCGTTTCTTCCTCGGGAGCGGCTTCCGCAGTGTCTTTCAACTCTTCTTCCACCTGTTCGTTACGATTCTCGTCAGCGCTCATGACTACTCCTGCTTGATCGTCGGCGGCCAGACGACCGGCCGGTTAACGTTTGGTTTCCGACCGCCATGGGCCGAAAAAAACATGTTTGCGAACGGATATGGGGCCCGTATCGGATGTTTCAACCGTTGCGCACCTCATTCATTCACAAATTCGCCAGCCGATGTTTGCAAACAGGAAAAACCCTGTATATATTCACAGTCACTGTATGTAATCACAGTATTCAGGAATTGAGCGGAGGACCTCTGCATGCTCACACAGCTCACTGTTTCCAATTACGCCATTGCCGAGCGGGTCGAACTTCAGTTTGGAAAGGGTATGACGGCACTGACCGGAGAGACCGGTGCCGGCAAATCCATTGTCCTGGACGCCCTCGGCCTGGCCATGGGCGGGCGCGCCGACGCTGGTGCCGTGCGCCACGGTGCCAAACGCGCCGACATCACCGCCACCTTCGACGTGTCCCGCATTGCCGAAGCCCGGCAATGGCTGGAAAACCATGAGCTCGACGACGACAACGAGTGCATCCTGCGCCGAGTGATCAGCAAGGATGGCCGCTCTCGCGCCTACATCAACGGCCAGCCCTGCCCCCTTGCCCACCTGAAAGATCTGGGCAGCGCCTTGATGGACATCCACAGCCAGCACCAGCACCAGTCCCTGCTGCGCAAGGAGACCCACCGCAAACTGCTGGACGAGTTCGCTGGCGCAGAAGCGTTGGGAGAGCAAACCAGGGATGCATGGAAAGCCTGGCACAAAACCCGCCAGCGGCTGACCGAACGCCAGCAGAATGCCGATGAGACAGAAGCCCGCCTGCAGCTACTGCGCTACCAGGTAGAAGAACTGGATCGCCTGGCGCTGGAAGACGGAGAGCAGGCAGAGCTGGAGAAAGAACAGGAACGGCTCAGCCATGCCGACACGGTGCTACACAACAGCCATCAGGCTACCCTGCTATGCACGGAAGATGAGAATAGCGCAGCGGATCTGGTGCGCCAGGCTTTACAGCAACTGGAGCAGTTGCCGGTGGAGGTACCGGCACTGACGGAAACCATCCAGATGCTGAATGAAGCCCAGATTCAGATCACCGAGGCTGGCGACAACCTGCGCCACTTTGTGGAAGATTACGACGCCGACCCAGCCCGACTGGCCGAAGTGGAAGAGCGTCTGAGTGCCATTTACCAGATGGCCCGCAAGCACCGCATCACACCGGAGACACTCCCGGAATTCCACCAGAGCCTGAGTGCCGAACTGGCATCGCTGGACGACGGCGAGGGCAGCGTTGAGAAGCTGGAGGCGGAACTGGAAGAACAGCGAAGCCACTTCAATACCCTGGCCACCGAGTTGTCGAACGCACGCCAACAGGCTGCTGCCAACCTCGATCAGCGCATCGCGGAGGAGCTCGCCCAACTGAGCATGCCAGCGGTCCAGTTCGTAACCCACCTGAGCCGCAACAAAGGCGACGAGCCTGCGCCCCACGGCCTGGAAGACATTGAATTCCTGGTCAGCGCCAACCCGGGCCAGCCCGCACGTCCGCTAGCCAAGGTAGCCTCGGGTGGCGAACTCTCACGCATCAGCCTGGCCATTCAGGTGGTGGTTGCGCAAACTTCCACCACACCAACACTGGCCTTTGACGAGGTGGATGTAGGCATTGGTGGCGGCACCGCCGAAGTGGTTGGTCGCTTGCTTCGCAGCCTGGGCAGTAATGGACAGGTGTTGTGCGTCACGCATCTTGCCCAGGTAGCGGCCCAGTGCCATCAGCACCTGTTCGTCAGCAAGTTTACGGAATCAGACGCCACTTACTCGAAGATCGAGTCATTGGACGACAATGGCAGGGTCAGCGAAGTGGCAAGAATGCTCGGTGGTGTGGATATGACCGAACACACCATTGCCCATGCCCACGAAATGTTCACGAAAGGCCAGGCTACGCATCACTGAACAGTTTGAAAGGTAAGCGTATTCCCCTCTCGATCCTGAGAGTTGTTGGGGCGGGCTAAAACCCCGCCCCCTTTTTTCTGGTTCATCGCACTTTACCGGGAAACGCTGCTTTTATCTTAAGGAAGAAGTAGTCGTTGTCCCGGTAGCCATAGGCCATCCGTTTGATGACCTAAATCTTGTTGTTCATCCCTTCCAGGACGCTGGTATTCATCCGGTAGACA